>DATHET010000083.1:0-25538 GCA_035490315.1 Planctomycetota bacterium
GCGGATCGGCGCGCACCATCTTCGAACAGAACTTGCTCGGCTACTCGTGCGCGCGCGTGTGCCCGGTCGAGGTGCTGTGCGTCGGCGACTGCGTCTACAACCGCATGGACCAGCCGCCGATCCAGATCGGCAAGCTGCAGCGCTACTCGACGGACAAGGCTTTCGAGAAGGGCACGCGCTACTTCGAAGCGGGTCGGGATTCGCAGCGCAGCGTGGCGTTGATCGGCGGCGGGCCAGCGAGCCTCGCCTGCGCCCACGAGCTGCGCCGCCTCGGACACCGCTGCACCATCTACGAGAAGCGCTCCACGCTCGGCGGGCTGAACACCAGCGGGGTCGCTCCTTATAAAATGAAGGCCGACCGCAGCGCCGAAGAAGTCGAGTGGGTCCTGCGCATCGGCGGCATCGAGGTCGAGACCGGCGTCGAGGTCGGCCGCGACATCACGCTGCACGAGCTCGAGCAGCGCTACCAGGCGGTTTTCTTCGGCGCGGGCCTGGGGAGCGACACGCGACTCGAGATTCCCGGCGCGGACCTGCCCGGCATCCATGGCGCGGTCGATTGGATCGAACGCATGAAGCTCGGCCGCGTGGCGACGTCGAGCATCCGGGATTGCGTGGTCATCGGCGGCGGCAACACGGCGCTCGATGCTCTGCGCGAAGCCCGCGGACTCAGCGTGGCGCGAGTCACCATGGTCTACCGCGGCAGCGAAGCGAAAATGAGCGGCTACCGCCATGAATGGAGCGCAGCGCAAGTCGAAGGCGCGCGCGCCGAGTGGCAGGCGATCCCGATTGCATTCGAAGGAGCGGGCAGGGTCGAGCGTGTGCGCTGCCAGCGGCTCGACGACGCCAAACGCCCGATCGCCGGCAGCGAATTCACGCTCGCCGCCGACCTAGTCCTGGTCGCGATCGGACAATCCAAGCTTGGCCAGGCCCTCGCGGAACTCTCTGGGATAGCAATCGACGCTGGACGCGTGGTCACCGACGAAACCGGCGCGACCGGCCGCAAGGGCTGGTTCGCCGGCGGCGATTGCGCGAACGGCGGCAAGGAAGTCGTCAACGCGGCAGCGGAAGGCAAGCGCGCCGCGCGCGCGATCGACGCTCACCTTCGACGAGGCTCCCATGCCTGATCTGTCGACGAGCTGCGCGGGGATCACCTCGCCCAATCCCTTCTGGCTCGCCTCGGCGCCGCCGGCCAATTCCGGAGCGCAGGTCCAGCGCGCCTTCGACCTCGGCTGGGGCGGAGCGGTGTGGAAGACGCTGGGCACGCCGATCCAGAACGTCTCGAGCCGCTTCGGCTCGACGAAGATCCGCGGCGTGCAGGCCGCGGGCTTCAACAACATCGAGCTGATCACCGATCGCACGCTCGCGGTCAATCTGCGCGAGATCTACGAGACCAAGAAGAAGTACCCGAAGCATGCGCTGGTCGTTTCGCTGATGGTCGAGACGCGCGACGAATGGCGCGAGATCATCAAGCAATCGATCGACGCGGGCGCCGACGGCATCGAATTGAATTTCGGCTGTCCCCACGGCATGTGCGAGCGCGGTATGGGCTCGGCGGTCGGCCAGGAGCCGCGCATCAACGAGCGGATCACTGCCTGGGCCGCCGAATTCTCGACCGTCCCGGTGCTCGTCAAGCTCACGCCCAACGTCTCGGACATCCTGCCCCACGGCCACGCGGCGAAACGCGGCGGAGCGAACGGCGTCAGCCTGATCAACACGATCAAGAGCATCATCGGCGTCGACATCGATCGCATGGTCCTCGAGCCGCGCGTCGGCGCGCTCTCGACCAACGGCGGCTACTGCGGCGCCGCGGTCAAGCCGATCGCCCTGCACATGGTCGCCGCCCTCGCTCGCGACAAGGACTTCGGGCTTCCGATCAGCGGCATCGGCGGGATCTCGAACTGGCGCGACGCGGTCGAGTTCTTCCTGCTCGGCGCGAGCTCCGTGCAAGTCTGCACCGAAGTCATGCTGCGCGGCTTCCGCATCGTCGAGGACATGAACGAAGGTCTCACCGAGTACATGCGCACCCACGGCTTCGCGACCATGGACGCGATGATCGGCAAGGCGATCCCGAGCTTCTCCGAGTGGGGCGACCTCGACCTCAACTACGAGACGGTCGCGAAAATTCACGCCGACAAGTGCATCGGCTGTCAACTGTGCATGGTCGTGTGCGACGATGCCGCGCACCAGTGCATCCACCCCGATCCGGGCGGCTCGCGCGTTCCGCTCATCGACGAAGCGGAATGCGTCGGCTGCAATCTGTGCCAGATCGTCTGCCCGGTGGAGGGCTGCATCGACATGGTCGAGGTCGACAACGGCTTCGAGCCCGCCACCTGGAACGAGCACGTGAACGAAGGCAAGGTCCTGCGGCCCAAGAAGGGCGCGCACTGAGGTTCATCCATGAGCAAGCTCCTGCGCGCCGGTCTGATCCAGTGCTCCAACGCTCTCAATGACGAGAGCCGGCCCGTCGCCGACATCCAGAAGGCGATGGTCGACAAGCACCTGCCCTTGATCGAGCAGGCGGGCAAGGCGGGCGTGCAGATCCTCGGTCTCCAGGAAATTTTCAACGGCCCGTACTTCTGCCCGAGCCAGGACGCGCGCTGGTACCAGGCGGCCGAGTCCGTTCCCGGTCCGACCGTCGAGATGATGAGTGCCTACGCGAAGAAGTACGCGATGGTGATGGTCGTGCCCGTCTACGAGAAGGAGATGAGCGGCGTCTACTACAACACGGCCGCGGTCATCGACGCCGACGGCAAGTATCTCGGCAAGTACCGCAAGCAGCACATCCCGCAGATCGCGGGGTTCTGGGAAAAGTTCTTCTTCAAGCCCGGCAACGGCGGCTATCCCGTCTTCCAGACGCGCTACGCGAAAGTCGGCGTGTACATCTGCTACGACCGTCACTTCCCCGAGGGCGCGCGTTGCCTGGGCTTGAACGGCGCCGAGATCGTCTTCAATCCGTCGGCGACCGTCGCGGGGCTGTCGCAGTATCTGTGGAAGCTGGAACAGCCGGCCCACGCCGCGGCGAACGGCTACTTCATGGCCTGCTCGAACCGCGTCGGCACCGAAGCGCCGTGGGGGATCGGCAAGTTCTACGGCACCAGCTACTTCGTCGATCCGCGCGGGCAGATCCTGAAGCAGGCTTCCGAGGACAAGGACGAGCTGATCTGGTGCGACCTGGACCTGGCCTTGATCGACGAAGTCCGCGCGACCTGGCAGTTCTACCGCGACCGTCGCCCCGACGCGTACGCGGAGATCGTCAAGCCCTGAAAAAACTTCCATGTCCAACTCCCTCCTTGTTAAAGGTGGAACCGTCGTCACGGCCGAGGGCGAGGCCCGGGCCGACGTCCACGTCGAAGGCGAGCGGGTCAAGGCCGTCGGGCCGGAGCTGAAGGTCTCCGGCGCGCGCGTCATCGATGCGAGCGGCGCCTACGTGATGCCGGGCGGAATCGATCCGCACACGCACATGCAGCTGCCCTTCATGGGCACCGTGGCCTCGGAGGATTTCTTCACCGGGACGAGCGCCGCGGCCGCCGGCGGGACGACGATGATCATCGACTTCGTCATCCCGAATCCGAAGCAGCGCCTGCTCGATGCCTACAAGGCATGGCGTGGCTGGGCGGAGAAATCAGCCGCGGACTATTCCTTCCACGTCGCCGTGACCTGGTGGGACCAGAGCGTGTCCGACGACATGGGCACGCTCGCGCGCGACCACGGAGTGAACAGCTTCAAGCACTTCATGGCCTACAAGAACGCGATCATGGCCGACGACGAGATCCTCGTCTCGAGCTTCATGCGCGCGCGCGAGCTCGGCGCCCTGTGCACGGTGCACGCGGAAAACGGCGAGCTGGTCTATCGCCTGCAGCAGGAAGTCTTCGATCGCGGCATCACCGGACCCGAGGGACATCCGCTCTCGCGCCCGCCCGAAGTCGAAGGCGAAGCCGCCAACCGCGCGCTGCGCATCGCGGAAGTCCTCGGCGTGCCGCTCTACGTCGTGCACACCTCGTGCATCGATGCACTCGACGCGGTGACCCGCGCTCGCCTCGAAGGCCAGCGCGTGTTCGCGGAAGTCCTCTCACAACACCTGGTGATCGACGATTCGGTCTACCGCGATCCGGATTGGAATCGCGCCGCGCACCACGTGATGAGCCCGCCCTTCCGCTCGCGCGAGCACCAGGCGGCGCTTTGGCGCGGACTGCAGGCCGGCATGCTGCAGACCACGGCCACGGACCACTGCTGCTTCTGCACGCCGCAGAAACGCGCCGGCGCCGACGATTTCCGCAAGATCCCGAACGGCACCGGAGGCGTCGAGGATCGCATGGGCGTGCTCTGGCACCACGGCGTGCGGACAGGGCGTCTCACGCCGAGCGAGTTCGTCGCGGTCACCTCCACGAACGCGGCCAAGATCTTCAACATCTTCCCGAGGAAGGGCACGATCGCGCCGGGAAGCGACGCGGACATCGTCGTCTGGGATCCGAAGAAGTCGCGCACGATCTCGGTCAAGACGCACCACCAGCGGATCGACTTCAACATCTACGAAGGCATGGGCGTGACCGGCAACGCGGCCTTGACCATGAGCCGCGGGAAAGTGCTCTGGGAGAACGACAAGCTCACCACGACGGAGGGCTGGGGCAAGTACGTCGATCGCCCCTGCAACGCGCCGTTCTGGGATGCGCAGCGGATCCGCAACCGCGTCGCCGAGGCCACGAGGGTCGAGCGCAAACCCGCTTGACGAGGACAGCACGATGATTCCCGCTTTCAGCGCCAGGAGCTACGAGTTCAAGACCTTCGTCCCGGCTCGCAATTTCATCGGCGGCGAGTGGCGCGACCCGCTGACTTCGAAAGCGACGCTGCCCGTCATGAACCCGCGCTTCGGCAAGCCGATCAGCCATGTCGTGATGAGCGCCGCCGACGACGTCGCTGCTGCAGTCGAAGCGGGCAGCGCGGCCTTCCAGTCCTGGCGCAAGTGGCCGGTGCGCGACCGCGCCCAGGTGTTCCACAAGCTGCGCGAGCTGATGCACGCGAACCTCGCGGAGCTCTCGTGGCTCGTCAGCCACGAGAACGGCAAGCTCTACTCCGAAGCCGAAGCCGAGGTGCTCAAGGCGGTCGAGTGCATCGAGTACGGCTGCTCGCTGCCCAACGAAGCCGACGGCGGCAAGCTCGAAGTCAGCCGCGGAGTCACCTGCGAAACGGTCTACGAGCCGCTCGGCGTGGTCGCGGGCGTCGTGCCGTTCAATTTTCCAATGATGGTGCCGATGTGGATGATCCCCCAGGCGCTTGCCGGCGGAAATGCCTTCATCCTCAAGCCCAGCGAGCGTGTGCCCCTGTCGTCGCTGCGACTCGCGCAGCTGCTCGGCGACGCCGGTTTGCCCGCGGGCGTTTTCAATCTGGTCCAGGGCGGGCGCGAAGTCGTCGAAGCCCTCTGCGATCACCCGATGATCAAGGCCTTCGGCTTCGTCGGCTCGACGCGCGTCGCCAAGGCGAGCTACGCCCGCGCCACGGCCTCGGGCAAGCGCGCTCTGTGCCTCGGCGGTGCGAAGAATCACCTGATCGTCGTGCCCGACGCCGACGTCGGCGTCACGGTCGAGAACATCGTCGCCTCGTTCACGGGCTGCGCGGGCCAGCGCTGCATGGCCGCGTCGGTGCTCGTCGCCGTCGGCGACGTCGAGCACATCATCAAGGAAGTCAAGCAGCGCGCCGCCGCCCTGGTCGTCGGCAAGGACGTCGGCCCGGTCACGACGCAGGCGAGCGTCGAGCGCATCGAGGGCTACATCGACAGCGCGGCGAAGAGCGGCGGCAAGGTCTCGCTCGACGGACGCGGCGCGAAAGGCGGCGAAGCGGGCGGCTACTGGGTCGGCCCGACGATCCTCGACGACATGACGCCGGACATGCCGGCAGCTCGCGAAGAGATCTTCGGGCCCGTCTTGACGATCGTCCGAGTGCCCACGCTGGAGCGCGCGATCGAGATCCAGAATTCGAGCCCTTACGGAAACGCGTCGAGCGTCTACACGACCAGCGGTGCCGTCGCTCAACGCGTCATGGAGGGCGTCGAGGCCGGCATGTGCGGCGTCAACGTCGGCGTGCCGGTCCCGCGCGAGCCCTTCGGCTTCGGCGGCTGGAACGACTCGCTCTTCGGCCACGGCAATATGACCGGCTGGGACGGATTCCGCTTCTGGACGCGCCAGCGCAAGATCACATCGAAGTGGGCGCTGCAGAAAGACCGGAACTGGATGAGCTGACGAGCCTGGCGCTCGCCCGCCGGATCACGGACAGATCGAGAAGGTCATCCCGTTGGTGAGCCCGATGCCGAAGGAAGCAGCGACGTCGCGCGACCAGTACTGGGTCCAGACCTGCTGCCCCGCGATCAGCGCCGGATCGATTCCGCTGGCGATGCGCGCATTGAAGTCGAACGAGAGAGTTCCCGTGCAGGGAGGCGCGCCCAAGGCTCCCGCGATCTGTCCCGGAGTGCGCCGCGTCGGCGCGGTCACGCACAGGAATCCACCCTGGAACGGAGCACCGCCTGGACCGTTGACGCTGTAGAGCAACAACCCGACCTTGTTGGGCAAAACCTGAGCGGCCTTCAACAGGAATCCGCTCGCGACCGACGCGCTCGGCAATCCGCTCGAGCTCATCGCCGGCAAGCAGCCCAGCGAATTCACTTTCGCCGTGCAATACGCGACGGTCTGGCACTGGCATTCGTCGGGAATGCCATCGCCGTTGGAATCGACGCTCGCGCCCGACGAGATGTCGAGCGCATCCCCGACGCCGTTCTGATTGCAATCGCGATCGCCGAGGCGCATGTAGTAGACGTCCTGCTCGCCGTTGAACGTCGCGGAGAAGACGAGGTCGGCGCCGACACTGTCCGAGACCATGTCGTAGTAATCGCCGATCTTGGTCTGGTTCGGCCAGCCGATGTAGCTGTCCCAGACCGGTGTGATCGCCTGATTGGCCGACCAGGTGTTCCCGCCGTCGCTCGACGACGAGGTGAAAGTCTCGGACAGATTCACCGCCGCGGTGTTGCGCGTGTCGTTCCACACCACGTCGATGCGGCCGTTGGGCGCGACCGACATGGTGCCGAACCACTGCCAGGCTCCATTGCCGAGCGGGTCGTCGTTCACGCGCACGGACGGACTCCAGCTCAGGCCGGCGTCGGTGCTGCGCGAGAAGCGCACGTCGAGCGGATCGGGTCCCGGAGGATCGACCGAGCAGAGCATGTACACGTTGCCCGCGGTGGGGCCGCTCGAGCGATCCGTCGCGATCCAGACCTGACCCAGCAGGCCGCCCGGATTCGGAGAGCCGGGGACGGAATAGAGCAGCGTGCCTCCAAGGCTCACCTGGCTCGTCAAGTCGAAGCTCGGCGGCACGGCCGAGTTGCGCGCATTGCTCGAGCGCGCCATCGCGAAGGTGGCGAAATTGTTCGCGCCCACTCCTCCGAGGAACAGCTTGCCGTCCGAAGTGACGTCGAGCGTGCCCCAGATGAAATCGCCGATGATCGGGACCGGCGCTTCGAACGAGACCGCCGCCGTGGTCGAGCGATTGAAGACGTTGTTGCCGCAGCAGCCGGCGAATCGGCTCCAGTAGCTGTAGATGTGCCCAGCGCCCTGGCTCGTCGTCGTGTCGACCGTCATCCAGGCCTTGTCGCCGCCGTACGAGTACACGGCGGGCAAGAACGTGACGCCGCCGTCGATCGACTTGAACACGTCGCACTGGTACACGTTCGCGGGCGTGATCGTCACGCAGTTGTAGTAGAAGTTGCCGCTCGCGTCGGAGGCGAGCACGGGATCGGAGCGGAAGATGCCCGGATCGAGCACGCCGGGGAAGGTCCACGATCTGCCGCCGTCGGTCGAATAGCCTCGTCCCGCCTGGCGGAAGTTCGAAGTGACCGTGTCGAACTGGCGCCAGCCGATCACGACGCGATTCGGATCGGTAGGATCGACCGCGATCGAGGGCTCGTTTCCCGCGTCGCCCGGAGTGTTCGCGCCATTGGGATCGACGTTCACCTGGTGGGCGATGAAGGGGCCGATGTGAATCGTGGCCCCAGGTTGTGAGCCGCCGAGAGCGCGAGCGGGAATGCCGGGAGGATCCTGGCGTCGCTCGCGATGGACCTGGACCGTGCCCGATTGCGGCGGCAGGAGCGACGGGAGCTGCTGCGCGGCCCAACCCGCCGACGCCGCTGCTGTGACCACGAGCCATTCGATCCAGGACTGCGTATGCATGTAGATCACTCCCGTGTTGCTTCGAGCGCGTGCAGACGAACGCTGCGACCGACTCGACGCAGGGGCTGCGCGACGGACGCGAAGCGTCGGCGCCAGCGAGAGCAATTGGAGCACGACCGCCTCAATGCGCAATGGTTCCTGGTGCCGCGGACGCAAGATGTGACACGATTCGAGGGCGCCCTTGGGTCAAGGGGGAGCTGCTCGGTGGGCGCACCTTGCGCGCATGAGCGGAGTCGATAGGCTCGAATTCATGGAAACCAAACTGACACGCATTACCGCCAATCCGAGAGTGTGCAGCGGCCAGCCCTGCGTGCGCGGTTTGCGCATTCCCGTCTCCGTGGTTCTTAAGCATCTCGCCGCGGGCAAGTCCGCGACGGAGGTCGTAGCGGAGTTCCCGGAGTTGGAGCTTGGTGACATCAGCGAGTGCTTGCTTTACGCATCATGGCTCGCCTCGGGTCGTACCATCGACCTTCCCAGCGCAGCGTGAAGTTACTGGCGGACGTCAAACATTCCGCCAAGCCTCGTCGCGGCATTGAACGCGAAGAACATCGAAACGGTGCGCGTGACGGAGTTTATGGACCCGCGCACATCGGACTAGGAAGTTCTCGCCTTCGCGTGGCGCCTTCATGCGGTCCTGCTGACGCAAGATCAGGATTTCAGCTCACTTCTTGCCGCCTCCGGCGACGCAGGTCCATCTCTGATCAATCTGCGCGTCTCCTTCATCGACACGGATCGTCTTGCCCAAAGGATTGCAGCCGTTGTTCAGCAGGCATGTCAGGACCTGGAGGGAGGCGCCATCATCACTGTTGACGACGGAGGTGTCCGGGTCCATCGCTTGCCGATCGGCTGAAGAACACGGAGTGAGCACTGCTTACTGCTCGGCTGGACAGGTTGCCAGGACAGATTGGCCTCCGCAGTAGAGGTCGCCAGGGAACTGTCCTCACCTACTCGGTAGCATGCTCGTCCCCACGTCGCTGCTCCGTCCGCGAAAGCCATGATGAACTCGAAAGAAATGATCCGCCTGTGCCTCGAGCACAGCCTCTTCTCGTGGTCGGCGACCGGCAAGGTCGATCCGATGGCGATTGCGCGCGGCGAGGGGATCTATATCTATTCGCCCGAGGGACAGCGCTGGATCGACTGGAACAGCCAGCTGATGAGCGTGAACATCGGTCACGGTCATCCGAAAGTGATCGCGGCGATCCAGAAGCAGGCCGAGACCCTCTGCTACGCCTATCCTGGAATGGCGACCGAAGTCCGCGCGCAACTGTCGCAGCGACTCGCCGAGCTGGTCCCCGGCGACATCAACACGTTTTTCTACACGCTCGGCGGAGCGGAGGCCAACGAGAACGCGATCAAGGCCGCGCGGCTGTTCACCGGCCGGCACAAGATCATCGCGCGCTATCGCAGCTACCACGGCGCGACGCACGGCGTCATGTCGCTGACCGGCGATCCGCGGCGCTGGCCGAACGAGCCCTCGATGTCCGGCGTGGTGCGCGTGATGGATCCCGCGCCCTACGACTATTCGTTCGGCTCGAACGACGCGGAGATCGTCGCGAACAACCTGCGCTACCTCGAGGAAGTCATCCAGTACGAGGGGCCGCACACAATCGCGGCGATGTTCATCGAGACGGTGACGGGCACCAACGGGATCCTGCCTCCGCCCGAGGGTTATCTCGCCGGGTTGAAAGCGCTGCTGGCGAAATACGAGATCCTGCTGGTCTGCGACGAGATCATGTGCGGCTGGGGCCGCACCGGGAAGCTCTTCGCCTTCGAGCACGGCGGGATCGTGCCCGACATCGTCACCATGGCGAAGGGCCTGACGAGCTCGTACATGCCGCTGGGCGTCATGGGAGTCTCCGACCGGATCGCGAAGCACTTCCGCGACCAGGTCTTCTGGGGCGGGCTGACGTACAACGCCCACCCGATGTGTCTCGCCGCCGCGCTCGCCGTGATCGACGTGATGATCGGCGAGGGACTGATCGAGAACTCGGCGCGCATGGGCGGCGTGATGCGCGGTCACATGCAGTCGATGGCGAGGAAGCATCGCAGTGTGAAGACGCACCGCAACATCGGCCTGTTCGGCGCCCTCGAGCTGCAGAAGACTCGTTCGGGCGAGCGCATGGTCCCCTACGCAGGGACCCATCCGGTGATGGCCAAGCTCGGCAAGCACTTCCGCGATAACGGCCTGTTCACCGTGCTGCAGTGGAGCACCGTGATGTGCAATCCGCCTCTGTGCATCGACGAGAAGCAGATGGCCGAGGCCTTCGAGATCATCGATCGAGGCCTCGAGATCACCGACGCGGTCGTCGAGTAGGAGCGGCGCCGCCTATCAGGCGCAGCCGAGACTCCCAGGCACCGGATCGTTCGCGATGCCTGCACAGGAACTGGGTATCGATGGCCGATCCCTCCTGGGCTTGAGCTGACGTTCACATCCCGCTCACAATCGGCGCGTAGCTTCCCCGCGTGGGATCAACCAGGACCTGGAGGGCGAGACTCGGGCGAGGCGTTTTCGACGGCGGATCATGTGGCTGGCTTGCACTGGGGGCCGTGCTGTCGTTCAGCACCACGGCCTCGGGCCAGGAGACTGCCGGCTCGATCCGCGGGGTCGTCCACGACAAGGACTTCGACCTGCCCCTTGCGGCAGCCCAGGTCCTGACCGTCGAGACCGGGCAGCGCGTCACCACCACGGACCAGGGGAATTACATCTTCAGCCTGATCCCGCCGGGCACTTACACGCTCGTCTTCATCAAGGACGGCTACGTCAGGCAGGTGAAGGCCGGCGTGGTGGTCCTCCCGGGGCAGTTGACCGACGTCGACGTCTCGCTCGCCGGGGAATTCACCGAGATGGACGAGTTCCTCGTCCAGGACATCCTGCAGCTGGGCGCGGGCACGGAAGCAGCCCTCTTGCGCATGCGCTTCGAGAGTCCCGCGTTGATGGACTCGATCGGCTCGGACCTGATGAGCCGCGCGGGCGCGAGCGACGCGGCCAGCGGCTTGCGGCTGGTCGCGGGTGCCTCGGTCCAGGACGGAAAGTTCGCGGTGATTCGCGGCCTGCCCGACCGCTACGTCAACTCGCAGATGAACGGCGTGCGCCTGCCGACGGCGGACGAGGACAAGCGCGCGGTCGAGCTCGACCAGTTTCCCGCGGCGGTGATCGAGTCCATCCAGGTCAGCAAGACCTTCACCCCCGATCAGCAGGGCGATGCTTCCGGCGGCGCGGTCAATCTGCGGCTGAAGGGGATTCCCGACGAGACGGTGCTGCAGTTCAAGCACCAGATCACGTTCAACTCGAACGTCACCGGACGCGACGATTTCCTGAGCTACGACGGCGGGGGAGTCGGCGACTTCGGATATGACGACGGCGGCCGCGACATGCAGCTCGATCGCCTCGGCCGCAGCTGGGACGGCGCGGCGGGGGTATCGCGCGAGCACGCGCCGATCGATTTCAAGTGGTCGGGAGCCGCCGGCGCGAATCACAAGTTCGACAACGGCGTGAAGATCGGCGGCTTCGCAAGTCTGTTCTACGAGCGCGGCAGCGCCTTCTTCGACGACCGCCGCGATGACTCGATGTGGGTCACGCAGCCGGGTGCGGGGATGGTGCCGACCACCTACCAGGGAACTCCGCAGGACGGCGATTTCAAGACCGGGCTGTTCGACGCGGAGCAGGGCCAGCGCTGGGTGCGCTGGGGCGGGCTCGCGACCTTTGGCGTCGAGACCGAGAACCACCTGCTCGGGTTGACCTACCTGTTCACGCATTCGGCCACCGACGTGGCGACCGTGGCCGAGGACACGCGCGGCAAGGAGTATTTCTTCCCAGGCTACGACCCGAACGATCCGACGGGGAATGGCAACACGCCGGGCACGCTCAACGCCGCACCGTATCTGCGGCTCGAGACGCTGGAGTACACCGAGCGCACGACCGGAACGCTGCAGCTCAACGGCAGGCACAAGCTGCCCTTCGAGGAGTTCGAGCTCGGCAGCTTCGTGAAATTCAAGCGGCCCGAGGTCGACTGGACCCTGGCCAGGAGCGACTCGGCCCTCGACCAGCCCGACAAGCGCCAGTTCGGATCGCTGTTCCTGCCGGCGTCGTTCCATCCGGGCGGGCCTTTCAATCCGCCCTTCACCACGCCGCCGACCTGGTTTCCCTACAAGCCGGGCGCGAACTTCAACCTCGGCAATTTCCAGCGCATCTGGAAGACGATCGACGAGGACAGCGAGCAGGGTTTCGCGAACCTGAAGCTGCCTTTCGAGCAGTGGAGCGGCAACGAGGGCTACCTGAAGTTCGGCGTGTTCCACGACCAGCTCGAGCGCAGCTTCGATCAGGACACCTTCAGCAACTTCGGCGACTCCGCCGCGAAGTTCTTCGGCGGCTGGGACGAATACTGGAGCTCGCACTTTCCGAATGAGCTGCACCCGATCACCGCGTCGCAGTTCGACGTCGATTACAAGGGCGAGCAGAAGATCGAAGCGGGCTACGGCATGGTCGACCTGCCCTTGACCGGCTCGCTCGACCTCGTCGGCGGAGCGCGCTACGAGACGACGCACATCGCGATCACCAACGACCCGGAATCGGGCGCGACCTGGTTTCCTCCGGGGGCGAGCGCTCCGGTCGCGCTGAATCCCGGCGACGCCGACGTGTCGTTCAATCAGCACGACGTGCTCCCGTCGATCGGCCTGGAATATAGGCCGATCGAAAAAGTCACGCTGCGCGGCGCCTGGAGCCAGACCGTCGCGCGGCAGACGTTCAAGGAGCTGACGCCGATCATCCAGCAGGAATTCCTCGGCGGTCCGGTCTTCATCGGCAACCCCGACCTCGAGATGAGCGGCGTGGAGAACTACGACCTGCGCCTGGATTACACGCCCTACGAAGGCTCGCTCGTGTCGCTTTCCTGGTTCGACAAGCGCATCGACGAGCCGATCGAGTACGTGCAGCGCCTCGCCGGCTTCACGTTCACCACGCCGGTCAACTATCCCAAGGGCAAGCTCAGCGGATACGAGGTCGAAGTGCGCCAGAGCCTCGGCAACTTCTGGAAGGGCCTGGAAGGTCTTTCGGTCGGCGCCAACGGCACTTTCATCGACTCGCAGGTGTCGCTGCCGGCCGACGAGATCGCGGGCTTCAATCTGCCGGGCATCCAGGCGCCGACCTCGAGCCGCGACATGACCAATGCGCCCGAGCACCTCTACAACTTCTATCTCACCTACGACGTGCCGCGCTCTGGGACGCAGCTCGCGGTGTTCTACACGGTGCAAGGCGACACGCTGATCGCCGGCGCCGGGCAGTCGAACGGCAATTACATCCCCGACGTCTACGCGCGCGAGTACGGCACGCTGAATTTCAGCTTGTCCCAGAAGCTCGGCAAGCACTTCAAGCTGCAGCTGCAGGCCAAGAACCTGACCGATCCGGAGATCGAAGAGGTCTATCGCTCGAAATACATCGGCGAGGAAGTGAAAAAGACCTCGTACACGCGCGGCGTCGAGTACTCGCTGAGTCTCGCCGTCAGTTTCTAGAGCAAGGCGCAGGCCAGACCAACATGAAGACGAAAACCAGGCTCCAGTTCCTCGTGCCGGCCGCGGCGATAGGGCTGCTCTCGGCCAGCTCGCCGGTCGGCGGACTCCTCGCGAGTCAAGACGGCGCACAGGCTCCGACGCTCGAGGAAACGCGTCTCACGCTGAACAAGTGGATCGAGACTCAGCAGATCATTTCCAAGGAACGCAACGAGTGGCAGCAGGGGAAGGAAATCCTCACCGGCCGCTTGGAGCTGATCCAGAAGGAGTGCACGGATCTCGATGCGAAGCTCACGGCGGCACAGGCCAGCGTGGCCGAAACCGACGCGAAGCGCAGCGAGCTGATGGTCGAGAGGGATCGGCTCGCGGCCCTGGGGACGGGCTTGAACGAGTCGGTCGCGCGCATGGAGAGCGAGGTCCGGCGCCTGTTCCGCCAGCTGCCCGAGCCGGCGCAGGCCAAGATCCAGCCGCTGTTCAGCCGCATCCCGGAGGAAGGCGCGACGACGCGCGTGTCCGCGGCCGAGCGCTTCCAGAACGTGCTCGGGATCTTGAACGAGCTCAACAAGAACAACAACGAGATCAGCGTCAGCTACGAAGTCCACGAGATCTCCGACGGCAAGCCGGCGGAAGTCCGCGCGATGTACGTCGGTCTCGCCCAGGCCTACTACGTCAGCTCCGGCGGCGACGCGGGCATAGGGCGACCCAGCGAGGACGGTTGGAAGTGGCAGCCGTCCAAGGAGATCGCGGGAGAAGTCGTCACCGCGCTCGAGATCATCCAAGGCAAGCACACGCCGACGTTCCTGTCGCTCCCGGTGAGGATCCAATGAAAAGTTTCCAAGCGTTCGCTCTCGTCCTCTTCGCCGCCGTCGGCCTGGCGCAGGAGCCCGACCAGACTCCGACCATGAACCGGCTGTCCGAATCCGCGCGCGCCGACCTGGCGAAGAGCACCGCGGAGCTCGCGGCGCTGCGCGAGGAAATCGCGGCGGCCAAAATGCCTCTTGCCGAGCAGCTGACGGCTTCCGAGGAGAAGCTCGCCAACCTGCGCCACGAGCACGAGCGGGTCACGCGCCTGGTCGACGGCGGCAACCTCGAGCTCCCGGCGATCAAGGCCGAGATCAAGGCGCGCCAGGACGAATTGGGCTACGTCGCCAACCTGCTCGACGAATACGCTCGCACCTTCGAGACCAAGCTGAACGTCTGCGAGCTGCAGAAGCTCGGGCGGGCGATCAAGACAGCCAAGTCCGCGAGCGAGGACACTGCCTTGCCGCAGCAGGAAAAATTCGAGCGGCAGATCGCCTTTGCGAACGTCACGCTCGAGCGAATCTTCGATTGCATCGGCGGCATGCGCTTCCCTGGCGTCGCCGTCGACCTCCAGGGCACGCTGATCAACGGCCAGTTCGCGATGATCGGTCCGATCGCCTTGTTCAGCGGCAAGCAAGGCGGCGCAGCCGGGCTCGTCATCCCGCAGACCGGCTCGACGAATCCGCTGGTGCGGCCTCTCGAGGGCGCGCTACAGCTCGGAATCGCGACCCTGGTCGAGAGCGGCGAGGGCTCGGTGCCCGTCGACCCCTCACTCGGCGGCGCGCTCAAGGCCCTGGTGCAGAAGACCAACCTGATCCACATCTTCGAGAAGGGCGGCCCGATCATGTGGCCCCTGCTCTTCGCTTCGATCCTCGCCCTGGGCACGGTGATGGAGCGCTTCTTCTTCCTCGCGGCCGAAAAAGTCCGGCGCGACGCGAAAGCCCTCGACGCTTTCTTCGCCGCGGCGGGTCGCGGCGACGTCGCGGGCGCGATCGCGATCTCCGAGAAGTCGAAGTTCTACGTGCTGCGCGCACTGGGCTATGCCCTCGCGCACAGGGAGACCTCGCTGCAGAGCGCGATGATGTCGGCCCAGGCGCAGGAATTGAAACGCTACCGCCGCGGCCTGCCGATCCTCGACACGGTGATCACTCTCGCGCCGCTGCTCGGTCTGCTCGGCACGATCGTGGGCATGATGGGTTCGTTCTCGCTGATCGGCGGCGACTTGAGCGCGCCTGGAGCGATCACCGGAGGCATCGCGGAGGCCTTGATCGCCACGGCCTTCGGCCTGGGCATCGCGATCACCGCGCTCCTGCCCTTCAATTTCTTGAACGCGCGCACCGACGAGGCTCGCTACGAGATCGAGGTCGCGGCGACGCAGCTCGAGCTCCTGATGCAACAGCCCGATCGCGTGATCATTCCCGCGGCGCCGGCCCAGTCGCCGACCTCGGGCCACCCCACACACGAGCCCAGGCAGATCCTGGTCAACTCCTAGGAGGCGAACCATGCACGGATCATTCCAGAGCGGCCACGGCAAGCGAGCGCGAATCGAGATCGTGCCGCTGATCGACATCATGTTCTTCCTGCTCGCCACGTTCATCATGGTCTCGCTCTCGATGACCAAGAATCAGGGCGTGCAGGTGGCCCTGCCCACCGCGTCCACCGCGCAATCCCTCGGGGATCAATCCGAGCTCGACAAGGCGGTCACCTTGAGCGTCAACGGCAAGGGCGAGATCTTCTACAACAAGGACAAGATCACGATCGCTCAGTTGCCGATGCGCTTGCAGACGCTGAAGGCCACGTCGAAGGATCCGAAAGTGATCATCAACAGCGACGCGGGCGCGGACTTCAAACATGTAGTCGCGGTGCTCGACGAGGTGCGCAGGATCGGCATCGCCAAGGTCGGCATCAACACCGACAAGAAATGATCATGTGGCGAACATTAGGCATTGTCGGCGCGGTCATTTTTCACGCGGGAATCCTGCTCTTCGGCGGGGCGCTGTTCCACGGCGCCAAGCACGACCAGCAAAGCCGTACGGAAGTCGAATTGCTGAGCGAGGCCGACGCCGCTGAAAAAGAAGAGAAGCCCCCGGAACCGGAAAAGACCGAGGTGCTCGAGACCGAGGAGGAGGAAGTTCCTGACGCAGCGGAGCTGATCCACAACCTCGAGATCTCCGCGGTCGTCGACGCGCCGGAGCTGGAGGCCGCGAGCTTGAGCGCGATCGAAGCCGCGCTCGATGGACAAGGCGGCGGCGGAGACTTCGGCGAGGCCCTGAGCTTCAACTCCGGCGGCCGCATCGGGGGCATGGGCAAGAGCGGCGAGGAGAAGGATCCGCTCGAGAGCGCGTTCTCCATGTCCGAGATCGATCAACGCCCGCGCAGCCTGTTCCAGGCCGCGGCCCTGTATCCCTCCGAGATGCGCGGCAAGAAGGTCGAAGGCCTGGTCACGGTCATTTTCGTCGTCGACGCCGTCGGAAAAGTCTCCAACCCGCGCGTGGAGAAGTCGACGCACACCGCCTTCGACAAGCCGGCCATCGACGCCGTCAAGCAATGGAAGTTCGAGCCCGCCGTCAAGGGCGGCGAGCGCGTCGCCTGCAAGATGCGCGTCCCGATCCGCTTCCAGCAGACCTGAAGGATGAACATGGGCCTTTTGCATTTTTCGAGTTCCTGCCTCCTGCTCGCCGCCCTCGCGGGCAGCGCTCACGCCGGCGGCGACCGCGACCAGGAGCTCGACGCGATCTGGAACGACGCGCTGTTCCAGAAGCAGTTCATCGGCGGCTATGGCATCAACGCCGAGATCGAGCCGCGCGTCACGCCGGAGGAAGTCGCGATCCTGGAGAAGATCCGGCCGCTGATGGCTCACGACCTGCCGAAGGCCGAAGCCGCGCTGAAGAAGCAGATGAAGCCAGAGTGCTCGGCGATCCTCGATTTCACGCTGGGCGGAATCCAGTTCCAGCAGGACAGGCTTCCCGAGGCCCTCGCCAACTTCCAGCGCGCCGTGGCGAAGTTCCCGAGCTTTCGCCGCGCCTGGCGCAACCTCGGATTGATCAACGTGCGCAATGCGAGCTACGACGCGGGGATCAACTCGTTCATCCGGATGATCGAGCTCGGCGGGGGAGACGCCTATGCCTACGGTTTGCTCGGCTTTGCCCACTCGGCCAAGCAGGATTACCAACCGGCCGAGGCCGCGTACCGGAATGCGCTTCTGCTTCAGCCCGACAACACCGAATGGCGCCTGGGTCTGACGCGCTGCGCGTTCAAGCAAGGCAAGTTCGAGGAGTGCGCCTCGCTGCTCGACGTGTTGATCGCGCGCTATCCCGACAAGACCGACTTCTGGATGCTCCAGGCGCACACGTATCTCGGCATGAAGCGGCCGCTGCAGGCCGCAGGCAACCTCGAGTCGGTCGATCGGCTCGGCCATTCGACTGTCGACAGTCTGCACACGCTTGGCGACATCTACCTGAGCGAGAATCTTCCGGATCTCGCGACCCGGGCTTATCTGCGAGCGATCGACCTCGACGCGGACCAGCCGCCGGCGCGGCCCCTGCGCTGCGCGGAGACCCTTGCTTCGCGCGGAGCGACGAGCCAGGCGCGGCAGGTCGCGGCCCATGTGCGCGAGACCTTCGATGGCAAGCTCGAGGACGGCGATCGGCGCAAGCTCTTGAAGCTCGAAGCGCGCCTCTCGATGGCCGAGGGCGAGGGCGGGAGCGAGACCGCGGCTGTGCTCGAGGAGCTCGTCAAGCTCGACCCGCTCGATGGCGAAGCCTTGATGCTGCTCGGCCAGCACTATGCGAAAGCGGGCGAGCCGGACCGCGCCATCTTCTACTACGAGCGCGCCGGGAGTCTCGACGCCTTCGAGGTCAACGCCAAGGTGCGCCAGGCCCAGGTCCTGGTCGGCCTCGGGCGTTACACCGACGCCCTGCCGCTCTTGCGCCGTGCCCAGGAGGTCAAGCCTCGCGAGGACATCGCGCGCTATCTCGAGCAGGTCGAGCGCATCTCCAAGTCGGGGCGCTGATCGCGCGGCTCTCGAAGCTTCTCCCGCCCTTCACGATCCAGCAACAAAGCGCCCCTACTGTCTCGAAACGCGGCGATAGCAGGGGAACGTCTCTCCTGCTCGACGTGAATCGAACACCTTGTCGGGAGATGATGCAGTGAGAAGTTCCATCAAGAAAACAGCAGCAGGCTTGATGCTGGGGGGCGCCTTCGCCGGCGCAGCCCATGCAAGCGAAGTCCTGGTGTCGAGCAACATCGCCGTTTCCACCACCTGGACGGCCAACAACACCTACAACCTCCAGGATCAGATCTACGTCCTGCCGGGCGCGACCTTGACGATCGAAGCTGGCACCGTGATCGCCTGCACCACGAACCTCGGCGGCAGCCTCGCGGTGTGCAAGGGCGCACAGATCTTCGTGCAAGGCACGCAGTCGGCGCCGGTGATCATGACGTCCAAGGCGGACATGCTGACCTGGACCGGCGGCAACCCGCAAACGGGTACCTGGCGCGAGGCCTGCAACGAATGGGGCAACCTCACGATCATGGGCGACGCCTACGTGTCCGAGAACGCGGTGGTCGGCAACACCCCGGTTCCCAGCGCGAGCAACGTCGGCGCGATGGAAGGCCTGGTCGCGGCCTTCCCCGGTGACACCAAGGTCCTGTACGGCGGAGGCAACGACGACGACGACAGCGGCACGGTCACGTACCTCTCGCTGCGCTACGGCGGCAAGGTGATCGGCCTGGGCAACGAGCTCAACGGTCTCTCGCTCGGCGGTATCGGTCGCAACACCGACCTCCACCACATCGACATCATGAACAATGTCGACGACGGCATCGAGATCTGGGGCGGGACCCTGAACATCAAGTACTTCAACATCTGGAATATCGGCGACGATTGCTTCGACGTCGACCAGGGTTGGCGCGGCAAGGCGCAGTTCGGCCTGCTCGTCCAGGGCTACAGCGTCGACGCGGCCCAGGGCTCGGGCGTGGGTGACAACTGCTTCGAGACCGACGGCGCGGAAGACTCGGACTGGCAACCGGTCACGACTTCCACGATCTACAACTGCACGGTCATCGGTCAGCCGATCGACGGCGACCATGGCACCGCCTGGCGCGACAACGCTCGCGTGCAATACCGCAATTGCATCTTCATGGACCTCGGCGAGGAGCTGGTGAAGCTCGACAACGTCGATGGCGACGGCGCGCACGGCTACGGATTCAACGGCACGCTTTCCTGGGCCAACACCTGGACGACGGCCTACAACGCCGTGCCTGCCCACGCGAACGATTTCACGAGCGGCAGCCACGCCAGCCATTACCCGGCTCAGACTTCCGGCATGCTCGCGGAAGTCACGGACAGCGTGTTCTACCGCAACCTGTTCGCTTCGGCCTACACGCAAGCGACGACCGTCGGCGTGTTCGCCGCGGGCAATAACAACGTGGTGATCCCGGGCTTCAACCCGATCGACTCTCCGATCGCGTCGATCACCCGCGGTCCGTCCGTGGTCAAGGGCGGCAAGACGATGCTGCCCGTGATCGGTCTCGATCCGCGTCCGGCGAATCAGGCCCTGACCAGCGTCGCGACGGCGCCGGCCGACGGCTTCTTCACCACGGCTCAGTACCGCGGAGCCTTCGCTCCCGGTCAGTCCTGGCTGCGCAACTGGACGGCCGCTCACGCCTTCGGCTTCACGCCGGACGTGACGTCTTCCGTCACCTACTGCACGGCGAAGGTCAATTCGCTGGGCTGCACGCCGCAGATCAGCTCGGTCGGAGTTTCGAGCGCGACTGCCGGCTCGGGCTTCACGGTGCTCGTGGGCAACGTGGTCAACAACAAGCCGGGCCTGCTGCTCTACTCGAACACGGGTCGCGCCGCGGTGCCCTTCCAAGGCGGCTTCCGCTGCATGAACGCCCCCGTGCGCCGCACGGTCGGCATCAGCTCGGCCGGGAATCCTCCGCCGAACGACTGCTCGGGCGTGTACGCGATCGACGTCAACGCCTTCGCCGTGGGAGCCCTCGGCGGTTTGCCGCAGGCCTACCTGCTCACGCCGGGCACCGTGGTCGACTGCGAAATGTGGGGCCGCGACAACGGCTTCACGCCGCCCAACAACTCGACGCTCTCGGATGCGCTCGAGTTCACGGTCGGACCGTGATCCTGAACGACTGAACTGATTCGAAACCAGCGGCTCGCGGGAGTCTCTCCCGCGGGCTGCTGGGCTCATTCCGACCGATGAAACGAAGGCTGCCATGAAATCGAGCTCGCGAGCATTCCTGCTGTCCGCCGTCCTGGCCTTGTGCGCCGGATCCATCCTGTCCTCGCTTCCCGTCGGCTGCAGCCACGACGCCCAGGCGAGCTCGACTTGGAAGCTCGCGGAATTCCAGGTCGAGCTGCTCGAGCTCGCGTCCAAGACGGCTTCGGCCTTGCCGAGCAATCCGCACGTCAAGACTCGCTCGCGTCTGCAGGAAGAGGTCGCGACTGCCTGCCTCGCCCTCGAACAGCCCGAACGGGCCATGAAGATCGTCGAAGCGATCGAGAACTGGCGGCGTGGAACGGGTTACGCGGACATCGCGAGCTGGTGCGCCAGCCACGGGAAGCAGGAGACTGCCCGCCATTGCATCGACCTCGCCCGCAAGGTCGCCGATACAACTGAAGCCGGAGACGCCGAAGGCGAAAGCTCGCAGACCTGGCGCCGCGACAGGATCCGCGCCGGGATCGCGAGGGCCTGCCTGGTCCTCGGTGAATCGAAGCAGGCCGCCGAGCTCGAAGCCGGGCTTGCCGGCTCGGAGGTGGGATCGCTGCACGCAGCCAAGGCGAAGCTGCAGGGCGCCGACGCTCCCGAGACCCTCGATGCCAGGCTGCTCGAGCTCGACCCCGTGCTCGCAACCGGCGATTTCGATCAGCTGCGCGACGCGCTCGGCGTCTGCGCGAGTCTCTTCGACCGCTTCTACGCGGACGCGGAGCGCCGCACGCGCGCCCAGGAGAAGATCGTGAGCTCCTGGACGAAGCTGCCGGCTCAAGTGCGCATCGAGTTGATGTTCGAGCTGACCGGAATTGCCCTGGACCACGCGGATCGATCCCTGGCCCTGACCCTGGTCGACGACACGCAGCGTCTCGTCGAGGGCTCGCGCTGGCTGCCGGAGGATCAGATTCCGCTGGCGGCGAAGCTCGCGGGGCTTCGCCAGCGCGCCGGCGGCGAGACCCAGGCGCGCACGGAACTCGCCGCTGCCCTGGCTGCCTTCGACGCACACCGCCAGCGGATCGTGGACATCCGCCGCGCCGCGGTTCTGCGCTCGATCGCCGAGGCGTACCAATCGATGGGGGACACCGCCGCGGCCCTCGAGCTCTACGCGCGGGCCGTCGAGGAAGGCATCGCCAATCCCAACTCGCGTCCGCGCGCGGAAGATCTCGCAGCGACCTGCTGCTCGATGGCCCAGCACGCGATCGCTCCCGGGCCGCAGCTCTGGTCGAGGCTGCGCGAGATCCACCAGGGCCTGAAATCGCCCTGGTAGCCGCGCGACTCCTCAGTCGTACATCGTCAAGCCCGGCGTGAAAGCCGCGGCGCGCAGATAATCCGCCGTGACGGCCTCGACCTGTGCCGGCGACAAGCCCTGTCCGAGCGCGAGGCCCTTGAACATCGCGATGGCGGACTGGGTTTCATAGGTGCGCCGGAAAACGCGCTCCAGACTCAGCGCCGAAGGAGTGCTCGAGTTGAGCACGGCCTGCGAATAGCCCACGTCCCACGCGGGCTCGATCTGCGT
This sequence comes from Planctomycetota bacterium, assembly GCA_035490315.1. GTDB lineage: Bacteria > Planctomycetota > UBA1135 > UBA1135 > JADJQU01. The sequence goes on from DATHET010000083.1 coordinate 22,263, forward strand.
GCCCTCGTTCCAGTCATTCCAGGTCGCGATCTGGATCCAGTCGGAGCCCGAATCGATCGCTGCCGACCAGGTCAGGGCATGGAAGGCTCCGCCGAGATCGGAGGCGATGCGCACGCAAAGCGGCGACCCGTCCTTGCCGGTCAGATTGTTGTTGGACCATCCGGCGACACCGCTGTCGTCGAAGCCCGGCCAGGCGATCGCCACGCTGAAGCGATTCTGATCTTCCCCGGCAGCCCACCTGCAATTCTGCGCGTCGACCGCGGCAGCATGGCTGGTCAGCTCAGACGGCGTCGGCGCGGGCCAGGAAGCTTGCTGATTCACGAAGTCGCTGAAGGTCTGGTACTCGAGCAGATTGAGCGAGAGCAGATTCCAGCGCGACATGCCGTTGAACGGATTGGAAGCGGGCGGCAGCCCCGGCTCCGTGTCGGCGATCAGGCAGATTTCGCGCCCTGTCGCCAGCTCCACGTTGTCCTTGATCGTCCGCCAGGCCGAGTCGTCGAGGCACTGGGTGCCCTGGCTGTTGCAGATGGCGTTCCGGAAAATGTAGACGACCAGCCGGCCGTCGTGCTTCAACGCGCAACGACGCTTCGAGTGCGTCTTGAGCAGGTGCTTCAGGTCCTTCTCGATGCCCTGCTGCTTCTGCAGCAGCGTCAATTCATTGGGCAGCCAGCCCGTGAAGTGCACCTTGGGCTCGTACATGACGGCGACCTTGAGGTCCGAGCCGGATTGCTCCGCCGCATCGAGCAGGCCCTCGAACGACTCCTCGTTGATCGGCTCGCCGCCCTGCGACGCGATCTGCAAGGCGAGCTCGTGGCCCTGATAATCGAAGATGAGGTTGTCGATCCCGATCGCCTTGGCGAGCTTGACGTGATAATCGAGCACGGCAGCGTCGCGCGAATCGTAGGCTCCCGCGATCGGAAGATTGTCGATGCTCGTCCGCTCGCTCGTCGCGCCGTTGCGGCGCGAGTTGACGCGGAAGCACTGCGGGCTGGTCGAGCAATCCGGATTGTGCGCGAGCTGCGCGTAGTTGGGATCGCAGGCCGGCGGTGCCGTCCAGCACCAGTTGCGCCAGATCGCGCTCGGGCTCACGGGATTCGTGGTCGCACCGGGGAAGTGCGGCGAGCGGAACCAGCCGAGGTAATTGCAGCCGACGAGCTTGCGCGGGTTTCCGTTGACGGAAAAGCGTTCGCCCACCTGGATGAAATCGACCCGCACGGTTCCGGAGAGCGATTTCTGGAGCTCGACCCGCAGGTGGGTGCTGCCGAAAGGAATCCGGGGCGTCGCGCTCGGCGTGGTTTGCAGGAACTTCCAGGCGCGTTTGTCAGCGCTGGTCGGATTCCATTGCACGCTCGCGATTTCCTGCGCGGCGCCCGGAGGCGTTCCGCTGGTCCAGGCCAGCACGCGCAGCTTGATCCACGCTTGCGGCGAGGACTGCGCCGACAGTGCGGCGTCGTTCTCCACGAAGACCCAGGCGCAGGCCTCACTCTGCTGCTTCGGCGCCGGGGCCGCGCGGCCATCGAGGATCGGGAGCGCCTGGCTCACGGAAGCAGCCGCTGAGCCCGAGAACTCGAGGTAGCGCTCGCCGTAGTAGGCACCGGCGTGGGCGCCGACCGCGGCATTTCCCTGCGCGTTCCAATGCGCCGCGAACAGCGCAGGGTCCTCGAAGCTCGGATCGATCAGGCCGAACTCCGCGTATTCGAATTCTCCGCCCTGCACTTCGTCGAACCAAGCGGTGCCAGGAGCGTCCATCCGCAGGACCAGGCTGAAGACCGTCGTGCCCAGGGGAATGCGCGCATCGAAGCCGGGCGTCGGCTGAGTATGCAGATACAGCCACTGCCCATGCGGCTCCGCACCAGGTTGGAGATGGTCGGATTCGGCGATCGTCTGGGTGGAGAAACCATCGGAAGCGTTGACCTGCAGGTACACGTTGCCGCTGACGCAATCGTTCCCGAGGAACACCCAGGCGCCGAATTCGATTTTCTCGCCGATCGCAGGCATCTGCGCGGTGCCGGCCAGGGCGAGCGTCTGGCCGCCCATGGGCACGTCGAGCGAAAGCGCGGCCTGCACGCCAACCGGGAGACTGCAGCGCGCGGTCGTCGGGTTCGCCCCGGAACTGAAGTGCATCGTCCCGTCGCTGCTCCACGCACTCCAATCCGTGAGCCCCTTGTCGAAACTCGGGTTGGGCAAGGCGTATCGGCTGGCCGCTCCGATGCCCGCCTGCGCGACCGATGGATCGATCAACGCGGCCAGGGCGACTGCGAGTGCCGCTCGCCATCGGATCGATTCCGGTCTCATGCTTCTCGGAGTGCTTGGCCCTGCGACGAAAATGCGTTCGCTGGCTGGGAAGCTGGAGCCGATTCGAGCTTCTCACAAGACCCGATAAATCCTTGTCTCGCGGAATTCGTGTCGCGAGCAATTCACGTTGCTTCGATCGATTGAAATCCGCTTAGGCCGATACCGATAAGTGATCAGCGCGTCGTTTCATTCTCCGTGGAACTCCGTATCCAATTTGGAATCGTTCGTCGCAACATGAAGCAATCGTTCGAAATGGCGCGAAAGTTTTTTTCGCGCTCGCTCACGCGATCCACGCTCGCTTGGAGCGTGGATCACGTGCGAGTCATCTTCGCGCTCACTGCTTCTTCGCGCCGGCCTCCCCGACCATGACCGCATCGAAGGCACCTTCGCGCTCGACGTAGAAGACGCAAGGCGCGTCGCCTTCAACCGCGGTGGCGTGCTTCGTCCCGGCCGCGAGCGAGAAATAGGAACCGGCAGGCAGCTTTTTCGGCGGCGCGCCTTCCACGGCGAGCGACAGCGTCCCCGAGATCACGATTCCCCGGTCGCCGGCGGTGTGGGTGTGGACCGGAACCTTGGTGCCAGCCGGCCACTTGTAGAGGATCCTGTGCGCCTCCTTCGTCGGATCTCCGAAGAGCGCCACCTGCATGGCGCCCTCCAGCCCGGGCATGGGGACCCACTTCTGGTCAGCCGTGGGCATCAGGGTCTGTCCGGAAATCTTCTGCGGCGAAGGCTTGGGCGCCGGTCCGGCTTGCGCCGCGATGAGCAGGGGAACTGCGCACAGGGCGCACCCCGTCGCGAAGAGACTCAGGTTGCGAAACCGATTCATGGCGTGGCTCCTTGGAAGGCCGGAGTACTTGCCCTCGCGCGAACCTTCGCGCGCTGGCTGGCCGGCGTGGGTCGCGATCCTACGGAGCTGCCGAGGCCGTCACCGCCGCACGTCCATGCGGGGCCTCGAAACGGCTCGAGACCGCCCGCACGGGG
>DATHET010000084.1:0-4757 GCA_035490315.1 Planctomycetota bacterium
CTCGGTCGTCGAGTTGATCATCTCGGTCGCGTCCATGGTGAGCTTCAAGCCGCTGGCGAAGCTTCCCGTGTCCTTGTCGAGCTGGTTGTTCGTGAACGGCGAGTCGTCGTGGTTGGGCCAGCGCGGATGGTTCAGGATCACGACTCTCGCGCCCTTCGCGCGGATCCCGTCGACGATCGCGACGTAGTCCTTCGAATCGTGGCCGGGAACCGCGTCCTTGGGATCGAGGGGGAAGCCGTTGAAGTGGCCGACCTCGGTCGTGACTTCGTTGCCGACCACCGGCGTGTAATACGCCGAGAGCCCGAGCTGACCCTGGAACGGCGCGTAATCGATGTTGTGGTTGTGGTCGGTGGCCACCGCGAGCTCGACGCCTTCGCCGGCGAGGGTGACCTGCCGCTCCAGGGCGCTCGCGTCGCCGTGGCCCGAGAACTCGAGGGTGTGCAGGTGCGTGTCGGCGGCAATGAAGCCCGTGGTGTCGAGCTCGCGCCGCAGCGTGTGCGAAACCGTGGTCGGCGAGCCGGCCTTGACGCTGATCTGCAGCGTGGAGCAGCTCCATTCGCAACCGCGCACGGCGTAGCTCGTGTACTTCCCCGGCGGAAGCTCGAGCCGCGCGCTCTGGTTCGAGACGTAGATCACGCCGTCGCGCGTCGCCGTGCTCGGCGTTTCCGCGTAATAGATCGCGATGGAGAGGCCGGCTTCGTCCACGAAGCTGACGCGCGCGGGCAGGAACGCGCCGCTTCCAGCTTCCTGGACGGAGAGCTCGACCGGTTGCGTGTCGAACATCTCGCGCAGCGATTGCTCGACCAGACGGATCTTCCCGATCACGACGTCGTCGTTCGGCTGGTCGGGCACGAAGGACAGGACATTGGCGCCTTCCTTCACGCGGCTCGCCGGAATCGCGTAGCTCTTCGCCACCAGCTCGGGAAATGGCTTGAGCAGCGCGACCTCGACGTCGTTGAGCGTGACGTGCCAGGCGTTGTCGATGCTGCGCTGCTCGAGGAACAGCGTCCATTCACCGGCGTTCGGCTTCGAATCGAAACGGACGTCGAGGCGCTTGCCTTCAGGTTTCGGGCTCGCTTCCTTCCAGTCGTTGGTCGTGTCGTTGCCGAGGTGGTGGTAGCGATCGTCGAGCAGCCTGCCCTCGCGCTTCTGCAGCGTGAAGCTCCCGAGCACGGCCAGTCCCGCGCAGGATGCGGCGAGCGCGAGCTTGGCGATCATTCCGCAATCCTACGGCCTGCGCGCGACTCGGCTCAGTTCATTTGTCCTTGATCTCGAGCCCCATGCCCGCGCGATCGGGATAGGCCGGACGCTTCGGCGGCGAGTAGGGATGCTTCGAGAGCTCCTCCTTCATCCACGCGATCGCCCGCTCGAGCTGCGGATCGCCGCCCTCCCACATCAAGGCCGGGTCGTCGACCACTTCGATGTCGGGATCGACTCCGTGACCTTCGATGCCCCACGATCCGTCGCGCTCGTAGAACGCGAAGCTCGGGCACTCGATGTCGCCGCCGTCGATCAATTTCGGATAGCCCGAGAGGCCGACCAGGCCGCCCCAGGTGCGCGTGCCGATCAGCTTCCCGAGGCCCGCCTGGCGGAAATAGAACGGGAAGGCGTCGCCGCCCGAGCCCGAGAGTCCGTTGATCAGCATGCACTTCGGCCCCTGGTGACCGTCGGGCGGCCAGGTCCAGTCCATGCCGTCGCGCCGCGCCCAGTAGTTGGTCACGGGCCGATTGAGCAGCTCGATGAAGCGCGTCGGGATCTGCCCGCCGGAATTCCAGCGCTCGTCGACGATCAGCGCTTCGGTGCGCAGCTGGCCTTGCAGCTGGCGCACGAGATCGTTCTGCCCGTCGACGCCCGTGCTCGGCACGTAGACGTAGCCCACGCGGCCGTCGGTCGCGTCCGCGACCTGCTTGCGATGCTGCTCGATCCAGGCGCGGTAGCGCAGCTCGCGCTCGCTGCCCAGGGCCTTGACCACCACCGTGCGCACGGTCTCGTCGCGCGCGGGCTTGCGGCTCAAGGACAGGCTGACGACCTTGTCGGCCATGCCCTGCAGCGCGGCCCAGGGATCGCGCGCGACGTCGAGCCTGACGCCGTTGACCTCGAGCAGGAAATCGCCGACTTTCACGTCGACGCCTGGCTGCGAGAGCGGACCGCGCGCGTCCGCGTCCCAGGCCGCGCCTTCGTGGATCTTCACGATCTGGTAGGCCCCGTCGACCCGCGCGAAATCGCAACCGAGCAGGCCGACGCTCTCGTGAGGCTCGTCGCCGACGTCGCCGCCGCTGTAGTACGCGTGGCCGACGTTGAGCTCGCTGATCATCTCGCGGATCACGTAGCTCAAGTCCTCGCGCGAAGCGCAGTCGGCGAGCATCGCGGCGTATTGATCGCCCACCGCCTTCCAGTCGACGTGGTGCATGTTCGGGTCGTAGAAGAAGTCGCGCATCATGCGCCAGGAGTCGTGGAACAACTCGCCCCACTCGGCGCGCGGATCGACGTCGACCGTCATGCTCGCTGTCTCGAGCTTCTCGAGCTTGGCTTCGCACTTGGCGTCGCCGATCTTCGCGCCGTCCTTGTCGAGCACGAGCAGACGCTGGCCGTCGGCGGAGATCGCGAAGGCGCCCGCGTCAGGGGCAAGCGTCTTGACCTCGGGTTTGTCGGCGCTGCAATCGATGATCTCGATGCGCGCGGGATCGTCGCTGCCCTGCATCCCCTGGCGCGTGAACACCAGCGCGCCGTCGGAAGCCACGGCGAGCTGCGAGAAGATTCCCGGGTCGACAGGCACGAGCACCGCGCGCCTCTCGAAGCCCTCGAAGGCGATTTCCACCGGTTTTTCAGGCGTTTTCTGGGCCTTGTCCTCCCCCTTCGCGTCGGCCACGTCCGACTTGCCATCCGCTTCGGGTTTCTTCTCGTCCTTCGCTTCCTGGCCCTCTTCGTCGCTCTTGGGCGCGAAGGGTGATTTCAGATCCGAGCGCAGCGGAACGACGTAGATCTGCTCGCTTCTGGCGTAGAGGAAGGACTGGTCGAGCTCGCCATATAACGGCTGGAAGTGGGCGCGGCGGCGGAAGTAGAGGTAGTCGCCCTTGCGATCGAAGACCGGCAGTGCGTCGTCGAACATCCCGGCGGTCAAGGCGTGCTGCGCGCCGTTCTCGACCTCGTAGATCCACAGGCGCGAGCCGCCGTTGCGCTCGTCGGAATTGCTGTAGGCGAGGAAGCGGCTGTCGCGAGAAAAGCTAGGGCTAGTCCCGATCAGATCGCCGCCCCAGGTGTCGCGCATCACCAGGCGCGCCGGGCCGCCGTCGGCGGGTTGCAGGTACATCGAGCCGGTCTTGTCGCTGAACACGAGAAATCTGGAGTCGGGCGACCAGCACAAGAGGCGGCGGAACATCGAGCCGTCGTGGGTCAGCTGCGCGGGCTCGCTCGAGCCGTCCGCCGGCGCGAGGTAGACCTCGTATTCACCGCTGGCGTCGCTGAGCCAGGCCAGGCGCTTGCCGTCGGGGCTCCAGCACGGATCGCGCTCGGCGATGCCGGACGTGTGCGTCACGTTGCGCGGACTGCCGTCCTTGGCGGGCAAGGACCACACGTCGCCGCGCGCTCCGACCAGCGCGCGCTTGCCGCTGGGCGAAAGATCCCAGCTCGCGATGAATTTTGCGGCGTCGACGGCGCGCGCGCGCAATTTCGGCCGCGCGCCGGGGATGCTGACCTGCACCGCGTGGGCGACGCCGCTCGCGATGTCGAAGAGCTCCAAGGCGGCGCCGTGCTGGAACACGATCTCGCCGCCGCCCTTGGGGCCGGGCCCGATCGCGGGCCATTTGACGTCGTAGTCGGCGTACTGAGTCAATTGACGACGCTTGCTGGTCGCCGGATCGAGGCTCCACAGATTCAAGCGGTGCGTGGGGCCTTCGTCAGAAAGATAGAAGAGGACCTTGCCGTTCCACATCGGCGCGGTGTCCGTGCCTTCCCACTCCGTCGCGCGCTTCGAGGTGTGATTCTGGAGGTCGAACAGCCAGATGTCCGTCGACATCCCTCCGCGGTAGCGCTTCCAGGTGCGGTTGTCCGTGGTGTGCGGCGTGTAGGCGAGCCAGCGCCCGTCCGACGACACGTCCGCGAAGGCTCCGTAGGGAACGGAGAGCTTCACGGGCAATCCTCCGCCAGGTGCCACGCTGTACAGCTCGACCATCCGGTCGCGGCCCGCGAAACCGTTGGTGAAGAACAGGAGCTTGCCGTCGGGAGTCCAGTTGCAGAGGACCTCGGTCGCGGGATGGTGCGTGATCCGCTGCGGAATCCCGCCGATCGTGGGCAGGGTGTAGAGGTCCTTGTTGCCGTCGTAGTTGCCGACGAAGGCGATCGTCTTGCCGTCGGCGGAGAAGCGCGGCAAGGACTCCAGTCCCTCGGGGCTCGCCAGCGGGCGCGCCACGCCGCCTTCGCGCGGCACGAGCCATAGATCGTCGGCGTAGACGAACACGATCTCGCTCGCGCTCACGTCGGGATAGCGCAGCATCACCGCGTCCGGTTCCGCGGCCGCGGAATTCGCGGGCGGCGCCGCCTGTTGCGTCGCGGGAACCGGCGGATTCGACTGGGCGCTCGCGCAGGACGAGAGCCAGAAGGCGAGCGGGACGGAAAGACTGAACTGGACCAGGAGCGAATGCTGCATGGCGGGACTCTATCCCGCCCGCTCTGGAATTTCGCTCGCGCGAATGTAAGGCCCGCTCAGTTGTGCGGCGCGTCCTTCTTGACCACGATTTTCGGGGTCTGGTCGATCGATT
>DATHET010000085.1:0-2695 GCA_035490315.1 Planctomycetota bacterium
GGGCACGGAGTTCAATCGGCTGTCCGCACTCGGAGGCCCCAGGCACGCGGCAAGCAGTGCCTGGGGTGGGAGCGGAGGCGGGACCCGGGAAGCCGGTGGATACTTAGAGCAGCGCCTTGACCTTGTCGGTCACGTCGGTGACCGTCCGGCCGTCGCGGTGCTTGATCTCTTTCCAGACGCTGCAGTAGCCGTTGGAGGCCCGGATGGACTCGCACTGGGTCGCGATCCGGTTGACGGCCTCATTGTTCAGCTTGATACCCTCGGGCGAGGTCGAGCTGATCTTCTGGTCCTTCATCTTCTTGTATTCGGGCGTCGCGTCGAGCAGGACGGCGAAGTCGACCACCACCGGGTTGGAGAGCTGGGTGGCGTCCGAAAGCCCACAGATGTTGTTCTCTGCCTTGACGATCCAGTCCCGGCCGCCGGGCTCCGGCGAAAGCGTCGTTTCCTGGACCGGGTGGCTGGTCGCGGCCTGGACGGTGCCGGCGGAACCGAGGAAGGCGCACAGGGCGAGCAGCAAGGAGAAGGACTTCATGGCGGGACCTGCAGGAAGTGAGGTGCTCTCGAAGGGTGGGAACGTGTGGCGAGCGGTCGAAGGTCCTTGCGCAATCCGGAGGCCGGGTTCGGACTGTGTCGCGACGGATCCTGACGGATACTTCACAAGCCGCGTACGGACCTGGACTTAGGGCCGTCCGTGAAGCGTGCCAGAGTGGCCCGCGTGGGTCCGGCCCCAATTCGACATCGGCCGGTTATTCGACATTTTCCGACACGGACGTGCGTCTATTGCCGATTCACGGCCTTCCAGGCCTTCCCGGTGCGCCGGAATCGGGTGCCACGCTTGGTCCCCTCGCGACTCAGGTAGCCGAGCACGACCAGGTCGAGCAGATCGCGCAGACCGGTGCGGCTCGAGATCCCGTGCTGGACGGCATAGTCGCTGGAGCTGATCCGGGCCGAGGTTCCCAGGGCGTCGAGGACCTGGATCTGGCGGTCGTTCAGGACGTGGGAAGAGCTTGCGCCCCCCGTGATCGGGTCGGGGTCGAGCTCGACGTGCTCCTGTGAAAGCTCGGACCCGGCCGCCAGGATGAAGCCCCGCGACAGGACGTTTTCCAGCTCGCGCAGATTGCCCGGCCAGCCGTGGTCGCAGAACAGGTCGAGCACCCCCGGCGATACCCCGGTCACCGGCCGGACCGCCGAGGCGTTGTGCCGGCGCAGGTAGGCGTCGACCAGGCCGGCCAGGTCCTGGCGGCGCAGGCGCAGGGGCGGGACGGACACCTGGGCGACCTTGAGCCTGAAGTAGAGGTCGGAGCGGAAGCTGCCGCGCTCGACCTCCGCCGCCAGGTCAGTCGAGGTGGTCGCCACGATGCGCACGTCGAGCGGGATCGGCTTGGTCGCGCCCAGGGGTTGCACCTCGCGGTTCTCGAGCACGCGCAGCAGGGCGACTTGGCCAGCCGGGGGTAGTCCGGCGATCTCGTCGAGGACGACGGTCCCACCGCGGGCGAACTCGAAGGGCCCCATGCGCCGGGTCGAGGCCCCGGTGAAGGCCCCGATCTCGTGGCCGAACAGCTCGTCCTCGATCAGGCTGGTCGAGAGGGACGGGCAGTGGACGTGGACCAGGGGACCGTCGCGGCGCGGGCTCCAATCGTGGACCAGCTTGGCGATGCGGTCCTTGCCGACCCCGGTCTCACCGGCGACGAGCAGGGTGACCTCGCGCTCGGCGACGCGCCGCAGGGTGTCGAGCAGCTCGAGCATCAGAGGACTGCGCGCGATGAAATCGATCGGCAGCATCTCCTGCATGCTGGTCAGGGCCCCGTCGGGGAGCTGCGACTTGCGCTCGGAGATGCGCTCGGCGACCAGGTGCAGCACCAGTCTTCCGCTGGCGCCGTCGTCGGGCCAGGCGGCGTGGGCGCTGGACAGCTCCGCGACCAGCTCGCCGTCGGGCCAGGCGCCGAGGCGCACGCGCTCGACCACGCGCTGCTCCAGCGCCGCGAAGTCGGGCCGCGCTCCGCTCCAGGGCAGGGCGACCAGGAGATCGGCGGAGCCCGAGCGGCCGAACACCGCCAGGCCGCGCACGGCGAGGCGCATGCGGCGCGCGGCTTCGCGCAGGCGCGCGTGAGCGCGAGCGTCGTCCTCGGGCAGGCCGGTGACGCGCACCGCGACCACCACCACGCCGGCGTCGGCTCGGCCTTCGCAGCGCTGGATTTCTTCGCTGAAGCGTTGCTTGAACCCCGGATCGGACAGGAAGCCGGTGACCGAGTCCGTGACCGCCTGGTGGTAGAGCCGCGCATTCTCGAGCACGATCGCCGCCTGGCTGGCCGCGGTGCGCAGGAAAGCGAGGTCGAGCTCGCGCTTGCGGTCGGCGAGGGCGATCACGATGCCGCCGCGACAGTCTCCGCCGGCGAGCAGCGGCAGACAGATCACGCGCTCTGGGTTGCCGAGCAGAGCCTGGTCCCCTGAGGTCATCGCCGCGAGCTGCTCGGGCGTGGAAAGATCGCTCAGGTCCTCGGAAGTCAGGGCGCGCGCGAAGATCGCCGAACCCTCTGGGACAGCGAGGTTACGCCCGCCGCGCGCGAACAGGCGTTCCTCCTCGCCCGTCTCGCCCGACCAGGCCAGCCACAGATTCATCGCATCGGTGTGGGCCTGGAAAAATTCGAGCACGGCTTCGCGCGCCAGCTCCGCGTCGAGGTGGCTCGAGAGATCC
>DATHET010000086.1:0-8652 GCA_035490315.1 Planctomycetota bacterium
CGAGCCGCGCTTTTTCAGCGAGGTCAAGTCCTCACCCGGCGAATCGATCGCTTACCACGCGCCCTGCCACCTGCGCGCCCAGGCCGTCGGCTTCAAGGGTCGCGACCTGCTGCGAAAAATCCTGGGCGTGACTCTCGCGAGCGTGCAGGAATGCTGCGGCCACGACGGCACCTTCGCGATGACGGTCGAAGGCTTCGAGCCTTCGCAGCGCATCGGTCAGCGCGCTTTCGAAGGAGTGAAGTCCGCCGACGCCGAAATCTGGGCGACGGATTGCCCTCTGGCGGCGATCCAGTTCGCGCAACACGCCGGCAAGAAGCCGATGCATCCGATGTCGATCCTCGCTCGTGCATTTCGGGAGAACGGTTTCCCACCGAGAGTTTCGCGCGACGCAACCATTTGACGGGCAGCGGTAGAGTGAAACGCATGAGCGTTCTGGCTTGGACTCTCGCGCTGGCTTGCCTCGCTGCCCAGGATCCGAGCCCTGCGCCGGCCGTTTCCGAGGCTCTGGAATGCGACAGCGCCCTCGCGCAGCTGGTCGACGCGCCGACTCGCGAAGCGCGACGCTCGATTGCGGCGAGCCTGGCGCGGGGCAAGCACCATGACGTCGAAGTCTGGGCCGCCGCCATGGCGCGCCTCGGGAGCTTCGAGACCGCGAAGACCGGGGTCCACGCCGAGAAGGTCGAGCTGCAGGTGCAGGGCAAGCGCGAAGAGACCGAGCTGTGGATCTACGTCCCAGCGAAATACGATCCCGCGAAGCCGGCGCCCTTGATGCTCGCTTTCCACGGCACGGGCGGCAGCGGGCAGGGCATGCACCACCGCTGGCAGATGACGGCCGAAGAGCTCGGCATGCTCGTGCTCTCACCCAGCGAAGCAGGCGACAACAGCGGCTACCACTTCAACGACCGCGAGCGGGCGGCGGCCCTCGCGGCCCTGCGCTGGATGCGGCGGCACTACAACGTCGACGAGAACCGCGTGGTCGCGAGCGGCATCAGCCGCGGCGGTCACTTGAGCTGGGATCTCGCGCTGCGCTACCCCGATCTTTTTTCCGCGGCCGTGCCCCTGATCGGCTCGCCGCGGATCACGCTGGTCGCGGGGCAGAACAACATGCGGCTCCTGGAGAACGTCGCGCAGCTTTCGATCCGCGATCTGCAGGGCGCGAAGGACGATCCCGGTCTGGTCTACAGCGTGCGGCTCGCTTTCGAGCTGCTCGGCCGCTTCGCGCCGCGCGACGCGAAGAAAATCGAGTTCCCCGAGCTCGGCCACGACTTCGAGATGTCCGCGGTCGACTGGCCGCAATTCCTGAGCAGCGCTTTGCGCGATCCCTGGCCCGAGCGCGTCGTGCGCTGCACGGCCACCAAGGACGAGGGCCGCGCGGCCTGGCTCGAGATCCTGAGCGTGTCGAAGGACGTGCAGGAAGTCTTTCCGCTGGAAATACCGCAGGGCGAGCGCCTGCGCATGAGCGACAACGAGGTTCGACAGCGCGCGGTCGTCGAAGCCGTGAAGCACAACGCGCGCGCGGTCGCGCGGCGCACGTCTGCCGGCGTGTTCTCACTCGAGCTCGACGGAGCGACGAAGGTGCGCCTGTACCTGCGCGGCGAGGATCTTGCGAGCAACGGAAAATTGAAGATCTCGCTCGACGGAAAGCTTCTCGAGCGCAGCGCCAGGCCGGACTCGAAAGCGATGCTCGAGGAATTCGCCGAGCGTTTCGACCGCACGGCGATCATCCGCTCGCAGGTCGAGGTGCCTTGACCCGCGCGGCGACGTGCCGCCGATTCACTCGCTCGGCGGTTCCTTGTTGATCTCCGAGAGCACCGCGGTCGCATAACAACCCGGCGGAAGCACGAAACGCAGACGCGCGAAATCACCGAACTCGTCCTTGCCCGTGTCGAACTCGAGCTCGGCGATGCGAAAACGAAGCGGTCGCCGTCCGCCCGTCGGTTGCCAGGGCCCGGACTCGAAGGCTTCCGGCGTCTCGCCCGCGTTCGCGAGCACGCCCGCCTCGATGCGGGCGGGCTCACCGGCCGTCGCGGACATGCGTTTGCCGAACAGCGGCCCGGTGGCCGAGATCTCGAAGCGCTCGGCGCGCGGAGACTCGCTCGCCACGTCCTCGACCAGGAAGATCGCGCCGTTGTCTTCCTTGGAGGCGAGGTCTCCCTCCAGCACGCGGTCGAAGCTCGGTAGACGCTCGGCGAGCACCGCATTGAACAGATACGACTGGTACGACGAAACCAGGAAGCGCAGCAGATTGCGGTCGATGGCCATGACAGCGCGCCGAGCGTCGCGCGTGCGCGCCATGGTCCCGACGGCGCGCAGGGAATCGCGGAAGCCCCGCGGCCAGCTCTTCGCGGCGCGCTCGAAATCTCCCGCATCGAACAGGCTGCGCGCCTTGAGCACCGCGCCGCGATCCAACGCGCTCACGCGACCGGCGAACACGGCCAGGGCCTCCTCGAAATCGCCGTGCAGCAGGGCCCGGCCGACGCTCCAGGAGTCGCCGCGCAATCCAAAGCGCTGCGGCCCGAAATAATTCGGCACGCCGGATCGTCCGAGCCGCTCGAGGATTGCGCGCGCGTCCCCCACCCGCTCCTCCGGCAGGTCGCGGATCTTGATCGCGAATCGATTCCCCGCCAGATGCCCGAGCTTCAATTTGTTCCCGTGCCGCTCGATCCCGACCACGCGCAGGCGTCCATGGCGCAAGGCCCGCGCGCGCGCCTCGTCGACGTGCTCGACCGAAAGGCGCTGGCGCGTCAGCGCCTGGGTGTCCTTCTGGCCGGCGTAGCCGATCGCCCGCGGCGCAATCCCTAGCTGTCGCGCGATGTCGCGGATCGCGTCCTGGGTCGAGAGCCCGCGCTTCTCGATGGTTACGAACAGGTGCGTGCCCTCGCCGCTCGCCGGATAGAGCGGCAGCTCCTCGACCTCGAAGTCCTCGAAGCGCTGCTTGATGCGCCCTGGAATCGGAGCGACGTCGGTCGTCAAGTAAGGCCAGGGCCAGTGCATGGGGCGAGAGATTCTAGCGGCGACGCCGAGGCCAAGACGTCAGACTTCCCCGCCGTGAATCTCTGGACGCTCCTCGAACGAGCCGCGCGCTCGCACCCGCGCAAGCTGGCAGCCGTCGACGGCGAACTGCGCATCGATTACACCGAGCTGCGCGCGCGCGCCGCCTCGCTTGCCTGCGGCCTCGCCCAGCGCGGCGTCCGCCGCGGCGATCGCATCGCGATCCTCGAGCCTAATTCCCTGGCTTTCCTCGAAGCTTGCTGGGCCGCCGCCGGCCTGGGAGCGATCCTCGTGTCGCTCAACACGCGGCTCTTGCCAGCCGAGCTGGCTTCCATCCTGCGCCACTGCGGCGCGCGCGTCCTTGTCGCGCATGGATCTTTTCTCGAGACCGTGACCGCCCTCGGGACTCAGGGCACGGCGCTCGAGCTCGTGGTCTGGACCGGAGACGCGCCCGCGAGCTTTCCGCGCCCAGCGATCACCCACGCGGAGCTCCTGCGCACTCCCTCGCACAACTTCATCGTCGAGCCGGTGGGCGCGGACCACGTCGCCCAGCTCTACTACACCAGCGGAACCACGGGAGAGCCCAAGGGCGTGATGCTCACCCACGGCAACGTGACCTGGCACGCTCTCGGCGCCCGAGCCGAGTTCGCGCTCAGCGACCGCGACGTGTGGATCCACGTGGCGCCGATGTTCCATCTCGCCGACGCCTGGGCGATCTTCGCCTTCACCTGGTGCGGCGCGACTCACGTCTTCGTCCCGCGTTTCGACGAGCGCGCGGTGCTCGACGCGATCGTGGAGCAGGGCGTGACGATGACCAACCTCGTGCCGACGATGCTGCAGCGGCTCGTCGCCTTCGAGGGCGCGGCGGAGCGCGCCTATCCCGCGCTGCGCATGATCCTCTCCGGCGGCGCGCCGATCGCTCCCTCGGTCGTGCGCCGGATCGTCGCGACCTTCCGCTGCGAGTACGTGCAGACCTACGGCATGACCGAGACCAGCCCTTTCCTGACCGTGTCCCTGCTCAAGAACCACCTGCGCAGCGCTCCCGCGGAAGCGCAATTCGCCTGGCGCGCGAAGACCGGCCGCGCCTTCGCCACCGTCGACCTCGAGGTGATCGGCGACGATGGACAGCCGGTGGCGGCCGACGGGGTTGCCGTCGGAGAAATCCGCGCCCGGGGACCGACCGTGACGCCGGGTTATTGGAACGACGCCGCGGCCACGGCGCGCGCTTTCCAGGGCGAGTGGCTCCTGACCGGCGACCTCGCCACCATCGACTCGGAGGGCTACCTCCAGATCGTCGACCGCAGGAAGGACATGATCATCAGCGGTGGAGAGAAGGTCTATTCCACCGAGGTTGAACATGTGCTTTACGCACACCCCGAAGTGGCGGAATGCGCCGTGTTCGGTGTCCTCGACGCAGTCTGGGGTGAGCGCGTCGAAGCCTGCATCGTTCTCTGCCCGGGAGCCTTGGCCGGCGTGGAGGAGCTGCTCGCCCACGCGCGCCAACATCTCGCGGGCTTCAAAGTTCCGCGCCGAATCCGTCTCGAGCGCGAGCTTCCGAAGACGGGGACCGGGAAAATTGCCAAGCGTTGGCTGCGCGACTCCTGCGCGTCTGGTGACTAGAATCCTCTCCGCGCTTCGATTTCGAATTCTCCAAGGAGACCGGGCATGCGTTTCGCACTCATCACGACTTTGCTGGTTTTCGCTGTCGGCCAGACTCCGGAGGAGAAGAAGCTGGTCGATTTCCCCGAGCTCGCCAAGGCTTTCGTCGCCAGGCATTGCGATCCCAAGGCAACCGCGCCGTGCAAGTTGGAGGAGGTGCTCGCCAGGGACTACGTGCGGCTGCCGATCGGTCCCTTCGATCTCGAGATTCCGCACGCGATGGTGGCCGACAAGCCCGGCCTGGAGAATCTGCGCAACATCGCCGTCGCCTTGTCGCTCGCGGTCAACACCTGGGCGGAATGGCAGAACGCGCAATCGAGCTTTTCCGTGGAGATGATCAGCGCCGTGCCCGCCTGGTCGGCGCACTGGAAGCCGGTCAGCGAGGCGGTGATCAAGCGCGCCAAGTCGCGCGATCTGACCGACGTGATGCCGACGACGGATGCGGAACGCGCGCTGGTGAAATCCATCGAGGAGGCCTGCGACAAGGCGGACAAGTTCGCGCTGGTCGTGCCCGAGAGCCGGCAGCTGCGCCTGATCCTCGCGCCGACGCGGCTCGAGTTCATGCAATGGAACGGCTACACGGGCCTGTTCGACGAAAAATTGAAAGGCGTCAACTGGTTCGACGACGCCAACCAGTGGATGCAGTTCTGGATCGGCTGGGATCTGGTGATCGCCCTCGAGTACGCGTCGTGGAATGGCTTCGATCCCTCGTTCAAGGAGGCCCAGCCGATGAAGAAAGTCGGGCCGGGCGTCATGGCGCAGCACGTCGTGCAGCAGGCGACTTATGGATTGTTGCGCGCCTGCCGGCCGACGATGCCCGAGAGCCGCTACGAGAGCGCGCTGGCGATGGTGATGACGATCGAAGCCTGCGATGAAGTCGACACGATCGAAGGCGCCGGCGGCGTGTCGACCAGCGGCGCGAAGACCAAGCCTTATTCGCGCTTCATCCCCGGCGGGAACTCCAAGGGCGGCACGCTTCCCGGCCGCAGCTCCGCCGGACTGTCCTCGATCGTCGAGAGCCGCTGGCGCAAGGGCCACGGCAAGGATGGTTTCGTGCAGGTGCTGAAGAATGGACAGGCGGAAGCCGTCAAGGCCGCCAAGAGCACCAAGGGCATGGAGGCGATCGACCCGATCGCGACCTTCGTGATGCACCAGGAAGACAACTCGGGCGCACACTTCGTGCACGCGCCTTTCTTCGGGCCCCATGCCGACGAGCAGGAATACCCGCCCGGCGACTACATCGTCGATTTCGCCGAGTTCTTCCGCGCGTACAAGACCGGGTTCTTTTATTGGCTCGAGCACGAGGGCATCGACCCGAAGGAACCGAGCAAGAAATGGAACGAGCTGGTGCGCGGACTTTCGACAGTCGACGACAAAATCAGCTTCGACGACCTGGTCCTGAAGACCTACGGCATCCCGGTCAGTGGCAAGGACGGAAACGAAGACAGCCTGGAATGGCACTTCCTCAAGTCGCTGGCGAACGCGAAAGCGGTGAAGAACTGAGAGCCCGTTGAAAAAGTCGCCTTTTTCACCGGGCTCTTAGCGTCGCGAGTCCGAGCTACGCTGCCAGCGCAACTCGGATCCAGGGGGTCAGGCCAGGGCCGGAGCGTGCTCGGCGCGCAGCCAGGTCAACAGATCCTGCATGTCGCGAGGCAAGGGCGCCTCGAACACGAGGCGTTCGCCCGTCACCGGATGATCGAACTCGAGCTTCGCAGCGTGCAGCGCCTGTCGGCCGATCTGCGGAGCTGACTTCGCCAAGGGCACGCGCACGGGCCCGGGATGCTTGTACATGCGGTCGCCGACGATCGGCAGGCCGATGTGCAACATGTGGGCGCGGATCTGGTGCGTGCGTCCGGTCTTCGGTTGGCAATCGAGCAGCGCGAAGCCGCGCATGCGCTCGCGCACCAGGTAGAACGTCGACGCGGCGCGGCCTTCGCCCTCGGGCACGACCATGCGCTTCTGCGGCGCCTTGGGATTGCGGTCGAGAGCGGCTTCGATCCAATCGGAATCGAAGCGCGGCTCGTTGTGCACGATCGCGGTGTAGGTCTTCTGCACGGAGCGCGCGCGGAACTGGCTCAGCAATCCTTCGGAAGCAGCCTCGGTGCGAGCCAGCACCATCAAGCCGCTGGTGCCCGCGTCGAGGCGGTGCACGATGCCCGGACGATCGCGGCCCTGCTGGCTCGGCATCACTCCGAACTCGCGCAGTGCGAGCTCGCTGACCGTCGCTCCGCGCAGGGTCGGCGTCGGGTGCGCGAGCATGCCCGCCGGCTTGTTGATCACGATCAGATGCTCGTCGGAAAAAATCACCGGCAGCGTGACCGCGGTCGGGTCCTCGAGGCGTTGAGCCTCGCGTTCGCGCAACTCGACCTCGAGCTGCGAGCCGGTCTTGACGATCACGCCCGGCTTGGTCGGGACCAGGCCGTCGACGCGCACTGCACCTTCGGAGATCCAGGACTGGATGCGGGTCCTGGAAATGTCGGGCATCAGGAGGGCGAGGCAGCGATCCAGGCGCGAGCCGTCCTGCTCGCTGGTCACGCTGAATTTCTGGACTTCTGCCGGGGGGGATTTCGTCATTTTGGAGAGTTCGAGGATCGCAGACTTCGGGCGCAAAGGGGAGGAGAAGGTGGATCTTGGGACACAATTGATCCGCTTGCTCGACTCCAAGGCTGTCATGCGGTCCAGTTACTGACGAAAAGAATTCGACTAGCTTGCCTGTCATGTCGGGGAGCAAATCGCTCGACTAACCTCTCACCCACGCTCCCAGGAGGCGACCCATGGCCCTGATTTTCTGCGCTTTGCTCCCGTTCAGCCTGATTGCCCAGGCACCCAAAGCGACGCCTCCGCCCGGCATGGTGCTCATTCCTGGCGGGATCACCGCGATCGGAACGGAGCGCGCGGAAGTCGAAAAGGCGGCAGAGGAAAGTGCGCCTCGATTCCTGAACCTGGCGAACGAGACTCCGCAGTTCACGCGCGATGTCGATCCCTTCTTCCTCGGCGTGACCGAGGTCACCAACGAGCAGTTCAGGGAATTCGTGCAGGCGACCGGCGGGCGCCCGCCGGACTCCTGGGGCATGAAGGCGATCGACGAAGCAGCTCAGCAGTACGCGCTCGACGTCGGCGTCAAGCGCAATGCAGCTCGCGACTCGGGCAAGCCGATCCCCAAGTTCCCGGAGTTCGACCAGGTGGCCTGGTGGAACGACCACTGGAAGGGCGCCGCCTGGGAAGTGCCGAAGGACCAGGACACCCTGCCGGTCGGCTACGTCGATTACAGCGAGGCCGAGGCCTACGCGACCTGGGCGGGCGTGCGCTTGATGACCGAGTTCGAGTTCCAGCGCGCGGCGCGCGGCAACACGAAGAACAGCTATCCCTGGGGCGACAAGTGGGACCCGACGCTGTGCGCGAACGGCGGTCAGGGGCTGAAGAATGCCAAGCCCGTCGGAAGCTACGCCGGCGGCAAGACGCCTCAGGGCGTGTTCGACCTGTCGGGCAACGTGTGGGAGTGGACCTCGAGTCCCTTCGTCGAATACCCGGGCTTCAAGGTGATCAAGGTGAAGCGCAAGAACGACGTGCCGGTCGAAGGACTGGTCGCCTGGAACGCCGCGCAGCGCGTGGTCGTCGGCGGTTCCTACGCCACCGAGAGCCCTTCCGCGGCGCGCGTCGCGACGCGCCGGCCGACCGAGCAGGACCAGTCCGCGGAGGCGATGGGATTCCGCATCGCGGCGAGCACGATTCCCGGCGCGGACGTCGCGAGCGCCGTGCTGCGCGAGGGAGCGTCGCGCTGGCCGTTGGACGCGAAGCACGACGAGACCAAGGCGGTGATCTGCGACCGCTGGCAGGTGAAGCCCGGCAAGGCCAGCGTCGCGGGCTACGCGATGATCTCGAGCTACGAGTACGTCGTGTTCGTCCCGGCGATCGGGCTCGATTTCACTTCACTCGGGCAGATGGAAATCGCGTCGCTCGACAAGGGTCCGATTCCGATGGGCGTGGTGGCGACGAGCAAGG
>DATHET010000087.1:0-15483 GCA_035490315.1 Planctomycetota bacterium
TTGCTGCGTGGAGGGCTTGCGCGAAGGCGAGGTGGGCTTGATCCACACCTGCAGGACGCGCGAGCGCGAAGTGCCGGTGGGGCGGAAGCTGCAGCTGGCGGCATTGGAGCGCGCGAAGGAGCCGTGCTCGAGTCGCTCGCGCCGGCCGTCCTCGCCGACCATGTCGATCTCGCCTTCGAGCAGGCAGGAGAGCATGTCCATGGACTCGCCGGCGGCGTGCGACACGCCCGCTCCGGGATCGACCACGTCTTCGTTGATCGCGCGCAGGGCGCGAAACCCGGTGTGCTCGGGGTCTTTGAATTGTTCGCAGGAAAAGGTCAGGTAGCTCGTGGCGGGGCCGCGGCCGGTTCGGCCGCGCTCTTCCGCCCTTCGAATGGCGATCATGTGTTTCTCTAAAATCTCCGCGGCGCGTCAGTCTCGATTCGCCACACTGTGGACTCTGGGATTGCTGTTCGCGCAGATCGGCTCTTCCCTGGGGACAGGCGCTGCCGCGATCAACCGTTTGTCCTGGACCTGGGACAGCCTCGCTTCAAGGCCTTGGAAAACAGACGCAAAGCTCGCGACGTCCTGACCCAGACCCTGGGCCAGGTGCGCGTTCCCCGCATATTCCGCCGCCGGCGCGGGCCCGCGACCACGCTTCCCGAGGGCTCCGACCTGGCCGCGCTGAAGTACGTGCACCGCAAGGAGCGCCTGCGGGCCGACAACCACATCGACCCGCTGTGCTGCGGAGGTGAGGCCTTCCCCGCGATGCTGGAGGCGATCGCTGGAGCGACGCGTTACGTGCACCTGGAAACGTACATCTACCGCAATGACGACACAGGCCGCCGGTTCCAGGCCGCGATGATCGAGCGCGCGAAGGCCGGAGTTCGCGTGCGCCTGCTCTACGACGCGCTCGGTTCCTTCGAATTGCCCGAATCCTTCGTCGCGGAGCTGCGCGCCGGAGGCGTCCACGTCGGAGAGTTCCATCCGATCGCGCCCTGGCGAGATCGCTACGGATTCAACCAGCGCGATCACATGAAGATCTTGGTCGTCGACGGCCGGGTCGGATTCACGGGCGGAATCAACATCGGCGACGAGTACATGTCGCTCGAGCAGGGAGGTGGCGGCTGGTACGACATGCACGCGCGCGTGCAGGGATCGATCGTGTCCGATCTCGATCAGTTGTTCGCGAGCACCTGGGCACGCGCCACCGGCGAGAGCGTCGAGCTGGCTCCGCGCTCGCACGAGAAGGCGCCGCTGCCGCACATGCTCGCCACCGTGATCGACAACTTCGGCATCCGCAACCGCTCGCGCAAGCGCATCGCCTACCTGCACGCGATCCGCGCGGCGAAGAAGCGGATCTCCATCATGAACGCGTATTTCATTCCCGATCGGGGCATGCGACGCGCGTTGCGGCGCGCGGTGTCTCGCGGGGTGCTCGTGGAATTGATCGTGCCCGGCGTGAGCGACGTCGAGGTCGTGCTGCTCGCGAGCCGCTATCTGTATCCGCGCCTCTTGCGCGGCGGCATCCACATCTACGAGTGGCCGGAGCGCATGATGCACGCGAAGACCGCCGTGGTCGACGGCCTGTGGTCGACGATCGGCAGCTACAACATCGATCGGCGCAGCCTGTTCCACAATCTCGAGGCCAGCGTGGTCATCGCCGACGCTCCGTTCGGCGAGCGCATGCAGGGCCTGTTCGATCAGGAGCTCTCGAAATCACGCGAGGTCACGCGGCGCGAATGCGCCGAGCGGCCGCTGTTCGTGAAGCTCAAGCAATGGTTCTGCTACTTGTGGCGCTATTGGCTTTGAGCACGTACGCTCGCTGGTCAACGACGGCATGTCCTCGCAGCACTCGAATCCGAAGAAGCCCATCGCTCGCGGCGCCTGGTTCCTGGCCCTCGCGCTACCGGTTGCCGGCCTGGGCTGGGTCGGGACGAATCGCTCCTGGTTCGGCGAGAAGCCCAGGCCCCAGATCGACGGCGCGAGCGTGCGCCGCGGACCGCTCTTGATCTCGATCCTCGCGCGCGGCGATCTGTCCGCCGCGGATTCCTTCGACCTGCGCAGCGAAGTCGAAGGACGCACGACGATCCTGACCTTGCTGCCGGAGGGCACTCACGTCCACAAAGGCGATCTCGTCTGCGAGCTCGACGCGACGCCGCTGATCGAGCGGCGCTTCCAGCAGAGCATCGCCGTGCGCAACGCGGAGGCCGCTCACGTCAAGGCGCGGCAGAACTACGAGATCCAGAAGAGCCAGAATCGCAGCGACATCGCCAAGGCCACGCAGCAGCTCGAGTTCGCCGCGCTGGACCTGGAGAAGTTCCTGGAGGGCGAGAAAGAGTCGCAGCTCGAGAAGGCCAGGCAGGAGATCGACCTCGCCAAGGAAGACGCCGCACGCGCGGAGACCAAGCTCGGCTGGTCCGAGAAGCTCGCCGCCAAGGGCTTCCTGACCAGCTCGGAGCTCGAGACCGACCGCATCGCGAATCACCGCGCCTCGGTGGTGTTGCAGCAGGTCTCGCGCGATCTCGAGCTGCTCTTGAAATTCCAGATGCCGCGCATGGAAGCGGAGCTGAAGGCGGCGCACACCGAAGCGGAATACGAGCGCGAGCGCGTCGAGCTGCAAGCCAAGGCGCGCATCGTCGACTTCGAAGCCGACTTGAGCACGAACGAGGCCAAGCTCGGCCTGGAGAAGGAGAAGCTCGCCAAGCTCGAGACGCAGATCACCAAGGCGCGGATCCACGCTCCACATCCGGGGCTGCTCGTCTACGCCCAGCTCGACAGCGACGAGCCCCCGATCCAGGAAGGCACGGAAGTCCGCGAGCGCGAGATCATCGCTTCGATTCCCAGCGCGAGCGGGATGATCGCCCAGGCGAAGCTGCACGAATCCGTGCTCGATCAGGTCAGCCTCGGCATGCCCTGCACGGTCACGGTTGAAGCCATCCCGGGAAGAGAATTCACCGGCAAGGTCAGCTTCGTCGCGATCCTCCCCGATCAGAACACGCGCTGGTCCAATCCGAACACGCGCCTGTACCGCACCGATGTCGCGATCGATTCAGCAAGCGGAGAAATGCGGCCGGGAATGTCCTGCTCGATCCGGATCCGCGTCGAGGAAGTCCCCGACACGCTCTACGTCCCGGTTCAGGCGGTGTTCCACGAGCCGCGCGGCAATGTCAGCTACGTCTCGACTCCGACGGGAATCGAAGTGCGGCCGGTGACGATCGGCCGCTACACGGTCGACAACGTGCAGATCCTCGCGGGGCTTTCGGAAGGCGAGACGGTGCTGCTCAGCCGTCCCAATGATTTCCGCGAAGGCGAGGCGGAGGACGAGAGTCCGGACGCCACGACCGCGAAGGATGCTGAGAAAGAAAGCGCGTCGAAGACGGACTAGCCCCGGGCTGATTCACGGCCCGACCGTGTACTGCAGGGCATCACTCACCTGATAGTCGTACGGCGGTGGGCTCAAGGTACGAGACCACCATTGGCAGGAGACGATTGCGCCGGCGACTCGCAGACTCGGATGGGGATGGCCTCCCAGCGCGCCCGAAGCGAATGCGTTCATGTCGATCTGATGCCCGTCACCCGATGGAGATCCCACGAGCACCACGGCAGTCCGGCTGACCGGAGGTTGAACGCACAGAGTTGCGCCGTTCGAGAAGGGCAGGGTCGCGCCGCCCTGGAATCCATGGATCAGGAGGCCGGGGAGGGGATGACCGAGTCCGATCATGTAGTAGGAGAACACGGTGAAACCACTCGAAGCCGTCGCGCTGGCCGTGCCCGTGCTGGCGATCTCCGGCGGATGGCTGGTATTCGGCCCACCGGTGCAATACGTGGTGGGCAGGGGAGGTCCGCCGTTGTAGTAGATCGTTCCGTTGAAGACGCGGGGCGAGATGATCGTGCCGCTGAAGAGCGCGGCCGACGTGGCTCCCGCGTGCAGAGCCAGATCCGCATTGGCGTAATTCTGATTGGGCCCGGTTCCCGCAGTGATCCACAGCCTCTGGTTGCTGGAGGAGAGTGCGATGCCGTAATTCCCAGGCGGCAACGTGAAATCGGGGACGTCCACGTACGCCGGAATATTGTGCGATTCCGAGAACGAGCTCGACTGCGAGACCAGCGACCAGGCCGCGGGATTGTGTTCATTGCCGACGTACGTGCCCGGCGTCACGTAGATCTTGACGTCGAAGAAAATGTTGTAGCCGAACAGATTGAAGTCCATCGCTTGGATCTGCAGCCCGTTCGGATTGGTGACCTGCAGGTCGAACATCACCACGCCGCCCGGGTTCGGCCCGCCAGTTCCGGCGAAAAGCGTGGTGATCGATTCCGCGAAGGCATTCGCGGTCAACGCGACGGCTGCGGCGATCAGGGCAAGGATCCGACTGCTTGAAATCATGGGGATTCTCTCTCTTCCGTTTTCACACTCGCATTGAGATGCGACGCATCGCGCCACCGGTCGCGGCCATCGCTTAGATTCCGGTCTCGCTCGACCACAGTTCAGCCTCGCACCCGGATGCGACGCCTGCACAGCTCTGCGGGGCAGAGCTGTGCAGACCTCGCCACGGTCACGGCCCGACCGTGTACTGCAGGGCATCGCTCAGTTCGGTGTCGAAAGGCGGCTGGCTGAGGCCCCCTGCCCGCGACCACCACTGGCAGGAGACGATCGCCCCAGCGACGCGGAGATTGGGATGGGGATGGCCTCCCAGCGCGCCGGAGGCGAACGCGTTCATGTCGAGCTGATGGCCGGCCCAGGACGGAGACCCGATCAGCACCACCGAGGTCCTGCTGACCGGCGGTTGGACGCACAGCGTCGCGCCGTTCACGAACGGCCAGTTCGCACCGCCGTTGAACCCGTAGATCAGGAGTCCGGGTACGGGATGGCCGATTCCCGACATCAGATAGGAAAACACGGTGAAGCCGCTCGAGGCCGTCGCGCTCGCCGTGCCCGTGCTGGTGATCTCGGCGGGGGAGCCCAGATCCGGCCCTCCGACGCAATACGTGGTGGGCCGCGGTGGCCCGCCGTTGTAGTAGAAAGTTCCGTTGAAGACCTTGGGCGAGAGGATCGTGCTGCTGAAAAATCCGAATGTTGCGGCGCCAAGGTGCAGCGTGAGATCCGCGTTCGCGTAATTCTGATTGGCTCCCGTTCCGTCCGTGAACACGAGCCGCTGGTTGTCGCAGTAGATCGCGATGCCGTAGCTCCCGGGCGCGAGAGCGAAGTCAGGGATGTCCACGTAGGCCGGGACATCTTGATACTCCGCCACTGAGCTCGCCTGGGATACGAGCGACCAGGCCGCGGCGTTGTTCTCGTTGCCGACGTAGCTGCCCGGCGTCACGAAGATCTTCGCGTTGAAGGCGACATGGTGGCCGAGGACATTGAAGTCCATGGCCTGGATCTGGACGCCATTCGGATTGGTGACCTGCATGTCGAACATGACGACGCCACCCGTGCTGGCAGCACCGTTTCCGGCGATCAGGGTCGTGATCGAGTCCGCGAAGGCATTCGCCGTCAACGCGACCGCCGCGGCGATCAGGGCAAGGATCCGGTTGCTTGAAACCATGGGTATTCTCTCTCTTCTGCTTTCAGGGGCGCGATGTTCAGCTTCGCACGATGGATTGCGGGCGGGAGTGCACATCGGCCCGTCCGACCTCGAAGGGATTGATCCGGAAGGGGATCGGTCGGCAGGGCAGATTGCCTTGGGCAAGCCGCGTGCCGAGGCTCTCCGCGGCTTGGATTCTACTTGGGAGCCCGTTCCTCGAGCTCGTCGATCGTCTTCGGCCAGTCCTGCTTGAGCAGGCGCGAAAGCGCGCGATCCGCGAGCAGCTTCCCCCCGGTCTGGCAGCGCGCGCAGTAATTGCACTCGTTCTCGGCGTACACGATGCGCTGCACCGGCGAGCCGCACTGCTTGCAAGGCTCGCGAAAACGGCCGTGCACGGAAAAGTCTTCGCGGAAGGCGGTCACTTTCTTCGGAAAATTCGCGCCGGTTTCTCCGCGCAGTCGCTTGGTCCATTCCGTGAGCACGGCTTGCACCGCGGCGTGCAGTCGATCGATCTCCTCGGGCACAAGAGATTGCGACAGTTTCAGCGGCGAGAGCCGCGCGCGGTTCAGGATCTCGTCGGAGTACGCATTGCCGATGCCGCTGAACAACCGCGGATCGGTCAGCGCGCGCTTGAGCGTGTGATTCTCGCGCTGCAGCGCTTGCTCGAACTGCGCGCGATCGACCTCGAGCGGCTCGACGCCGCCGCGGTCGTGATCGGCGAGATTCTTTCTCCCGCGCACGAGATGCAAGGACGCGCGCCGCTTCGAGCCGGCCTCGGTCAAGACGAGCGTCCCGCTCGAGAACTCGAAGGCAGCGAGCATCGAAGGCTTCTTGGCCGTCTTGCCGACTTCGAACCAGTGCAGTCGCCCCGCGATCATCAAGTGCAGCACGAGGAAGAGCTCGCCCTCGAGCTCGATCACGACGCGCTTGCCGAGGCGCCGCACGCCAACGACGCGCCGCCCCTCGAGATCCTCCGCCCGCGGCTCGACCGAGCGCAACAGGAACGGATTCACGACGCGGACATGCTCGAGGCTCTCGCCGATCACACGCGAGGCGATGCTGGAGACGTAAACCTCGATATCCGGTAGCTCGGGCACGGCTGGTAACCCTACCAAGCAGTCACGTGATCGAGCCTGGCTCCGTTACGACAGGGTCGCGACGAGTCGTCAGGACAGGATCGCGATGCGACCGGGCTTCGACGCTCAGTAGTTCTTCGAGAACAAGACGCGCTGCGCGCTCGGCCGTCCGGTTTTCACGCAGGCGCCCTTCTCGATCGGCGGACCCTCGCCCGCGACCGGGATGCAGCGGATCGTCGCCTTGGTCGCGGCCTTGATCTCGGCTTCGGTCTCCGATGTCCCGTCCCAATGGGCCCAGACGAATTTCGAGTTGTTCTCGCCGGCGAAGACGTCGTTGAAGTCCTTCCAGTTGTCGACGGAAACCGTGTTGGCCGCGCGCAGCTCGAGCGCGCGCTGGAACAGCATCTTCTGGAACTCGTCGAGCAATCGACCGATCTGCGTGCCCAGGTCTTCCAGCTTGAGCGTCAGCTTCTGCGGCTTGCCGTTCGCGTCGACCGGCGAGATGCGCATCTTCGCCATCACGACGTTCTGGTCGACGTCGCGCGGCCCGATCTCGAGCCGCACGGGCACGCCCTTGCGCTCCCATTCGTAGTACTTTGCGCCCGGCTTCAGGCCTTCGCGATCATCGATACGCACGCTGAGCCCGTCGTCGCGCAGATCCGCGGCGACCTTGTTAGCCACACCGAGCACGCGCACCTTCTCCTCGTCGTTCTTGTAGATCGGCACGATCACGACATGGATCGGCGCGAGCTTCGGCGGCAGCACCAGCCCGCCGTCGTCGGAGTGGGTCATGATCAACGCGCCGATCAAGCGTGTCGACACGCCCCACGAGGTCTGCCAGACGTGCTCGCGCACGCCGGCCTGGTTTTGGAACGTGACGTTGAACGCCTTGCCGAAATTCTGGCCGAGATCGTGGCTGGTTCCTGCCTGGAGCGCTCGGCCGTCCTGCATCATCGCCTCGATGCAATGGGTCTGGAGCGCGCCCGCGAAGCGCTCGCTCGGCGTTTTCACGCCGCGGATCACCGGCATGGCCATGACCTCCTGCGCGAAGTCACGGTAGACGTCGAGCATGCGCGTCACTTCTTCTTCCGCTTCTTCGTGGGTCGCATGGGCCGTGTGGCCTTCCTGCCACAGGAATTCACTGGTGCGCAGGAACATCCGTGTGCGCAATTCCCAGCGCATCACGTTGGCCCATTGATTGATCAAGAGCGGCAGGTCGCGCCACGAGTCGATCCACTTCGCGAAGAAGTGACCGATGATCGTCTCGGAGGTCGGGCGGATGACGTAGGGCTCCTCGAGCTCGTTCTTGACCACCAGCTTGCCGTCGACGGCGCGCAGCCCCGTGTGCGTGACGACGCCGACCTCCATCGCGAAGCCCTCGACGTGCTGCGCCTCCTTGGCCAGGAAGGAGAGCGGGATCAGCATCGGGAAGTAGGCGTTCTGGTGGCCGGTGGCCTTGAAGCGCCGGTCCAGGTCGGCCTGCATCTTCTCCCACACCGCGTAGCCGTGGGGCCGGATGACCATGCAGCCCTTGACCACCAGGGCCGGCTCGGCGAGCTCGGACGCCGCGATGACGTCCAGATACCATTTGGCGTAGTCCTTGGACCTTTGAGTGATCGTTTCCTGTGCCATGGTGTGCTGCCTTTCCGGGCGTGGACCTCGCGCCGGCCTCGGAGGGGGGAAGAGGGTAAGGGAGCGGACGCCGAGCGCCCAGGCTCCGCTCGCTTCCGGCACTCTCCCGTGTGCGTTAGAATCTCTTTCTTCGAGCCCAGACAGCTTCCACGAACAGCCCACCGCCATGACAACCGCCGCCCCGCAGATCACCCCCGACATGACCATGGAGCAGATCCTGGAGGTTGCTCCCGCCGCCCAGCGCGCCCTGTTCCAGCGCTACCACGTCGGAGGCTGCTCCTCCTGCGGTTTCCAGCCCACCGACACCCTGGCCCAGGTCTGCAAGGAGCGGAACATCCTGGACGTCAAGGAGGTGATCGACACCATCCAGCGGGCCCACGAGCTCGATCAGAAGGTCGAGGTCGAGCCGCGGACGGTCAAGGCCTGGCTGGACGCCGGAGATGACTTTTCGTTCATCGACGTGCGGACGCCCGAGGAGCTGGCGATCGCCCGGATCGCCCAGGCCGAGGCCTTGGATTTCCAGAACCCGGCCAAGTACATGGAGCTGCCCAAGGACCGCCGGATCGTCTTCTCCTGCCGCTCCGGCAAGCGCAGCCTCGACGTCGCGAGCTACTTCATCGGCCACGGCTTCACCCGCGTGCACTCGATGCGCGGCGGGATCCTGGCCTGGAGCGAGCAGATCGACCCGAGCATCCCGCGCTACTGAGCCTCTTTACAGATCGCAGGTCCCGGCTAGAGTTGTCTTCATGGAGCGAGGCCCTGCCTCCTCGTTCCCGAGCGCTCTGCCGCGCTCTCTCTGGCTTCGGTCTTCGGACCGCAGCGCCCTGGCAGTCGTCCCTGCCAAAAGACTGCTAGGGCCGCCGCCGTCAGGTTCTGCCACCTGACGATGGCCGTCCGCCGGCGAAAGCCGGTGTGACCCGCGCGGAGTCGTCGCTTCGGCGACGACTCCGGTTTTATTGGTGGAGCGCATGCAGACCGTGACACGAAAGTGCCGGAAAACTGCGCACTTCGGCGGCCGGCGAGCCTCGCTCAGTGGGAGTCGTAGTACTCCTCGGCAAGCCCGTTGAGGATCACGCGGCCGCTGAGCGCGACCACGCGAAGCACGCGCATCTCCCCGTCGAACGTCACCTGCAGCGTGCCACCGGGCAGGGCGCGGCCGGCCTTGTCGAAGCGCAGCCAATGGTGGCCGTCGAAGTCGATGTGCTGGAGACGCACGCCTTCGAACACGCCGTCGACCGTGAAATCGCGCTCGAAGGGACCCTTCTGATCCGGGCGCGTGAGGACATTTCCGTCCGCGCCGATCACGCGCCATCCACGGCCCTCGTCGAGGAACTCGAAGGTGCAGGGCTGGCCATCGAAGCCCGCCATGTTCTGCGCCACGCGCAGGTCGCGCGCGAGCAGCCGCGCCGCGTTGTCGAGGGTCACGCCGTGCAGCCCGAAAAACGCCGGGATCGCGAAGCCGGCGACGATGGCCATGCAGGCCAGCGCAAGCAGCATCGAGAGCAGAGAGACCCCCGCTCTTCCCCGGGCCGGGGCAACTCGCAGCTCGCGCATGAACAGGGTGTTTCGGCCGTCGCCGGGGCTCTCTTGAGCTTCGAAGCAGGCAAATGGAGCCAGCCCCGGGCCCTCGCCTCGAAGTATGGGGCGGGATGGGAAGGAATGCCCACTCTCCTGCTTTCGCTCGGAGGCCAGGGTCGTGAATTCCACGGACTTTTGAGAAGCGCGCGGCTCGAGGCTCACGGGCAGGTCGTGAAGCGGATCCCGTTCGACAGGCCGGTCTTGAACGGCGGGGGCAGGCCGCTGTCGCGGCCGTAGGCCTGGGCGTGCAGGGTGAGGCCCGCGGGGATGCCGCGAGCGTTCATGTAGGCGTGGCCGAAGTGGAAGGAGAAGGTTCCATCGGAGCACGCGGCCGTGCCCGTGCCGCCCGAGTGCTGCGCGGGCGTGCGCACGATCGGCGACCCCAGGCACAGGGTTCCGCCGGAGAAGGGATTGGCCGCGGCCGTCGGGCTCCACAGGATCAATCCGATCTGCGCCGTGCTGAAGTCCGCGGTCGCGAGAAAGAAAGCATCGGTCGGTCCCGCGACGTGCGGCTCGCCCGACGAGGTCATCACCGGTGTGCAGGTGATCGAGTTGAGCTTGCCCGTGCAATAGCTCTCGATCGGCGGGCAGGTCGATGGTCCGTCCCAGATGAACACGTCGACGTCGTCAGGATTCGTGTCGCCCGCGACCAGTCCGAGGCGGTTGGACTTGAAGGTGAGGAGCGAGCCGCCGTTCGCGACGCACTCCGGCCGGATCATCGCGCTGGTGAACGGCGGAAGCGTGCCCGTGTTGCCACCCGTGGTGCGCGAGATCAGGCGGGTGGTGCTCGTCTGAACGTCGTACAGGAAGATGTCGTCGCCGGGTCCCACTGTCGGCAGATTGGGATCGAGATTGGCACTGCTATCGAAGGCGACCCAGCGTCCATCGTGCGAGATTCGGGGTTCTATCCCCCCGGAGTCCACTCCCAATCCGCCCGGGCCCACGCTGATCACCGAGAGGGCACCGCTCGGCCGATCGAGCAGATAGACCTCGTTGTTGCCGTCCGTCCCGGGGACGAGCGTCGTCGCGTAGCCCTCGAACACGATGCGCGAGGTGTCGGCGGACACGTGAATTTCCGTGACCATTCCATCGCATTCCACGCCTCCAGGGCCGACGTTCAACCGCGTCGTGGTGGCCGTGACGCGGTCGCGCAGGAAAATGTCCGAGAAGCCGTTCGTGTCGCCGGGCACGAGGTCGGTGGCGTGGCTATCGAAGACCACGAAGCGACCGTTCTCTGACACCGCCACGGCTCCAGACGGTCCGTTCCCCGGCGCTCCCCCCGGGTTCGAGCTGATGAGCTCGGTTGTCCCGAGAAGCGTGTCGCGCAGGAAGGTCTGACCCACGCTGCTCGCACTTCCCTGCACGAGGTTGTCGGCGTTGGAACCGAAAACGACGAATCTTCCGTCGTCGCTCACGTCGCCGCCGTAGCTCGCATCGTTCCCTTGGACGCCGCCGTTCCCCAGGCTGGCGCGCGAGATCACTCCGCTCGAGCGGTTGAGCAGGAAGGCGTCGTCGAATCCATTCGTGTCACCAGTCACCAGGTTGGACGCGGCGGAGTTGAACAGGAGCACATGACCGACCGAGCTCACGCAGGCGCCGAAGGTCGAGGCATTCGGCGACGCCCCGCCGAGACCCTGGACCACGATCGAATGCGCTCCCGTGGCGAAGCTGTACTCGACGATGTCCCACTGCCCGTTCGCATCACCCAGGGCAAGACCATCGGCCGCGGTGAGGAAAATCGTCGAGCCCGGCGAGATGCCGAAGGAATTGCTGTACTCCATCGGCTGGCGGCCGCCGAGAGCAGGGATCCGCGTCAGGCTCTGCGCGCTCGACGAGGCGGAGAGTGCGAACAGCGAGAGGGATGCGGCGAGAATCGGCTGCGAGAGCTTGAGTTTCATGCGACCTCGCGAGGGTTGGTCCGGACTTCGACGCTCTTCACCGCGAGCGCTTCCACCGTGAAGCGAACTCGCACATCTGCCATGGGAACCAACGGTTCCAGCGTAACCCGTCGATCGAAACCCGTCTGTTCGACGTGGAGCGAAATACACTCCAGCCTCCTCTTCGACCCTCGCCGTCCCCGGGACAGTAGAATCCCGTGGTGATGCGTCGCTCGATCTGGATTTGGATTGCCCTGCTGGCCGCGAGCTGCGCGAGCAGGTCGCTGGCGGACGGGCCGCGGATAGTCGAGGACCCCCTGGCCGGGCCGGGAGTGGTGGTGCTGATCTTCGTGCGCACCGACTGCCCGATCTCGAATCGCTACGCGCCGACGATCCGCGAGCTCGCGGCGGAGCACGGCGCACGCGGAGTGCGCTTCGTGATGGTCTATGCCGACCTGGACGCGACCCCTGAGACGATCGCGCGCCACCAGCGCGAGTTCGACCTGCCGCCCTGGGTGCTGCGCGATCCCGAGCACGCCTGGGTCGCGCGCACCGGCGTGAGCGTGACTCCGGAAGTCGCCGTGTTCGACGCGGCTCATCGGCTCAGCTACCGCGGCCGCATCGACGATCGTTTTCCCATGCCCGGCGTCGCTCGCGACGAAGCGCGCGTGCACGATCTCGACCTGGCCCTCGAAGCCCTGGAGCGCGGCGAAACGCCTGCTGTCAGCTCGCGCCCCGCGATCGGCTGTCCGATTCCCGCCCTCGTCGGCTCGCGATGATGCTCTCGCTCGTGTTTTGCCTGGCGCAGTCCGCGAAGCCCGCGCCGACTTTCAACCGCGACGTCGCGCCGATCCTGTGGCAGAACTGCAGCCTCTGCCACCGCCCCGGCGAGGTCGGGCCGTTCTCACTCCTGTCCTACGCCGACGCGAAAAAGCGAGCCGAGCAGATCGTCGAGCGCGTCGATGCCGGCGCGATGCCTCCGTGGGTGCCGACAGCGGAGTCACTTCCTTTTCAGGGCGAGCGCCGCCTCGCCGAAAGCCAGAAGAAAACCTTTCGCGATTGGCTTGCCGCCGGCGCGCCCGAAGGCGAAGCGAGCGATCTGCCGCCGCCGCCGAAATTTCCCGAGGGCTGGCAGCTCGGCACTCCCGACCTGATCGTCGAGATGCCCCAGGCCTTCATCCTTGCCGCTGACGGCCCCGACCTGTTCCGCAACTTCGTCGTGCCCACCGGAACAAAGGAAACGCGTTGGGTTCGCGCGATCGAGCTGCGCCCCGACAACGCCCGCGTCGTGCACCACGCCGAAGTGCTCGTCGACAAGAGCAGCTCCGTGCGCCGCCTCGACGCGCGCGAGCCCGGCATCGGCTTCGAAGGCCAGACCGCGGGCCAGGCCGGGAAGCCCGACGGATTCTTCCTCGGTTGGACGCCCGGAAAAATCGCTCGCGAGCATCCCGCGGGCCTCGCCTGGCGGCTCGCGCCCGGCGCCGACCTCGTGCTGCAGTTGCACCTGGTGCGCAGCGGCAAACCGGAATCCCTGCGCGTCAAAGTCGGCCTGTGGTTCGCGATGACTCCGCCGCTGCGCCAGCCCGTGCTCGCCCGACTGGGCTCGACCGTGATCGACATCGCGCCGGGCAAGGCCGATTACGCGATCGAGGACCAGCTCGTGATGCCCGTCGGCGCGACCCTGCTCGGCATCTATCCCCATGCGCACTACCTCGCGCATCGCATGAGCGCCGACGCCGTGTTCGCGGACGGCCGGCGCGTCGCCGTGCTGCGCATCGACGACTGGGATTTCTCCTGGCAGGACGAGTACCGCTTGAAGCAGCCGCTCGATCTACCCGCCGGCACGCGCCTCGAGATGCGCTACACCTACGACAACTCCGACGCGAACCCGCGCAACCCCGCGAAGGAGCCGCGGCGTGTGCTCTACGGACCCAACTCGAGCGACGAGATGGGGGACCTGTGGCTCGCGCTGCTCGCCAAGGATTCCGCCGACACCGCGCGCCTGGAGCAGACCCTGGCGCGCAAGGACGCCGCCGCGCGCCGCGCCGGCTTCGAGGCCAGCCTCGCGGTCGATCCCAAGTCGGTGCCCGCGCACATGGGGCTTGGCTCGATGCTCCTCATGGAAGGTCAGGCCGACCGCGCCAGCGCGGAATTCCGCAAGGCCTTCGAGCTCGACGCGACCTGCGCCGACGCTTCGTTCAATCTCGGCGCCCTCGCCGCGATGCGCAACGACATCGCCGGAGCGATCAAGGCCTACGACGCCGCGCTCGCGAGTTCACCCTTCTACCCCGAAGCCTGGAACAACCGCGGCGCCGCCTTGCTCGCGAAAGGCGACCTCGCCGCCGCCGCCGACTCCTTCCAGCACGCCTTCGCGCAGTTCCCCGATTACGCCGATGCCCACGCCAACTACGGCGGCGTCAAAGCGCGCTCGCGCGAGTTCCCCGCGGCTCGCGAGCACCTCGAGCGCGCCCTCGCGATCGATCCCGCGCACGTCGAGGCGACCTTCATGCTCGGCAACGTCTGGCTGCAGACGGGCGACAAGGCGAAGGCGATCGGTCTGTATCGCAAAACGCTCGAGCTCTCGCCCGCTCACGTCGGAGCGAAGACGATGCTCGAGCGCGTTGCGGCGACGAAGTGAGAGCGCGCGGAGTCCTGGCTCAGATCGTCTTGGGGTCGTCGCACACCGCTCGATAGACGAGCGCGCCGATGATCGCGCCGACGATCGGCGCCACCCAGAACATCCACAATTGCTCGACCGCCCAGCCGCCGACGAAAATCGCGGGCCCGGTGCTGCGCGCGGGATTCACCGATGTGTTCGTGACCGGAATGCTGATCAGGTGGATAAGCGTGAGGCACAGACCGATGGCAATCGGCGCAAGCCCCGTCGGCGCGCGTCTGTCCGTCGAGCCCATGATCACGAACAGGAACATCGCGGTCATGACGACCTCGGTCACGAGGCAGGCCATCTGCGAATATCCACCGGGCGAGTGCTCGCCGAAACCGTTGGACGCAAGGCCCGCGCTCACCTCGAAGCCGGGCTTGCCGCCGGCGATCATGGTCAGCGTCCACGCGGCGAGAATCGCGCCGAGCACTTGTGCGATCACGTAAGCCGGCAGGTCCGCGCCTTTGAATCGTCCGCCCGCGAAGAGACCGACCGAGACGGCCGGATTGAGGTGGCAACCGGAGACGTGGCCGATCGAGTAAGCCATGGTCAGCACCGTCAGACCGAAAGCGAAGGACACGCCGAGCAACCCGATGCCGACATTGGGGAAGGCCGCCGCGAGCACAGCGCTCCCGCAGCCACCGAGGACCAGCCAGAACGTCCCGATGAATTCCGCCGCCGACCGCTTCATGAGTGACATGCAGTTCTCCTGGACTTGGCGCTCCGCGCGCATCGCCGTGCGCGGCGGGACGAGTGGGGACGATCCGACTTCGCGATGCGCCGGCATGGTACGGATCGCGGGGTGGCGAGTTCACGCACCTTGAGCGAGGAACTTGCCGCGTCGGCGCGGCGCTTGGCGATTCCTTGACTATTGCTTCGTCAGATCCAGATCGAAGTGAATCGTGACGCCGGCCTGGACCTCGCAGTCCCATTCCATCCGAGCATCGGTGGCCGCGTTCGCATACTCGGTCCGATCGGAGCTGATCTCGTTCTTCGCGGAGTGGACCTGCCACTTGCCTGTTGTCAGTCCATCGATGCGGAAAACGCCGCCTTTTCCCGCACGCAGGGTCTTGGGGAAACCGTCCCCATGGTTGAACGAGACGATCGCTCCCTCTGCGTCTTTTCCGTCAGCCAGCAGCACCCGGCCTTCG
>DATHET010000088.1:0-3973 GCA_035490315.1 Planctomycetota bacterium
CGACCGGACCGATCATCCGCGACCAGTGGGTCGAAGTCCGTGCGCAGATCGACCTCAATGCGGACACGGGCGAAATCTTCTACGGCGGCGTCTCCACCGCGCCTGCGTACTGCTGGAGCTGCGGTGTCTTCGGCGGGCCGATCAATCCTGCCAACTTGAAGATCGCGGCCGTCGACCTGTATCACTTCCCGGCCACCACGACTCCGTCGGGCAAGGCCTACTGGGATGACTTCAGCCTGAACAACAGCTTCCCGCCCCCGCCGCCCGTCGTGTACTGCACGCCGAAGACCAACTCGCTGGGCTGCGTGCCCTCGATCGGCAGCGTCGGCGTCTCCTCGGCGACCGCGGGCTCCGGCTTCGTCGTCACGGGCAGCAACCTGCGCAACAACAAGCCCACGATGCTCGTGTACACGGACGCCGGCCAGGCCGCGACTCCGTTCTTCGGCGGCACGCTGTGCGTCGCCGCCCCGGTCCACCGCGGTCTGACGCTCAGCGCGGGCGGCACGCCGGCGCCGGTCCAGGATTGCACGGGCACCTACGGCGTCGACATGAACGCGTTCGCGGTCGGAACCTTCGGCGGCAACCCTGCCGCGTTCCTCACCGTTCCCGGCACCGTGGTCGACGCCCAGATCTGGGCTCGCGATCCCGGCTTCCCGGCCCCCAACAATGCGAGTCTCACCGACGGTCTGGAATGGACCATCGGTGCGTGATGTCCTGACCTGAGGGTGGTTTGTGCAGTGGGGCGGCTCCAGAGCAACTGGAGCCGCCCCGCTTTCGTTGTGCAGGCAGACCCGAGGGCCAGCGCCCGCGATCCGCGGAGTTTCTGACAGCCGGTTCCGAGCCCGGGAGTGATCGGCGCCGGATCGATCTGCGCTCTGAGTTGCGCGATGGCGCGTACACAGTTCCGGATCTCACGACGGGGCGCTACACGATCGAAGTATGCCCTTCGGAGGATCGCGGACCAGCGGCCTTCTACGGAAGCTTCCTGATGACCGAGCGCTTCGAGATCGACTTCGCGCCGGGCGCGCGTGAGGAACGCGTGCTCGCTCAGCGGAGCGGCGGCCGCCTGCGAATGGAGGTCGAGGGCTTCACCAGCGGTAAGCACATGGTTCCCTACGAGCTGATCGGCCCCTCGGGCAACCAAGTGAGCGGCCCGACAGTCGTGGCGGATGAGGGCGACGGCGGGGGAGGATTCATGGGAAGCGAAGGCTGGTTGTCCTTGAAGCTTCCCAGCGCGATGGAGCCATGCCTCGAGCCGGGGACATACGAAGTGCGCGTGCAGGGCGACGAGTACGACGTCGCGCCGGTGCGTGTCGAGGTGCGCGCGTTGGAGACGGTGACCGCCCGACTTAAGGCGCGCTGGCGCTGAGGCGGGCACGAACGGAGCGCGACTCCGGGCTTCAGCGCTGCCCAGGTTCCTTCGAGCCTGGCGCAATCTTCTCGCGGTTCTCGACAAGCCACTTGCGCCAGACGCTCCCAAGCTGATTCCCCTTGCCCACGACCGGCACGGGCAAGCCGCGCGACGCAGCATCCGCCACGAGGGTTTCGTGCAGCCGAGCTCCCCAGGTCGTGCGCACGAGTTGCTTGCCCGCGACCTCGGTCACTTCCGGCCCCAATCCGCCGCGAAAGCCAGCCAACGAGTCGATCACGAGCCGGTGAGCCTCCTCGGCATCGAAGCTGAGCAGAGGCTTCGCCAGCTCCGCCAGCACGCCCGGCGATTTCTCGGCGACTCTCCGGTAGTAGTCGAAGGAGATCGCACGACCCGCCCTCGACTTTCGAACGGCAAGGCAGCGGATGGCCTCGCAGGCGGTCTCGTGCGCGAAGACAAACTTCACGACCTCGGCCATCTCTTTGTCGAGCTCCTTCATGAACTTCTCCACCTCGGGGAGCCCCTCGATCGGCTTCCCCTTCTTGCCCGGCTTCACCTTCGGCGCATCCTTGGTGGACTTCAGATTGGGCTCGGGGTACTTGATGCAAGGCACGGCCCGGTCGAGAACGGAGATCACGACGCGCTCAGAGTCTGGATGCTTGCAGCGCTCGACGGCCGAGAAGGCGACGCGAAAGCGCGAAGCCTTCTCGAGGTCCCTCTGGAGCGGGCCGTGCATCAGATCCTCGCTCTTGGCATCGAAGACCCGACGCTCCTCGCCCTCCAGATTCTGGGCGAGGAATCGCACGAGCGAAGGAGAGGGAACGTTGATGTGGAACTGCTCGGTCTCGACCAGTCGATCGAAGATCGGGCGCAATTCGTCGGCCGTGCCGGTCGCGAACTTGGCCGTCAACTCGGAAATGATTCTCGTCTCGATGGCGAGATGGGTGTCGCAGAGAGCTTCGTCCGTGCACTGCGCGCAGACCTGACCGATCGGTGCCGCTTGGGCTGCGAAGAGACTGAGAGAGACGACCAGGAGGAGGCCGAGATATCGGTGCAGCCAGAGTATCTTCATCGATTCGGATCGTAGCGCAGGTCCCCGTGCTCAGGGGAGAGCTCCCTTGCCCTTGGGCTCGAACGACGGAGCGAGGCGGATCGCGAGGATGCACAGACCGACGAGCAGCAGCGAGGCTACCAGGAGGCGCTCGTCGAGCACGCGTTGAATCGGGTTGCGCGCGGGCATGCCTATTTGGTCCTCGAGAAGACGCAGAGACGCCCGAGATTGCGCCTCGAACTCGGAGTCATAGTCGAAGAACATGACTCTGCTCTCGGTGCGCAAGTAGCCGCGAAGCAGGCGGAGATCGATCTGGGGTGGGGCGCCGAGACGCTGCATCAGTTGCACGGCAAACCAGGTGTCGTCTTTGCTCGATCTCTTGGTATCGGGATTTGATGTGAATCCGCCCGGCTTGGGGAAGGGCCACGTTCCGCGCGAAACCCAGTGCGACCTCAGGATCTCGTAGGCGCTATCGCGCAGCAGCTCGGCTCTCCGATTCTCACCGATGGCATCCAGGCTGCGCACGCATAGCCACGCGTCTTCAAGTGAACCGTACCCGCCAACTTGCGGCCAGCCGGCCTCGATTCGATCGGCAATTCGCGCGCGCAACGAAGGCTCGTTCGCGATCTCCTCGTGAATCAGCCCGATCAGAAACGCCCCAGAGCGGATGTTGGTGAGAGGGCCACTGCCGCTCCTCAATTCCTGCAGTTCCGTGTGGTGTTCGGGGCGGCCTGCGAGCAGAGCCCTGTGCTCGCGATCGATCAAACCCATCTGCAGCGCGCGATCCAATCTTGTCGGATCCCCATCGACATTCGACTCGATCGCTGCTCCTACGCGTGCCGAGATCGCAGACATGTCTGGCAATTCCGTACCAATTTCGTTCAACGCGTAGTGAAGTGCAGCAGCTTCCTCCCAGTTTTCCCACTCTGCGGGATCGAGGGGGATCGCCGCCAGCTGCCCACGCAGCGCCTGTGGCGAGCTGCGTGTCCAGCCCATCGGATTTGCGGCTATGAGCAACACACCAAGTACTACGGGTTTGATATTGGGACTCGCCCGATCCCCAACCCAAAGACACAGCGCAGCGCCCACGAACAGCACCCACCAGCTCCATCCGATTCCCAGCGTGGACGTGGTATCGGGGACGTGGAACATGCCCATCCACATGAAGCAGCCACAGGCCAGTGACATCAGCAGGGCTACGCAGCATCGGGTGACTTCGACACGTGAGAGGATTCCTGCGCGCGCGAATTCCTTCACGGATACCCCAAGGGAAGCCATCGACACCAGCAACACCAGGAGGAGCGCATCGATTGCCCATTTCCCTCCAAGAATCGGGCAGGCCAGAAGCGCGGCGACGAATCCCCAGTCCAAGCTGCCGGAACCGAGTCGCAAGCCGCGGTTGAATCCCGGAACAGAACGACGAGGGACCGACGTTCCGGTGATCGGCGTCGCTCCGCTCGACGAACGACGCACCGATCGCGCCGTTGCCGCGAAGGCACCCAGGGCGGAGCCGAAGAGCAGCGCGGGAATCGCCAGCACTGCGGGCAGGAGCT
>DATHET010000089.1:0-6005 GCA_035490315.1 Planctomycetota bacterium
GCGCTTGGAGCTCGCGCGCCAGAAGGACGAGGCTCGCCAGGCGATCCTGCGCCAGAAGGAAGAGGAGCGCCTCGCGCGCGAATCGGCCAAGGCTGCGCGCAAGGCAGCGGTCGAAACGGCTCGCAAGGCCCAGGAAGAAGCGCGACTGGCTTCGATCGCGGCCAAGAAGAAGGCCGTCGAGGACGAGCGCTCGCGCGTGAAGCGCGAGCGTGAAGCCGAGATCGCGCGCAAGATCGCCGCCAAGCAGGCCGAGACCCAGAAGAAGCTCGCGGCCAAGGAAGCCCACGCCAAGGAGCAGGTCGCCAAGAAGCTCGCGCTCGAGAAACAGCGCGCGAAGGCCCTTGCGGACAAGGAAAAGGCCAAGCAAGCGAAGCTCGCCAAGGCCGCCAAAGCCAAAGCAGCTGACGACGCGGCCGCGGCGAAAGCCAAGGCGAAAAAAACCGCGGCGAAGAAGCCCGTGAAAAAGAAACCGGCGCCGAAGAAGCCCGTGAAGGCGAAGCGCAAGCGCTGAGGTCGTGCTCGCGCTGGTGCTCGCTTCGGCATCGCCACGGCGGCGCGCGCTGCTCGAAGCGGCCGGTCTCGAGTTCACGGTTCAGCCCGCCGACGTCGACGAGGACCTGGGCGCGTTCCGCGATCCGGAGCGCGCCGCGCTCGAGCTCGCGCTGCGCAAGGCCCGCGCCGGAGCGGCGGCGTGGATGGCGGAGCATCGCGGCGCGGCACAGGGCGCCTG
This sequence comes from Planctomycetota bacterium, assembly GCA_035490315.1. Taxonomy (GTDB): domain Bacteria; phylum Planctomycetota; class UBA1135; order UBA1135; genus JADJQU01. The sequence continues at coordinate 731 of DATHET010000089.1, forward strand.
CGTGATCGGCGCGGACACGATCGTCGCGGTCCAGCGCGGGAACGAGTGGACCCTGCTCGGCAAGCCGAGCGACGTCCGCGACGCCGAGGCGATGCTCGCCCTGCTCTCGGGCACGCGGCACCTGGTCGCGACGGCCGTCGCGCTGGTGCGGACCAGCGATCAGGCCGAGCGCAGCGGCCTCGAGCGCACCTTCGTGACCATGCGCGAAATCTCCGCCGCGGAGCGCGCGAGCTACGCCGCGAGCGGCGAATGGGAAGGCAAGGCCGGCGGCTATGCGATCCAGGAGAGCGCCGATCGCTTCGTCCTGCGCTTGGAGGAGGGCGGGTTCGACAACGTGGTCGGCCTGCCCGTGAAGCTCACACTGGAGCTGCTCGAAGAGCTCGACCCCGGTCGCAATCCAAGGCTCCGCGCCGGCCGCGCGCCTTGAATCCGCGAAGCTTCCTGCTATCCTCTTCCCCCCTCCACAACGACGGAGGCCTCCCAATGAAAGACAAGATCCATCCCAAGTACCAGGAGTGCAAAGTCCACTGCGGCTGTGGCGCTGCCTGGACCACGCGCGCGACCGTCAAGGAACTGCGCGTCGAAATCTGCGCCGCCTGCCACCCGTTTTATTCGGGCAAGCAGAAGTTCGTCGACTCCGCGGGTCGCGTCGACGCCTTCGTGAAGAAGTACGGCGGCTCCAAGGCCAAGGCGTAGTCTCCCCGCGGGCGCTGGCCGCGCAGCATGGAATTCGCCGCGCCGTTGGTCTCGAAGCTGCGCGAGCAGGCCGCGCGCTTCCGCGAGCTCACCGAGTACCTTTCGTCGCCGGAAGCGTCCGCTGACTCTCGCCGCATGCCGACGCTGCTGCGCCAGCGCGGCAGCCTCGAAGCGACCGCTGCGCTTTCCGACGAGCTCGATCTCCTGATCTCGCGCCGAGCTGACGCGCAGAAGCTGCTGATCGATTCCGATCCGGAGATGCGCGCGATGGCGCGTGAAGAGCTCGAGCTGCTCGAAGCCGAGGAGCAGCGCTTCGACGCGCGGGTCAAGGACGCGCTGATCGCCGAGCCCGAGGACTTCAAGCGCAAAGTGATCGTCGAGGTGCGCGCCGGCACGGGCGGCGACGAAGCCAGCCTGTTCGTCGGCGACCTGTTCAAGCTCTACCAGCGCTACATCGAGAACAAGGGCTGGCGCCTGGAGATCTTCGAGGCCACGCCGTCGGAAGTCGGCGGGTTCAAGGAAGTCATCTTCGGCGTCGAGGGCGAGCGCGTGTGGTCCAAGCTGCGCTTCGAATCCGGCGGCCACCGCGTGCAGCGCGTGCCCCAGACCGAGGCCCAGGGCCGGATCCACACCTCCGCCGCGACGGTCGCCGTGCTGCCCGAGGCCGAGGAAGTCGAGCTCGAGATCCGCGACCAGGACCTGCGCATCGACACCATGCGCGCGGGCGGCGCCGGCGGCCAGCACGTCAACAAGACCGAGTCCGCCGTGCGCATCACCCACATTCCGACCAACACGGTGGTGGTCTGCATGGACGAGAAATCGCAGCACAAGAACCGCGCCCGGGCCATGCGCGTGCTGCGCACCCGGCTGGTCGACGCCGAGCGCCAGCGGCTGCACGACGAGCGCTCGCTGATGCGCAAGACCCAGGTGGGCTCCGGAGACCGCAATGCGCGGGTCCGCACCTACAACTGGCCCCAGAACCGCATGACGGATCACCGCCTGAACGAGAACTTCTCCCTCGAACAGGTCCTCGCCGGTAAACTGGACGCCCCGATCGAGAAGCTCGAGGCCCGCGACCGCGAGGATCGGATCGCCCGATTGTGAGATTCGTTCCTGAACCCGACCGCAGGCCAGCGCGTTCCCGTCGCGCCGGGCGCTGCAAGTGACTCAACCGCTCCGCAAGCAACTGAAGCCATGAGCAACGACCCCGAGCCGCACGCCGGCGACTTCGCGCACCTGGAACCGTTGCCGGATCTGCCGCTCGAGCCCTTGCCGGAGCTCCCGCCCGAAGCCCAGAGCTCGGCGCCTGCTGCCGCGAGCGCCGGGGGATCCACCCGCGCCGCGCAAGCGAGCCTGGGCCAGAGCCCCGCGGCCCTGGCGGCCCGCGCTCAGGAGAAGGCGCCGCAGCTGCTCAAGAAGGCCTCGCGCATCCTGGTGGTCGGCTCGATGCTGCCCTGGACCGGCCTCGCCCTCGGTGGCAACGGCATGGCGGTCAATGCCGGCTTGAAGGTGCTGCTGCTGGCGGGCTGCGCGGTGATGCTCAAGGGCGTGCACGCGCACTATCTGGGCGCCGCGGCCAAGGGCTTCGGCACGGCTCCGATCGTCGCCGGCAAGAAGGGCATGATCGGGGCGCTCAACGGCCTGCACCTGGTCGCCACCGCGGTGATCGTCGCCAGCTTGATCCTCGAGCTCGTGCTGCTCGACAACAAAGTGGTGGTCGGCGAGTCGCTGAGCCTCCTGCTCGGCGGCCTGACCTTCGTGCACATCGACAGCTACGAGAAGGGCGGCAAGTTCAGTCCGCTGTTCCCGTTGATGTTCCTGGGCTGCGCGCTCGGCGGACTCGCGGCGCTGGTGGCCAGGATCCAGAACATCTCCAGCGATTTCACCACCTGGCTCGCGGCCCTGGGCTGCGCGCTGGTGACCGCCGCGGGCGTGCTCGCGGTCTACACGATCGCCGTGGCGATGATGCAGGCCAAGAAGGACGGCGACCTGAAAAAGGCCGCGGCCGTCGAGGCGCGCAAGCAGGCTCGCGGAGCGACGAGGTCCGGTCCGGGTAGCCGCGAGCCGACGATCTGAGGATCGCCGTTCGCTCGAGCGTCGCGCAGCTGCCATGACCCACGCCGGCTCGAAGGACGCGGCGGCCGCGGATTCCGGTCCGCGCACCGCGGGCGAGATGCTGCGTCTCGGCCGCGAATTCCTCGAGCGCAAGCAGTTCAGCGAAGCGCGGCTCGAAGCGGAGTTGCTGGTCGCCCACGCTCTGGGGATCGATCGATTGCGGCTGTTCCTCGAGCTCGATCGGCCCCTGGCGCCCGAGGAGGTTACGCGAGGTCGCGCCCTGCTCTCGCGCCGCGCGCGCCGCGAGCCGGTCGCGTACATCACGGGCCAGCGCGAGTTCTACGCTCGGCCCTTCCAGGTCGACGCGGCGGTGTTGATTCCGCGGCCCGAGACGGAGCTCCTGGTCGATCGCGCGCGCGAGATCGTGCGCTCGCGCGAGCTGGCGGCTCCGCGCTGCCTCGACGTCGGCACCGGCTCGGGTGTGATTGCCCTGACGCTCGCGCTGGAGATTCCTTCGGCGCGCGTGGTCGCCGTCGACGTTTCCGCGACCGCGCTGGCCGTGGCGCGGGCCAATGCGAAGTCGCTCGGAGTCGCGGAGGGCGCCGTGGAATTCCTCGAGGGCGACGGGGCTCTGGCCGCGCGAGAACGCGCGCCCTTCGATCTCGTGCTCTCGAATCCGCCGTACATCGCGCTGGAGTCCAAGGCTTCGCTCGCCGCCGATGTGCGCGACCACGAGCCGGCCCTGGCCCTGTTCTCGCCCGCCGGCGATCCGCACCACTGGCTGCGCCGCCTGCTCGCGGAAGCGCCGGCGCTGATGACACCCGGCGGCGTGCTCCTGATCGAGATCGGCCACGACCAGGGCGACGTCGCGCTGGAATTGGCGCGCGGTCGCACGGCGCGGGTTCACAAGGATCTCGAGAAGCTCCCGCGCATGCTCGAAGTCACGATCGACTGATCCGCTCGCGGCTCACCGCTCAGCGGAACGGCGATTCGAGCTCGGACTGTGTTCCCTTGCCATCGCCGTCGCGCGCGATGGTCCACAGCTTCATCCGCAACGCCGGCATGTCCCAGAAGATCGTGTCCTGCAGCTTGGACACGGCACCTTCGCCCGAGCATATCTCGAGCCAGATCGTTTGCCCGTCAGCGTCATTCGCGGCGAAGGAAAGACTCCAGGCAGCCATCGAAGTCGTCCTCGGCAGCTGCTCGAGGCGGACCCTCCGGGAAGTTCCCTCGAACCACTGCGGCACGATCGGATCCGCGGAGGCCGGCAGGAGGCGCGCGATCGTGCCTTGCTTCGTGACGAGGAAGCCCTCGAACCACGGCGTCGAGGAATGCGTGACGCGCAGCACTCTGGCTTCGGTGTCGGTGAACACGAGCCTGCCCGCGGTTGGACTGAATTCGTGAGGTTCGGTCGCGACCGTCCTCCAATATCTGTCGGTTCGCAGGTACAAGCGGTGCAGCGTCTGGCCTGCGCCGAGCGGAATGATCGTCGGCGGATCGAAGCGCAGGCCGGCGACGACGACTTCCGCGGCACCGACGGCATCGGTCTCGAAATCTGTGCTCGCCCGCTGACCGTCGGGCGTCAGGCACTCGAGTTGGTGCGGCGCGTTGGACGCGAGGGGAGCCCAGCGGTGGTGGATCAACGTCGATTCGGCTCGAGCATCCTCCACCTGGGCCCAGATGCAGTTTCTGCTCATGTCCTTCTTCTCGTAGACGAGCAGGTGCGTGCCCAGCGGCAGCGCGCCGACGATGCGCACCCCGGTCAGGCGATGGCCGGTGAACTCCAGATCCGCAGGTACTTTCACATGCTCGCGGCCCCACGGATCCAGCTGGAAGCCGGGCGACGAGACGCCGACCTCCCAAGCTGAGCCGATCGGTGCGAGCAACGCGTCCCGGTCGAGTCCCGAAGCCATCTGGTGGCCGCCGCAGCGCAGTTGCAGCGTCGCCGTCGCTCCGACGATCGCGAGCGGGCTGTCGATTTTGCCCCAGCCCATGCCGTCTTCCTTCTCAGGAGTCCATTCCGCAGTCCAGACCGCATCGACGTCGCGGAAGCTCGCCGTGATCTCGCCCAGACGCGGGATGGCGACGTCGATCTGGCTCCGCTGTATTTCGCTGAGCAGGATTCGGACGTTCGCGCGGAACTCGATTTCCACCGAGGCGTCGGCGCGCGTCGCTGCCAGCCAGGGCAGAGACCAGGTGCGCTCGTCGACCGCAGTCGCGGCCAGCCGTTCTCCCTGTGACACGAGCTGCACCGCGGTCGGCGCATGGCTGCAGGAGGCGAAGAGCAGGATGAGAACCGAGTCCCTGGAATCGGCCGGAAGCCGCGGCGACTCTTCCTTGGTCTCGAGCGTCGCGGGGCTGCGTTGCAGCTCCTTGCTCGCGGCCGGAGCCGAGACCTCGCCGTTCGACTTCGCTTCCGCGGATCCGCGAGGCAAGGTCGCGGAGACCGCGCTTTCTCCGCCGCGGGTCAACAGCAATGCACCGCCGCCGAAGACCAGGATGGCCAGCAGCACCAGGGCGGGAC
>DATHET010000090.1:0-10073 GCA_035490315.1 Planctomycetota bacterium
TTCCACGCGACGCTTGGCGACGTCGGCCGCCGAGGACTGGTTTCCCGATGCAGCGCGAGGGAGCGGCGTCACGGCCGGCTGCTTCCCGGGCGAGCTGCTCGCATCGTCGAGGCTTCGAAGCGATTCGAGCTCGACTCCGCCCACGCTTTCTCGACGCAGAAATGCGAAAGCGAGCAGGCCCACGGCCGACACCGCGAGCGCAGCTGAAGCAAGAAACCAGCGTGCTCGGCGAGACGTCATCGTTCCTTGATTACCTCCGCCGACTCCTCGGCGTGCACTGCATACCCGGCCTCACGGCCGCAGTTCGATATTTGCTGACGGATGTTCGGCGTCGACCACGACTTTCGTGGGCTGGCCGACGCGCGACCAGAGGCTCAGATCGTCGTCGCTGCGCAACTCGAGCCAGGCGTCGTAGGTGCCGAAGGCTAGACCCTGGATCTCGGTTTCGGCGCTGCCCCAGGGGTCGAAGGAGAAAGCGGAGCGTGTCAGGTCGGCGCTCGAGCCCGGCTGCGCGACGGAGAGGCTCCAGATCGATTGCGGGCGATCTTTCGGACGAGTCGTTTTTGCGTGGATCGTGCCGCCCTGCCCGACTTCCATGCGCGCGAAGGGAACGCGGGCATCGTGGAGCAGCGTCGCGGAGCCCGCGGGACCTTCGGCGCTGATCAGAATCTCCGCCGAGGGCAGGCGCTCGATGCGATAACGATTCGAGCCGAGCCAGCGCGCTTTCACCAGCGAGTCCTTGTACGCCATCTGCTCCGCGAATCTCGCCGTTACTTGCTGTTCCTCCTCCAGCGGCTTGCCGTCTCGCGACACCAGCTCGACTTCCACGGATACCGGCGGTTCGAGTCGGATCTCGACAGTCCCGGAGGGAATGGGATGCACGACCATCGATTTCGGCGCATAGCCCTCGGCCCCGGAGATGAGCACGACGCGATCGCCGAAGAGCGGCTCGAGCACGGCCTCGCCTTGCGCGTCCGTCGAATAACCGAGCAGTCCCGGATCCAACGCAGGATCGCCCACGAAGACTACAGCCTTGACCAACGGCGCTCGATCCTGACCCAGGACGCGGACTCGCAGCGACTTGACTCCGCCTTCGATTGTGATGGAGACGACGCGATGTTCTCCCGCGGCGAGGGGCGAGACATCGGCTGTATACAAGTTGAGACTACCCGGTCGGTTCAAGGTCGCGTGCAGCGGTTGGTTCGGCGCCAGGCCGATGAAAGTCCAGTGACCGTGCTTGTCCGCGAGGCTCTCGCATACCGCGGAGGTCTCGTTCCAGGTCATCGACGGCAGCCGCGAGATCTGTTCGATCTCTGGTCCATTGCCACCTTGACCGACGAAGAGCGGCTTCGAACCCTCGAGCACCAGGGTGAGCTCCGACGTGCCCTCGAAGTTCCCGGCCAGCTCGAATTCGAGGATCGACGCCTTCGCGAGGGTGACGACGAGTTCGGGATCCACCGAGGGAACCGGAACGCGCGCGGGCAGGTAGCCGAAAGCTGTCACCGCAATTTCGCGTTCGTTGGTTCCGACGTTGCGTCGGATGCGACCCTCGGCGTCCGTGCGATCCTCGGGCACTATCTCCGTGGGCCAGGCCCTCACCGCCGCTCCCGCGATCGGTTTTCCTTCCTGGTCCTGCACGAGCACGCTGATCGAGCGCGCCGGCTCCGTCGCGAGATCGCCGACATCGCGGATGCCGCGGGAACCGCGCGGCCAGACGAAATCGTAGGTGCGCGCTCCTGCTCCGCCGACCAGCGCGACGCCGACCACGATTTTTCCGTCCGGCACTTCGAGGATGGCCTTCGAGAATCGGCCTTCGGAATCCGCGGTGGTCGTCATCCGCATAGGTCCGACCGTGAGCGCGACGGGGGCATGGGGGACAGGAAGGAGGGTGGAGTCGACGACGCGGAAGCGCAGCAGCCCGCCTTCGGTCAGTCGCAGGACCAGATCCCGCCGCGGCGCGGGCACGAGCACGGACATGCCTCGGGCCTTGCCGGAGGCATCCAACACGAAGAACCGTGCATCCCAGCGGATCCAGCCCGATGCATTCGCGAGCAGACCGCGGAACGCGAAGCTGCCGTCGGATTGGGTCATGGCGACCGCGGTGGGGGAGTCCTCCGCGATCTCCAAGGCAGCGAGCACCGCGGCTGGAAGACGTGCGACAGGAGTCTGTGTTGCTGGAACCTGCTGATCCGTGAATTTGAGCCGCAGGAGCTCGCTGGGGATGGCGCCATCGACGACGACCACACCCGAGATGACTTCACCGTCGCCAAGACTCAAGGAGCGTTCGCCGGCGGCGAGCTCGAGTTCCCCGCGCGCGAGGGTCCAGCCCGGTGCTGCGATCGCGTATTCGGCGGAGCCTGTGCCTGAGTCGAAGCGCGCGCCGCCCTTGGCGTCGGTCGTAGCGCTGTGGAGCACTCCAGCCTCGCGGAAGATCGCGAGTCTTGCTCCCGCGACGATGGAGCCGGCGGGATCGACGACGGTCACGACCAGGAACTTGCTGTCCGCTTCGACGCGGCGCTCCGCGGTTTCGTGCGGTGGAATCGACGCTCGAGTCCGCGGTGATTCCAACTCGGCGGACGCAGCCTTGGACTCGAGCTTTCGAGCCTGCCCCGCCGCGCGCGTCCCGTCGATCTCGACCGCCGAAGCGCCATCTCGCCGCAAGAAAAGAAATGCGACGATCGACAGGACGACAACGAACCCGAACACGCCGAACCAGCCGGCGTTCCGACGCGTTGGAGCTGTGTGCTGCTCAGACACGCGACGATCTCCGGGTGCGATTCACGCCACAGGGTAGGCGGTGATCCGGCCGACAGCGCTGGAATTCATGGCCGAAGCTCGAGTTCCACGGTCGGATGCTCCGCGTCGATCACGACTTTCGTCGGCTGGCCGACGCGCGACCACTGGTTCAAGCCGTCCTCAACGCGCTGCTCGAGCCAGGCGTCGTAGGTGCCGGAAGCTAGACCCTCGAACCAGGCCTTCGCCTCGTCCCCCTCGAAGGACGCGAACTCCTGCCGGGTCCAATCCGTCGCCGCGCCCGCGACTGCCAGGGCGATCGCGCAGGGCGCCGCCGGCTTTCCACCGACGCGTTTCAGCGTGACGAGCGCCGTGCCCGGCTCCCCGATCACAATGCGCGCGAACGGCACGCGCGCGTCGTGGACGAAACTCCGGTAGGTTGGCGGGACGTAGACCTGGATGTTCACTTCCGCGGCCGGCAGACGGTCCACGCGGTAGCGGCCCGGGCCGGTCGAGGTCGCGCGCTCGAACGAGTTCTCCACCGGCACCATGATCGTGAACGACGTCTGCAGCAGCGTCCCGTCGGGCGAGACCAGCTCGATCTCGATGGAATGCGGCTCGTCGAGGATGATGTCGACCGTGGCGCGCGGGAAGGAACTCAGCGCGACCAGTTTCGGCGGAAATCCTTGGCAGCGCGCGACCAGCCGAAAGCGCTCGCCGTACATCGATTGCAGCTCGACCTCGGCGCGCGCATCGACGCCGTAGCCGCGCGCGTTTGCCGCGTTGGTTGGATCCGTCACGAAGACGAAGGCGCGACTGAGCGGCGCGCGACCCGGACCGAGCACGCGCACGCGGAACGATCGGCCGAGGTCTTTCAAGCGCATCTGGACGGCACGCTGCTCGCCCTCGGCCAGCGGCGCGACGTCGATCGCGTCGAGCTCCGGTCCGCCCATTCGATGCAGCACGGCGCGCAGGCCCTTGCCCGGAGTCAGGCCGGAGATGCGCCAGCGGCCGTCGTCGTCTGCGTGGAATCCTCGGCTGACCACGATGTCTGCACCCGCGGGCGTGGGGTTGTCCAACGACGCGACCAAGTCACCTTCGTCGGGGTCGAGCAGCGGCGGTGAATCCGCCGTGACCTCGACCGCCAGCTCGTTCTTGCGATCGCTCAGCCCAACCACCTCGATTTCGAGCCGCGTGGCCTTCGTCAGCGTCACGACGACCTCCGCCGCATCCGGCGGCAACGGCGCGCGCTTGCGCCGGAAACCAGTGGCCGTCACGGCGAGCTCGCGATCCTCGGGTGCGAAGTTGCGCGTGATGCGCCCGCTCGCGTCGGTGCGATCCATCCCAGCCTGGGTCGAGGGCGGCCAGATGTTGACCGCCGCATTCGCGATGGGTCTCTGCTCCGGGTCCTGCACGAGCACGCTGACTGCGCGCGCTGGACCCGTCGCAAGATCACCGGCGTCGAGGACGGCTCGCGGGAGGGCTGGCAGCTGCAAGGGATACTTGCGCGCTCCTGCGCCGCCGACCTGCGCGACTTCGACGCTGAGCGTGCAGTCAGGATAGGGGAGGATCGGGAAGCTGAAACGGCCTTCGGAGTCCGCGGAGATCAAGGACGTGGTTTCGCGAGCGGCGGTCACGGACTTCAAGAACACCGAGACAGGCGCGCCGGGCAGCGCATTTCCCGCGGGGTCGACGACGCGCAGGCGCAGCTCTAGCCCAGAGATCATGCGCAGCATCAAGTCGCGCCGCGGCGCAGGCACGGGGAAGGACTGGCGCTCGTACTCGCTGCCGGGACCCTCGAGGAAGCAGGCGTCCTTCCAATGGAGCGTGCCCGCCGCGTCCGCCGCGAATCCGCGGAATGCGAAGGATCCGCCGGCGCCCGTGCTGGCGGTCAGCGATGGTCGCAAGAGGTTGGCATCGCGCAGGGCTTCGAAAATGGGCTTTGGCAGGTTGGCGAAGCTCGCGTTGCGCTCGTAGCTCTCGAAGCGAAGCTCGATCGGCGGATCCGGCGCGAGCCCGTCGAGCAGCACGGTTCCGCCGAGGGTTTCTCCTTCGTTCAGCGCGAGTGTGCGCTCGCCCGCGCCCAGCTCGATCTCGCCGCGCGCGAGGGCCCAGCCCTGTGCGAAGAGCGCGTACTGCGCGGAGCCGCCGCTGGAGTCGAATTGCGCGCCGCCGCCGGCGTCGGTCACGGCGCTGTGCAGCAATTCCTTGCCCTGGAACAGCGCAAGCCTCGCGCCCGAGATGGCTGCGCCGGTCGGATCGACGACCTGCACGCGGAGAATGCCGCTCTCGACCGCGGCGCGCTGCTCTGCTGTTTCGCCGACGGTGCTCGGAGGCGCGGCCGTTGTCGGTTGGGCTTCGCTTGCGAGCGGCTTGGCCTCCTCAGACCCTTTCGACGTAACGATCCCGCTTTGCGGCGGGTCGATCCCGGAGAGTGACGCGCCATCGTGCCTCAAGAAACGGAACGCGATCGCGGCGCCGAGCACGGCCAGCAGCGCACCGGCGACCAGGATCCAGCGAGCGTTTCGAGGCATAGTCCGGAGCTTCGACTCCGCGCCCAGGATAGCCGTTCGCGTCCGGAAACAGACGCGTCAAGGACACATCGTCAGCTGCAACCCATTCGTCAACCCGACATTCTGGGGCGGCGCGAAGCCGGAGTCGCGGCTCCAGATCTGCGCGAAGATCGTCTGGCCCGCGACCAGTCCGACCGAGGCGGCGTAGGCCTGGCTGAAAGCGAAGGAGTAGGTGCCCGTGCACGCAAGCGCGAGGCCCGCGTCGATCGAATTCTGACCGGTCATGCGCTTGATCGGCGGCGCGATGCACAGCGTGCCGCCGAGGAAGGGCTGCGCGGCGCTCGCCTGGCCCCACAAGAGGATGCCGACCTTGCCGGTGAGCACGTTCGAGGCCGTGATGCGAAACGCGTCGGGCCCGCTGAGCAGCGGCGCTCCGCTCGCGCCGATGCTCGAAGTGCAGCCCGCGCTGTTGAGCTTCGCCGTGCAGTACACCGCCATCGGGCTGCACGAGAGACCGAGCGAGCGCGCGAAGACGTCCGCGAAAAGACTGGAATCGCCTGGCACCAGGAACGGGCTCGCCGTCTCGAAGACCACCAGCGTTCCGTCGGCCGAGATCGCCGGCAGGGTCGAAGTCTTCGTCCCCTGGAGGCCCGTCGGATCCACGCTCAACCGCGTCGTCGTGCCATTCGTGCGATCGTGCAGGAACACGTCGCGCACCATGTTCGTGTCGCCGACGACCAGGTTGCTCGCGTTGCTGTCGAAGGCGATCTTGTTGCCATCCGCGCTGACCGACGGGAAGTAGCTCCAGAAATTGGTCTGCCCGCCCGTCGAGCTCACGCTGATGCGCGCGGTCGTGCCCGCCACGCGGTCGCGCAGAAAGACGTCGCGCGAGCCATTGGTGTCGCCAGCGACCAGGTTGGTAGCGCCGCTGTGGTAGGCGACGAAGCGGCCGTAAGCGCTGACCGAGGCGTGATCGCTCTCGAAATCAGCTTGCGCGCCGATGGAATCGATGCTGATCAGCTCGGTCGTCCCCGCGACCATGTCGCGCAGGAAGATGTCGCGCGTTGCGTTGAGGTCGGCAAGGACGAGGTTGCTCGCGACACTCGTGAAAGCGACGTGGCGTCCGTCGAGCGAGAGTTTCGCATCGAAGGAATTGCCGTTGCCCTGCAGGCCGTTGTCGTCGACGCTGACGCGCGAGGTCGTGCCGAGCTGGCGATCGCGCACGAAAACGTCGCGGAATCCGCCGCTGTCGCCCGCGACGAGATTGCTTGCGGCGCTGGTGAACGCGACGTAGCGGCCGTCGCTGGACAGGCTGGGCAGGAAGCTGTCGTTGTTCGACTGGATTCCGCCGCTGGTGACGCTGACGCGCTCGGTGGTGCCGGTCGCACGGTCGCGCACGAAGATGTCGCGGCGGGAGTTGCCATCGCCGGGGACCAGGTTCGTGGCCACACTCTCGAAGGCTGCGAAGTCCGCGTCGCTGGACAGGGCCGGGACGGACGAAGCGCCGTCGCCCTCGGTCCCCGCGGAGGAGACGCTGACGCGCTCGACGTCGCCGGAGTGGCGATCGTGCAAGAAGACGTCGCGCAGTCCGTTGCCGTCCTGGCCACCAGATTCGAGGCGATGCTCTCGAAAGCGATCCAGCGTCCGTCGATGGAGAGCGCGGGTCCCCACAGGCCGCCGCTGGCGAAGGCGCCCGAGGTTGCGTTGCCTTCGATGCCGCGCTCGTCGACGCTGACCCGGGTCGTCTGCTGGGCGCTGGCCGTGCCAAGGACGAACGCCAGCGCGCCGGAGGCGAGGAGCTGCTTCTGGAGGCCGACCATCGTCACAGTTTCGCACGATTCGCCGCGCCCGGGGAGACCCGGCGACGCGCGAAGTGCCGCGTTCAGCAGCGGAACTGCCCGACCAGCTCGAGCAATTCGTCGGCCATGGTCGAGACGCGGTCCGCGCTGGTCTGGGTCGCCGTCGCGCCGTCGGAGGTCGAGCCCGCGGAGCCGGCGACCTTGGAGACGTTGGCAGAGATCTGGCTCGAGCCCGAGGCGACTTCCGAGAGCGTGCGCGCGATTTCCTGCGTGGTCGCCATCTGCTCTTCCACGGCCGCGGCGATCGAGGTCTGCAGCTCGTCGATCTTTTCGATCACCAGCGAGATCTCGCCGATGGCTTCGACGGCTCCGCGCGTGCCCTTCTGGATGCCGTCGATGCGGTTCTTGATGTCTTCGGTGGCCCGCGCCGTGGCGCGCGCGAGCTCCTTGACCTCGGCGGCGACCACCGAGAATCCGCGGCCAGCCTCGCCGGCGCGCGCGGCTTCGATCGTCGCGTTGAGCGCGAGCAGATTGGTCTGCTGCGCGATGCCGGTGATCGTGCGCAGGATCTGCTCGATCTCGATGCTCGAGTGCTCCAGGGCCTGGACGCGCTCGGTGGTCTGCTGGGCGACGCGCACCGCGCTTTTCGCCACCATCGTCGCCTGGGCGGCGTTCTTCGCGATCTCGTGGATCGACGCGGTCATCTCCTCGGTGCCGCAGGCGACGGTCTGGACGTTGCGCGAGATCTGCGCGGAGACCTTGGCGACTTCGCCGGCGTCCTGGGAAGTCGCTTTCGCTTCGCCGGTCATCTGCTGGCTCACTTGCGTCAAGAGATCCGCCGAGCCTGCGAGCTCCTGGGCGTTGACGCGGATCTTCGAGATCGAGCGGCGCAGGTCGGTGATCAATTTGCGCAGGCCGCCCGCGATCCGCCCGGCGGCGTCGTCGCCGGTCAGCGTGACTTCCATGGTCAGGTCGCCGCCCGCGGCGGAGTCGACGACCAGCAGCAGCTCATCGATGCGCGCCTTGAGCTCGGCGGCGATCGCGAGCTCGTGCTCCGCGTGGGCCTTGTCGCGCCGCTGCAGCTCGACTTCCTCGGTCGCGATCTTCCAGTTGACGAGCAGACCCTGGGAATTGCCGGCCGCGTCGCGCATCTGCGCCACCGAGAGGCCGACCACCTGGTTGCCGATTTCCTGGCGCGTCCAGAAGGGCAGGTTCTTCGGGTTGGAGAAGAAGATCCGGTTGCCCTCGGGATGGCGGTAGAAGTCGTCGAAGGAGCGTCCGACGAACTCGATCTCGGGCCTGCCGATCAGGGCGGACAATCGCGCGAGGGCCTGGCGCGAAGCAGGATTCATGTAGCGCACGATCAGCTCGGCGTCGACCGAGAGGATCGCGTTGGGCGCGTTCTCGACCATGGCGGCCACGCGCGCGGCGGCGCGAGCTTGATCCTCGGCGTGCTGCTGGGCGGCAGCGGCTTCGCTCGCGCTGGCGGCGACGCTGCGCTCGTGCTCGGCCATTTTCGCGAGAGTGCCCTCGACGGCCCGCGCCATGTCGCCGATCTCGTCGCTGGAGTGGAGACTCGACAGACGCTCGACCTCGCCCGAGCGCAGTGCGTCGACGGCCTTGCGCAGGGGATGGACCACGGCGCGAGCGATCGACCAGCCGCAGAGCACGTTGACGATCACGCTGGCCAGGATCGTGGCAATCAGCGTCTCGCGCTGCTCCTCGCCCGCCGAGCGCAGGCCGATCACGCCGACGGTCACGATGCCGGCGGTCGAGAGATAGACGAGCAGGTAGATCTTGCGCGCGACGGATACACGGCTGAGCCAGTTCATGGGGGCGGCCGGAAAAAACTGCGCGGTCAGCGCGGGGGAGCGGCCGACTTTGACTTTCGACGCCATCGGCCTCCGGCCTTGACGCTTTTCACGCCGCCCCGAGGCTGCATGTCATTAAGGAAGCGGGAGCCGCTTCGGCACGAAGCAGCTCCCGTTGGCCCGCGGTTTCCTGGAGCGGATCCGGCCGTCGCAAGCAGGCGCGGGGACAGCCGGGGCGCCCCGGTACTCCCGCGACGGGGCGCTTCCGGCGCCCGCGATCGGAGGGAGGGGGAGGAACCAGGGGGCGGATCGAAGTGTCGACGCACTTTTTTCCGCGCTGTGCCCGCGCTCGGGCCGGCCCTTCGCTCGCGAAAGCTTCGGACCACAGCAAACTTACCCCGACATCCGCGGGCAAGCGGAGCGCGGTCAGATGTGGTGCACGGGGCCGCTGCCGTTCGCCGCGGCCATCAAGGTGCGGCGCGCGTAGACTGCGACCATCGCCTGCCTCCAGCCGGCGTCGCCGGGGATGTTCTCGACCGGGTGGCACTGCTTGTGCGCAAGCCGCGCGAGCTCGCCGACGCGCGCTTCGAAGTCGGGTGTGGCGAGTTGCGCGCCGAGCAGCATCTCACCCGCGCGCTGCACGCGGTGCGGGCGCGCCGCGAGGGCCGTGACCACCAGGTCGGCGCGCGTGACGCGTTCGCCGGCATCGACGTCCAGGCGCGCCGCCACACCGAGCAGCGGAAAATCGATCGAGCCGCGCTCGCGCAGCTTTCCGTAAGCGCCGCGGTGGCCGCTCGGCGTCGGCGGCAGGCTGACTTCGACCAGGATCTCGCCGCGGCCGATCCTCTTGTTCTGCACGCCGTCGCCGAGCCAGAACTGCTCGATGCGCACGGCGCGCTGGCCGTCGAGTCCTTCGAAGTGCAGCTCCGCGTCGAGGGTCATCAAGGCCGGAGCCGTGTCGTTCGAGGCTGCGGCGATGCACTTCGCGCCGCCTTCGACCACGTGGCACTTGGTGCCGTCCTTCTTGATGCAGAAGCCGAGAGCCTGGCGCCAGAAGTAGGACTGGTTGTACCACAGGCAGCGCGTCTCGAGCATCACGTTGCCGCCGAGCGTGCCCATGGTGCGCAGCTGCGGACCGGCGATCAGGCTCGCGGCCTGCGCGAGCACCGGAGCCTGGGCGCGCACCAGCGGATCGGCCGCGAGATCGGCGATCGAGG
>DATHET010000091.1:0-10730 GCA_035490315.1 Planctomycetota bacterium
TTGCACAGCTCAAGCCGCCCTTCAACGACGCGCTGACCTTCTTCCGCCGCGCGCTGGAGCACAAGGTCCTGACCGTTCCCGGCGAATTCTTCGACGTGAACCCCGGCAAGCGCCGCCGCGGACAGTCCCCTTACCACGCGAACATGCGTTTTTCCTTCGGTCCGCCGATGGACAACATGGTTCAGGGCCTCGATCGCCTCGAGCGCATGCTTACGCAGGCCAGACGCCCGCAGAAGCTGCGCTCGAAGTAGCATCGGGCGATGACCACCATCGCTTTCCTGCTCGCGGCCACGGTCTTCGCTCCCTCGGACAAGCGCGCCTTCGATCTCCCTGACGTCTACGGAATCGCGCAGGTGAATTCGCCGGCGGTCTCCGCCGACGCGCGCACGATCGCTTTCGGCGTGCGCCGCTACGACGTCGCGGGCGGAACCTCGTGGAGCGAGCTGTGGTCGATCGGCGTCGACGGCAAGAACCAGAAGCAGCTGACCTCGGCGAAGAAGATGGACACCGATCCGCACTTCTCGCCCGACGGGAAGTCGCTGGTCTTCGTCTCGAATCGCAGCGGGTCGAGCCAGCTGTGGGCACTCCCGCTCGATGGGGGAGAGCCGCGCGCCCTGACCAGCTATCCGCCCGGCGTCGAGGGCCCGGTGTACTCGCCCGACGGCAAGTGGATCGCGGTGACGAGCGAAGTCTGGCCGGACATCTCCTTCGACGGCGCCGCGCAAAAAGAGCGAGACGAAGCTCGCGAGAAGGGCAAGCTCGACGTGCACCTCGCCGATTCGCTGCTCTACAGGCACTGGACCAGCTGGGACGAGGGCAAGGTGACCCACGTGCTGCTGGTCGACGCCGCCACCGGCAAGGTCGATCGCGATCTCACGCCCGGCAATTTCGACTGCCCTCCCTTCATGCTCGGCGGCGGACGCGGCTTCGACTTCTCGCCCGACTCCAAGCAGCTCGTGTTCATGTCGAACCGCGACGAGCGGCAGGCCACGTCGACCAACTCCGACGTCTGGCTGGTCTCGCTCGCCGCTCCCGACGCCGCGAAGAATCTCACCGACACCTGCGAAGGCTGGGATGGTCAGCCGATGTTCTCGGGCGACGGGAAGAAGCTCGCTTTTCTCAGCCAGGCTCAGGCCGGCTACGAGTCGGACCTGAAGCGTCTCGCGGTGCTCGACCTCGCCAGCGGCGCCGTGCGCTACCTGACCTCGCGCGAGGGCTTCGACGAGATGATCGGCGACTTCCGCTGGTCCAAGGACAGCCAGTCGATCTATTTCCAGGCCGACGTGAAGGGCCGCACGCCGATTTTCAAGGTCGGACTCGACGGCCAGAAGCCCATGAAGATCCACGAGCACGCGATGATCGACTCCTGGCAGCTCTTGGGCGACGACGGAAGCCTGGTCTACGTGCGCCGCTCGATCAACGAGCCGCACGAGCTGTTCATCAAGTCCGCGAGCGGCACGGCGGCGCTGCGGATGACGACGTTCAACGACGCATTCGCGCGCGAGATCGACCTGCGCCCCGCTCAGGAATTTTTCGTCGACGGCCAGGACGGCTCGAAGATCCACGTCTTCCTGATCACGCCCCACGGATTCGATCCGACGCACAAGTATCCGCTGATCCTCAACGTGCACGGCGGCCCGCAATCGCAATGGGCCGACACGTTCCGCGGAGACTGGCAGGTGTACGGCGGCAAGGGCTACCTCGTCGCCTTCGCCAACCCGACCGGCTCGACGGGTTACGGTCAGAAGTATTGCGACGCGATCGGCAGCGACTGGGGCGGCAGGGTCTTCGACGACTTGATGCGCGTGAGCGACGAGCTCGAGAAGCTGCCTTACGTCGACAAGGACCGCATGGGTGCCATGGGCTGGTCCTACGGCGGCTACATGAAGATGTGGATGCAAGGTCACACCGACCGGTTCAAGTGCCAGGCCGCGATGATGGGCCTGTACGACCTGCGCTCGTTCTACGGAGCGACCGAGGAGCTGTGGTTCCCCAAGCGCGACCTCGCTGGCGCGCCCTGGACCAGCGACCAATTCGAGAAGTGGTCGCCGTCGAACTCGGTCCCGAAGTTCAAGACCCCCGCGCTGGTGATCACCGGCGAGCTGGACTTCCGCGTGCCCTACACGCAAAGCCTGCAGTACTTCACCGCGCTGCAGGAGCAGGGAGTTCCGTCACGTCTCGCCGTCTTCCCCAACGCGGGTCACTGGCCCGGCTGGCAGGAAATGCTCTTCTACTACGGCGCCCACGTCGACTGGTTCCACCAATGGCTCGGCGGCGAGCCCCTCGGCCGCGACCTGAACGAATGGGCCCGCATGCGCACCATGCCGCCGCGCAACGACGCCGTCAGTCGCTGATCGTCGACGGAGTCGATCTGACTGGTACCCGGTATTCCACCGCCATTTTTTACACTTGCGTGCAAAAAAATGGCGGTGGAATACCGGGTACCAGTCAGTACGAGGCGAGAGCCTGACGTACGACGACAGGCAGACTCGCGTCGCGCGTCAGCGTGATCTCGGTGCTTTCGCTCGCGAGCGAGTCCAGCTCGCGCTCGCGGTTCGTGTGCGGATCGAGCAGCACAGGCAGCCGCAGCCAGTGCTTGCGCGGATGCCCCGCGCTGGCGAGTGTCTCGACTGCCTTCGCGACCTTGCCGAGCCCGCGCGGATCGACCTCGCTCTCCTCGAGGCCGAGATAGAGTGTCGAGCCCGCGCACTGCACGACGTCGACGATCGGCCGCGCCCCGAAGAGCCGCGTGACCTTCCCGCTCGCGATCTCGACGCGCCAGGCCGCCTTGCCCGCCCCGAAAACCAGCGCGTTCTCCTGCTCGATCCAGATCGGCGGAGTCGCGGCATCGGAGTCGGGATACGAGATGGTCGCGACGGTCCGCGGCGCGGCGTCGAGCAACTCGAAGAGGTAGAGGCGCTGGCAGGCGACCAGAGCGAGTTGCTTGCCGTCGGAGGACCAGGAGCACTGTCCATTGCCATAGTCAGCGCTCGGGATGTCATGGCGTACGATCAGCCTGCCCTGAGGATCGAGGACGCACAGACTCGTTCCAGTGTTGCTGTTTTCCGCGATCGCGATGCGCTCGCCGTCGGGCGACCACGCGGGCGTGCTGCGGCAGATCGAACCGGGGGTGATCGTGAATCGAGGCTCGAGCCTGTGCCCGCCGGGAGCTGCGACGCCCAGCGTCGTTTCTGCAACTCCAAACTCATCGCTCGGCGCACAAACCACGGCGAGCATGGTCCCATCCGGCCGCCATGCCGGCGGAGTCGCGAACCAGGCGTCGAAGATTGCATCGGAAAGCTGCTCGCGACCTCCCGGGCCATCGACGAACAAGGCAAAACCCTCGAGCCGCGAGTCGAGCGCCGGATCTTTCGATGCCTGCGCCAGGTACGCCGCGCGCGTGCCGTCCGGCGACAACCGAAGCACCATCGCCCGCTCGGGCACGGACTTCACCAGCGCGCTCGCCGCCGGCAGCTCGTGCGCGAGTGGATCGCCAGCAGAAATCGGCGGGGTCGACGGATTCGAACAGGAGCTCGCGGCCAGCGCGAGCGAGATCAGCAATCGGCGCACCGACGAATCGTGACGCAAGTCGCACCAAGCCGCAATGCCCGCCGTCCACGTACGGAGTCAGGTGAATTCGTCCGGAGTCGTGCGGGTCATCTCCGCGCCGCGAAAGCGGCGCGGGGATGACCCGCACGACTCTGGACGAATTCACCTGACTCCGACCGCGATCTTGCCGACGTCCATTGTCTCGCTGGCGTGGAGCTCGAGCTCGCCGCTGCAGGGCGAGTCGCGCTTCCTTCCAGGTCGCTTCGTCGTCCGTTCGTTCTTGGATGCGTTCCACCACGGCTTGCTCCTCCTTTTCCTTGCGCGTGCCCGACGCGCGCAGATGCGACAGCGCCGTGCGCGCCGCGAGCCAGCGCAACCACGCACCGCGGTCGCGCGCCGGCTCGAGCGAGACCTTGCCCTCGAGGACGCGCAGGAAGACCTGTTGCGTGACGTCGAGGGCGTCGGCGTCGTTCGCGACGATCCGCCGTGCCGAGCGGTAGACCTCGGCGTCGTGCGCGTGCACCAGGGCTTCGAAGTCGGGGGCGGAAAGGCTGGGGGTCATGGGGGTGGGCGCGGCGGCTTCAGGAGGAGCGATGCACGCCGGAGCGCGATCCTAGGCAGAAACCGGGATTTTCCTGCGCACCAGACCGCGCGAGGGGGATAGGCTTTGCAGGACAAAGTACTTGTCAGATGCCCCAGCCCGCCTCGATTTCGACCCGTGTCCACGAGCTTTGCCAGGGGACTCCTGGTTGCGCGGAAAGCTGGATCCGCAGGCGCGGGGCTCTCGCGATCGCGGAACCGGTCGGCCTGATCCTGGTCTGCGGCGCCTGCTACGGAGCTTCGATCGGTGCCTGGCGAGCGGGCGAGCTGGCCCTCTACTGCGCGCTGAAGTTGCCGCTGCTCTTCCTCGCCACCGCCGCGGTGAACGCCCTGCTCAACGGACTGTGGGCGCGCCGCCTCGGGCTCGAGCTCTCGCTCGCGGAATCCTTCCGCGCCGTGCTCTTGTCCTTCGCGCTCGCCGCGCTGGTGCTCGCCGCCTTCGCGCCGGTGATCCTGTTCTTCGACAGGACCCTGCCCTGCCCCACGTCGCGCGACGCCTGGAGTAGCCACGACCTTCTCGGACGCGTCCATGTCTGCGCCATCGCCCTCGCCGGCAGCGTCGCCGTATTGCGACAACGCCAGTGGCTCGCCGAGCACTGCCCGAAGGCCGTGCACACGCAGCGCGTCACCTGGCTGTGGCTCGCGATCAACCTGATCGTCGGCGCGCAGATCTCGTGGAACCTGCGGCCCTGGTTCGGAACGCCGCGGATGAAGGTCGAGTTCCTGCGCGAAGACCCCTTCGACGGCACGTTCTACGAATCCGTTTTCCAGATGACGCGGCGTGCCACGCGTTGAACCCCATGGAGTCCTCATGAGCCAGACTATCGAATCCGTGCCATCCGGCGATGCAGCAGCCCTCCCCTTGCCAGCGGAGGAAGAGGAGCTGCCCGGAAGCAACCTCGTCGACCTCCTCCTGCGCAGCCCGCGCGCCCTGCTCGGGCGATTCGACGGCCCGGACGCGCCGAAAATCCTCGTGCGACTCGCGGCGGTCGCACTCGCCGGCCACCTCGTCTATGGCTTCGTCGTGGCGAGCTTCGCCGGCGACATGCAGTGGTGGGCCGCGCCGCTGAAGATCCTGTTCGGGATCACACTCTCCGGAGCGATCTGCTTTCCGAGCCTCTACATCCTGGTCTGCTTGAGCGGAGCGCGCGCGCGCGGCCCTCAAGTGGCGGGCATGCTGCTCTCCCTGCTCGCGCTCAGCGCCGTGTTCCTCGCCGGTTTCGCGCCGATCGCCTGGGTCTTCTCGCAGTCCTCGAACCTGGTCTCGTTCATCGGACCGGTCCACCTATTGGTCTGGTTCATCTCGCTCTTCGCCAGCGTGCACATGCTCTTCCTCGGCATGAAGCACTGGCGCGCGCGCGGCACCGGCTGGGTCGGGATGTGGATCCTGGTGCTGGTGGTCACCGCGTTGCAGATGGCGACCGTGCTGCGGCCGATCGTGGGACCTTCGACGCGACTCCTGGAAACCGAGCGGCAGTTCTTCCTGCAGCACTGGCTGCGCACGATCCAGAGCGACGTGAAAAGCGAGGAGTGAACCTAGTGCTCAGCTCGCCGCCGCGGTCGAGGCGATCACGGCGGCCTGCTGGGCGGCGAGGATGGCCTGGATCGCGATCAGGAGCTGGGCTTCGCTGAGCAGGACCGTGTCCTTGGATCCGCGCGCGAGCTCGAGCAGCGCCGTGCCGCAGGCCAGGGTGAAGCTGGTCTGCTTGTCCGGAGCAGGCTTCAGGGCGCGGATCTTCTCGCGGTGTCCTTGCACGGTGCTCAGGATCTCGGAAGCCGGCTGGGGCGCGAAGCACAGGAGCGCGATCTCGTCGTAGTCGGCGCTGCCCATCCAGAGGCCTGACGATTTGAATTGCTCGTAGAGCTCCTGGAAGCGCGCCGCGACGACTCCCGGCAACTCGTGGTGGAAGAACAGGACTTGCGCCGCGGTCTGCAGCTGGTCGCCCGCATGGAAACCGCGCTCGCGCAGGTCTTGGTAGACGGCCTCGAGCCGCACCGCGATCTGCACCGGCGTCGCGGAGGTGGTCGCGAGCAGGGCGCAGATCGGCCAATCCGTTTTCTGCGTCAAGACGGGATGGTGCTTCTTCATCTCCTTCCAGATCTCGGCGAGGCGCGCGACCTGGGCTTCGCTGACGCGGCGGTCGGGCGAATGCTGGCGCAGGACCTGGATCGCCAGGGCTTCGTGGCTGGATCCTGAGAAGCGCCAGTGCTCGCGGAAGAGCGGGCCCGCGCGCTCGAGCTCGGCGATCGAGCCCTTCGCGCCGTCGTCATGGCGCAGGAGCAGCGCGGCCAGCATCGTCCCGACCGAGGAGCGCTTGTACCAGGGCGTGCTCGTGCGCAGATCCTCCGTGATCCTGTCGAGTCGGGCCGCGAGCTCGCGCGGCTCGCCGGGCAGCGTGGTCAGCGCCAGAGCGCAGAATCGGAACATCGTCCGACCTTCCCACCACGAGCGATTCTCGTTGAGAGATTCGTAGATGGCGCAGAAGCGCCCGAGCGGATTGGCGGGGATCTGCGGCCCTCGCGCCGTGGGGGTGGGATCTTGGCGAAGCATGGCGTCAGTCTAATTCGCCGTGCGCAAGACGTCTCATTCCAGGCTCAAGGTCAGCTGCGCCCGCTCGCCGCGACCCGCGCGATCGATGTCGAAATAGATTTCCCAGCGGCCTGGCATGTGCAAGCGCGTGCCCTCGACGCGGAAGTGGCCTGGCTCGAGCTGCGTGACTTGCGGAGCGACGTTCATGCCGTGGCCGTGCTCGGGCATGCCGGCGTCGAGCGAGAGCTGCACGCCCTCGGCCAATCGATTCGGCGCATCGAGCGCGGTCACCCAGACCTCCAAGGCGAAGGTCTTGCGCTCCTCGATCGGATCGGGCGCGGGCTTCCAGAACACGGCGTAGCTTCCGCCGTTCGACGCCAGCGCCTTCGCCGCGTGCCAGGGCTTGGAGCCGTCGAGCGCCGGAAGCCGTGGCTCGGCGGGAGCCGGCGCGAGCTCGAGCTTCGGCTCCGGAGTCTTCGGCGCTTCACTCGCAAAGGTGGGGCGGATGAACAACTGCGAGCCGAACGCGCGCTGGAATTTTCCAGCGCTGTCGAAGATCGAGCAGCGGTGGTTGGCCCAATCGACGACGAGCACACGGCCGCCGAGAAGCTCGGTCAAGCCGCGCGGCCGCCACAGGTTGTTCGCGCCGAGGCCCGCCCCGCTCGCGATGGTCTTGCGCTCGCCCCCCAAGAGGAAGAGTGCATTGGCGCCCGTGTCGCTCACGTAGGTGCGTCCCTCGCGCGTGGACAGCACCGCGGAAGGCCGCGAGAAGCCGCCCGCGACGAGCTTGCCCGTGGTGAGCTCGAACACGCCGCCGCCCAGGTGATCGACGACCAATTGATCGCGCCGCGCCGGCTTGCCGGGGGGTTCGACGCGCGGACCAGCGCAGCCGTCGATGGGGTCGAGGCAGGTCTGTGGAAGTGCGATGCGAATTCCTTTCGACAGCGCGGCATCGACGCGCCACACCGCGCGATTGCGCGGATCGGCCAGGCACAGCCCGCCTTCTCCGTCGCGCCACATTCCTTGCGGCAGGATCCGCAAGGCCCCGTCGCCGTGCGCCCATGGCGCGCGCTCGAGGTCGAGGTAGCCGACGAAGCGCGTGCGTTCCGGGTCGAAGCGCAGCTCCTCCGCGGGATCGAATCGGAAGCCGAACACGGAAACTCGCGCGCAGCCCGTGTCCGCGACGTAGATGCGCCGCCGCTCGAGATCGATCGCGACGTCGTTCGGCCAGAGCATTTTCCCGAAGCCGCTCCCGTAGGTGCCGAAGCGCGTGATCTCGATCGCCTCTCCGTCAACCATCTGGAACAACAGGATGCGCGGGATCGAGGGCTCGGCGAGCACGAACAGCGGACCGTCGGCGTCGACGGCTCCGCCGAAATGCGCCGGCGGCAGCGCGGGCAGCGGCGGCAAGGCCGGCACTTCGAGATCGAGCTCGCCCAGGATCTGCACGCGGTTCTCGATCGGCTCGACGACGATCGCGCGCGTTCCCGCGGCATTCACGGCGACGCGCTCTGGGTAGTGCAGCTTGCCTCGTCCTTCGCGCGGGCGCAGCGCGTGGATGCCGTAGCCGTCGGCGAGCTGGCCTTTCGCATCGAAGACCTGCACGCGGCTGTTGTCGCGGTCGACGACGTGCACGAACCCGCCTTGCACGGCGACGCCGGTCGGGCAGCCGAACTGGCCAGGGTTGGGGCCGGGCGTGCCGAAAGCGCGCAGGAATTCTCCGGCGGGGGTGAAGCTTTGGATGCGCTGGTTGAACGTGTCGGCGACGAACCATCCGCCGTCGGAGGCGAAGGCGACGTCGGCGGGGGCGTTGAAGCGGCCGTCTGCCGAGCCGAAAGCGCCGAGCTCGCGCTTGAATTCGCCGGAGAGCTCGAAGAGTTGGACGCGGTCATTGCCCGTGTCGGCGACGGCGATCGTCGTGCCGGAGACGTCGAGCCCTTCGGGGGACATGAGTTCGCCCGACTTCGATCCGCGCTTGCCGATCTTGCGCAGGAATTCGCCCTCTGGAGAGAAGAGCACCAGGGCGCACAGGCCGGCGTCGGCGATGATCAGTGTGCCGTCCGTGGCGAGCGCGATGTCGCGCGGATCGAGGAGTGTCTCGTCGCCGATTGTGCGAAGGCGCTTGCCTGTCGCATCGAAGACTGCGATCCGGCGTTTCAGCGACTCGCAGATGTAGAGCGAATCCTTCGGCCCGAAGGCCGCGGCCGTGGGTTCCTCGAGGTCGTCGACCTGGAGGATGCACGTGCCGAGGCGAATCGGGGCGGCGGGTTGCGGAGGATCCTGCTTCGCGGACGCGAATGCTGGGAGGCAAAGCGTGACGAGCAGAGAGACTGCTCGACTTGACAGTACGGAGCCAGGCACCTTCGTCAACCGTTGCTTGGGAGCAACGGCGCTGTGGACGCAACGGCCACGACGAGCTCTACCGGCAATGGCGGTGTGGGAGCAACGGCGGGCAACGGTTGACGAAGGAGCCAGGCTCCTGCAACGAGGCCAATTGTTGACGGAGGAGCAAGGCTCCTGCAACGGCGGGTATTGTTGATGGAGGAGCCAGGCACCTGCAGCGTCGCCTGGGCGATCGATTCCTCAGGGGCCGACGACGTACTTGAGGGCGTCGGAGAGGGTGCTGTTGTTGGGGGGGCCGAAGCCGTTGTCGCGGCCCCAGAACTGCAGGCGGACCGTGGTGCCGGCGAGTGAGAGTTCGGAGAGCGGCGAGCCGCCGAGCAGTCCCTGGGCAAAGGAGTTCATGTCGATCGAGTACGCGCCCGAGCAATCGTTCGGCGGGGCATTGCCGCCCGAAGACAGCGCGGTCGTGCGACGGACCGGCGCGGCGACGCACAGCGTCCCGCCCTGGAACGGGACCGCGGCGGCGCCGGTGATGCTGTAGATGCCGAGCCCGGGCTTGTTGTTGATCACGTTCGATGCGCTGACCGTGAATCCCGAGGTCGCGGACGCGCTCGAGGTGCCGCTGGAACCGATCGCCGGCATGCAGCCCAGCGAATTCTGCTTCGCCGTGCAGTACGCCGTCGGCGCGCCATTGCACTCGACCACGCGAACCTGGAAAGCATCCAGGCCGGACTCGACGACGCTCTGCGTGTTGGCGTCGTTGGCGGTGAAGCGCACGCGCATGTTCGCCGTGCTCGCCAGGCCGACGGACGTCAGATGCGCCTGCGAGATGGAGTTCGACGTCCAGGCCAGGTCGTTGTTCGCGGTGTGGCGAGCGATCTCGATCCACGGACCGGCGAGCCCGTTGCTGCTGGCTTCGACCAGCAGGCGATCGACCGCGCCCGTGGTGACGCTCAGATTCAAGAAGTAATCGTAGGAGAGCATCACCGGCCCCGAGGTGAAATCCAAGGCAGGCGAGGTGAGCGTGACCGCGCCGTTGTCGACATCCGAGTTGCCCAGCGTGTTCTGGGTCAGGAAGCAGCTTCCGCTGCCGTCGCTGTCCGAGGCGGGATCGTAGGCCCACGACCCGTCGTTGACCGGAACGCCGCGCTGCCAGAAGCCGGCGGTCGCGCCAGCGAACGTGGCGGTCCAGCCCTGATCGGTCTGGAAGTTGTCGGCGAACACCAGGCTGTCGCCGTACGCGGCCGTGGCCGTGAACGCGGCGCCGCTTTCGGGCTCGGCCCACGGGAGGCCGTTCTGAGATTGGGCGGTGAAGCTGTACTGCACCGTCGATCCGCAGGGGATCGCGGGGAAATCAGCGCGGTAGTTGCCGCCGCCGAGAGCGACCAGCGCCACCGATTGCGGCCCTGCGCCCGCGTCGAACTGCAGGCGCTCCGTGCCGAGCAACAGGTCGCCCGGCGTGGACTCCGCGATGTTCACGATCAGCGAGTGCCCGGCCGGCGAGAGCAGCGCCGGCGCGCTTCCGACGAGCGACAGATCCAGGAGCGGATCCGAGGGCCACCACACGAACAAGCCCTTCTCGATGTCGCTGCCGATCACGATCCCGCTGGCGAAGTAGGGATAGTTGCCCCACAGCCCGTTGAAATTCGGGTTGTCGTCCTGCTGGTAGGTGTCGAACCAGCGCGTCTCGACCGGCGCCAGCGGATTG
>DATHET010000092.1:0-12187 GCA_035490315.1 Planctomycetota bacterium
TTCGTCGAGTGAGATCGGCTCGAGCTTCAGCTCCGAGTCGGTGACGAGTGTGACTTCCCGTGTGGTGGGAAGCAGACGCTTGGCGAAACCCACGAGGAAGTAGGAGCCCTGACTCGCGTGCAGATCGAATCGGCCATCGCGGCGGGTCGTCCCTTCGACGACCAGATCGCCTGGAGTCGAATGGGAATTGCGCAGGAGACCTACGAACGCGCCCGTGGCCGGTGTGCCGTCCGGCAGCAGGAGCTGGCCGGACACGGAGGTCGGCGTGACGACTGCCGGGCGCGACGCGTCTTCCACCGCCGTCCGTTGAGCGCGGATCTGCTGTGCCGCAACGTTGGATTCCAATTCTTCGCCTTGCGCGCTTGCTTCTTCGACCTGAAGGGAGCGAACGACCGAGGCAAGCGATTGCTCAGGCGCGAGCGTCGCGAGCGTTGGCTTGGCTTCCGTGAAGCCCAACCAAGCGATTGCGGCGAGAAGTCCAGCGGCCGTAATCCAGAACTTTGCGCCCATCGCAATTCCTCCGATCAACCCCGTGGATGAAACGACTCCAATCCCAACTGGAACAGCGGCGA
Organism: Planctomycetota bacterium; assembly: GCA_035490315.1. Taxonomy (GTDB): domain Bacteria; phylum Planctomycetota; class UBA1135; order UBA1135; genus JADJQU01. The sequence goes on from DATHET010000092.1 coordinate 573, forward strand.
CGCTTGCCGCCGAGCTGAGCACCGCCGATCGAATCGCCGCGAGCCCGCGCGGCGAGAGCGCCGTAATCGCGACGCCCATCGTCAATCCGACAGGCAGCGCGCGGCGCAGCAGCTCGAGCCCGCGGTGCAGCTGCACGCGCACGGTCCCCGGAGCGCGCCCGAGCTCGAAGGCGATCTCCTGCGGCGATTTTCCTGCACGCAAGTGCGCGACGAGGACCTCGCGATACGGCGCGGGCAGTTGCTCCACCGCATCCTCGACGCTCTTCGACAGCTCGCGTGACTCGGCTTCGCTCGACGGCTCTTCCGCGACATGCGCCTCGAGCCGATCGGGCTCGATCACTCGCGAGAGCTTGCGCCTTTCCCAGACTGCCTTGCGCGTCAGGATGCCGAGCAGCCAGGGCAACAGCTCGCGCTTCGAGTCGTAGCTCCCGCGCGCCTCGATCGCGGCGAGGAACGTCGACTGGACGAGGTCCTCGGCCTGGTGCAAGTTGCGCGTGAGATGGACCGCGACGCGGTAGAGCTCCGGCGCGGCGGCGTCGAAGACTTCACCGAGCGCCTGGACGTCGCCCTTGCGCCGGAATCGTTCGAAGAGCCGATCCAGCCTGCGCGCGTTCATGGACACAGTCTTTGCAATGGGCAGGGCAACGTTACGAGGGATCGACGGATTCCGCAGCTCGATGCGCCGGCGCATGCGCGAGGCCCGCTCCGCTTCCGGCGTTTTGGGGTCGCCACCGGAGGTCGAGTTGTGGCCTCGGGCACCGCCCAGGAAAGCCGCACGCAGGTAGGATGGGAGCTTCCGCCGGACGTCCCCGTCCGGCGTTGCAGTCCCCCCCTCAGGTCCCTCAGGAGTTAGCGATGAAGTTGCAAGGTTTCTTGACGGCAGCCGTGCTGGCCGTTTCGAGTGTCGGCGCCAGTGCCGATGTCTTCTACACGGTCCAGGAAAACTCAGACACGCTCTGCACGATCGACACGAACACGCTCGCGATCACCCCGATCGGTGCGCTTGGCGTGAGCACCTCGTTCGGCGATCTCGCCTACGACACGTCGACGGGAACGATGTACTTGAGCAACGGTTGGGGCACCAACCCGAGCCAGCTGTACAAGGTGAACTTGACGACCGGCGCCGCGACCTTCGTCGGCTCGATCGGAATCAACGACGTCTTCGGTCTGGCCTACGACCCCGTTGCCAACAAGCTGTACGGCAGCCGCTCGACCTTGGCCTCGGGCTTCATCGAGATCAACCGCCTCACCGGCGCGGGCACTCCGATCGGCGACCCGGTGGCCTACCTCGACGGCATGACCTTCGTCGGCAGCACCGGCGACGTCGTCGGCCTCTTCGCGGGCCCCGGCTCGCTGCACAAGGTCAACACGGCGAATGGATCGAGCACCCTGCTCACTTCTGGCAGCGGCTTCGTCGACAACTGCGGCATCGCCTGGGGCGCGGCTTCCAACAAGATCTTCTCGATCGACTGGTCCGGAAACCTGTTTGCGTTCGACGTCGCGGCCGGCTACGCGCGGACGACCTTGACCACCGGGATCGGCTCGTTCGACGGCCTGGCGGCGGCGGGGAATGTTTGCTCTGCGCCGGTGATCTACTGCACGGCGAAGGTCAACTCGCTCGGCTGCACGCCGGCCATCAGCTCGACGGGCTCCTCGAGCGCCACGAGCGGCTCCGGTTTCGTGATCAAGGGCTCGAATGTCCGCAACCAGAAGCCCGGTCTTTTGATCTACACGAACAACGGCCGCGCCTCGACCGTGTTCCAGGGTGGGATCCTCTGCCTCGCAAGCCCGATCCGCCGCTCGGTGCCGCTCAACTCGGGTGGAACTCCCCTTCCGGCGAGCGACTGCTCGGGCGTCTACTCGATCGACATGAACGCCTTCGCGGTGGGCGCACTGGGCGGGATCCCGGCCGGTTATCTGCAGGTGGCTGGAACGGTCGTCGACAGCCAGTGCTGGGGACGTGATCCCGGCTTCCCCGCTCCGAACAACTCGACCTTGTCGGACGCGTTGGAATTCACGATCTGCCCGTGAATTGCAGGCCGCGGTCAAGCCTGGCTTGACGCGCGATTCGCAGTGATCCGAAAGGGCTGGCGACCGAGTCTCCTCGGTCGCCAGCCCTGTTCCTTGTCACGGAATTCACGCAGCGGATCCGTCGTGAGCGGACCGGTAGAGCGCGATTCCCTTCGATCCCCGCGCATGGATCGCGCCCGATCGGCATGGCCGGGTCGTGGCCTCGGCAACCGTCCGCGAAAGCCGGGCACGGGTAGGATTGGAGCTTCCGCCGGACGTCCCCGCCCGGCGCCGCAGTCCCCCCTCTCAGGTCTTCAGGAGATAGCGATGAAGTTGCAAGGTTTATTGACGGCAGCCGTGCTGGCCGCTTCGAGTGTCGGCGCCAGCGCCGATGTTTTCTACACGATCGACGAGAATGCGGACACGCTCTGCACGATCGACACGAACACACTCGTGATCACCCCGATCGGTCCTCTGGGAGTGACGACGAACTTCGGCGACCTCGCCTACGACACGTCGACGGGAACCATGTACCTGAGCAACGGTTGGGGCACCAACCCAAGCGAGCTCTACAAGATCAACCTGACGACCGGCGCCGCGACCTTCGTCGGCTCGATGGGCATCAACGACGTCTTCGGTCTCGCCTACGACCCGGTCACGAACAAGCTCTACGGCAGCCGCTCGACGTCAGCCTTCGGCTTCATCGAGGTCAACCGCAGCACGGGCGCGGCGACTCCGATCGGCAACCCGGGAGTCGGCCTGGACGGCATGACCTTCGTCGGAAGCACCGGAGACGTCGTCGGCTTGTACGCGGGTCCCGGTTCCTTGCACCGCCTCAATCCGGCGAATGGATCGAGCACCCTGCTCACTTCCGGCGGCGGCTTCGTCGACAACTGCGGCATCGCCTGGGGGGCGGCTTCCAACAAGATCTTCTCGATCGACTGGTCCGGAAACCTGTTTGCGTTCGACGTCGCGGCCGGCTACGCGCGGACGACCTTGACCACCGGGATCGGCTCGTTCGACGGCCTGGCCGCCTCGAACGGTGGTTGCGTCACGCCGCAAGCCTACTGCACGGCGAAGATCAACTCGCTGGGCTGCACTCCGTCGATCGGCTCGGTCGGAACCTCGAGCGCGACCGCGGGCTCGGGCTTCACGATCTTTTCCACCAGCGTGATCAACAACAAGCCCGGCCTGCTGCTCTACTCGAACACAGGCCAGGCGGCGGTTCCTTTCCAAGGCGGCTTCCGTTGCATGAACGGTCCGGTCCGCCGCTCGATCGGCCTCAATTCGCTCGGCAATCCTCCGCCGAACGATTGCTCGGGCAAGTACACGATCGACATGAACGCCTTCGCCGTAGGCGCCCTCGGCGGTCTTCCGCAGCCGTACCTGCTCGTTCCGGGCACCATCATCGATTCGCAGTTCTGGGGCCGCGACAACGGCTTCGCTGCGCCGAACAACTCGACGCTGTCGAACGGCCTGGAATTCACGATCTGCCCGTAACCCGTCAACGGTTGGACGCGGTCGAGCCTGGCTCGACGTGCAATCCGTAGCGATCCGAAGGGGCTGGCTTCCGAGGAGACTCGGTCGCCAGCCCTGATCGTCGAGGGAGCCTGGTCGGGCTTCGACCCAGGAGACCGCTTCACCTCGATCGCCGCGCGAGCGCCATGCGCAGGCCCGTGGCGGCGAGGATCAGCACCAGCGGGATCGAAAGGATCTCCAGAGCGATATTGGCCCACTTCCACGGAGTCCACTGGAGATAATGCACGCGGTAGCTCGCGTCGATGAAGTCATTGAGCGCGCCAGTCTGCGCGATCTCGCCGGTGATCCGATCGACGCGGACCGTCTTGGCGCCGGAGTAGTGCAGGACGAGCACGGGATCGTCCGTGCCCGTGCGCGCGCTGCGCGAGGTGGATGTTTCCGCGCTGAGCTCGCTGCCGTAACGCTGCAAGTGGGGCGAAGCCGAAAGTGCGGCGGCGACCCAGGCTCGAGCAGTCTCCGTCGAAGCGGGCGCTATCGCTTCGCCCGTGGAAGCGTCGACGGCGACCGGTTGGCCGGCGAGCTTGCCGAAATAGACGAGGCTTCCGGAAGGGTGCACACCGAGCACCAGCGGTGCCTCGGCCAGCCCGCTCGAGAGCACGCTCGCCGGAGAAATCCGCGCCAGGGACCAGTCGGGCTGAGCGGCGCGCGGGACCGCGAGGGCTTCGTAAGCTTCGCCGTAGCGAAGCTTGACGTGGAACAGCAGTCCCGTGAGCACCCACAGGACCAATGGCAGAACGAGGACCATGCCCAGGGCCCGGTGGAAGCGGCGCATAAGCGGCGCATCCTACGCGCTACGGCTGTTCGACGATGAAGCGCTGAGCCATGTCCTCGGGCAGGCTGATGCGGCCCCTGCGCACGAAATCCTGCTCCAGCACTTCACGCAGCAGCGCGGAGTCCTCGATGAGATTCAGGCCTGCCAGGAGCTCGTCCGTGCCGCCTCCACCGTTCGCCAGATGGCTGCTGGTCGCTACCCGATAACGCTTCGAAGGGTCGAGCGCGCGACCGCCGACTTCGACGCGGGTGATCTTGAAGCTGCCGTCGCTCTGCTGCGCGACGAAGCGCGTGAGGCCCGAGAAATCCACGCCGAGGAACCTCGTCCTGTCGATCGAACGCCGAGCCAGCTCCGCCACCTGCTCGCCGGTCAAATCCACGCTGACGGCGTGGTCGTCGAAGGGCAGGAGCTCGAACAGCTCCCGGCGCGTGACGCCGCCGGCGGGAAGATCGCGGCGCGTCCTGCCGCGGTTGTGGACTGCGATCTCCGCGCCCATGTGGGCCCTGAGCGCATCCGTGATCCAGGCTCCCGCCGGCGAGCACTCGTTGGTGACGGCGCGCACCACGGGCTGCGCCAGCTCGCCGACCTGCTGGTCCAGACCGACGGAAGCGCGCTGCACGAGCTCCTCGCAAGCAACTTGGATCGAGCTCGATTTCGCATTCGCGGGCAAGTCCGTCTTCAGAGTTTTCCGCAGCTCGATCACGCGGGCCTTCGAGCGCAGCGGCGCGAAAGTCTTCGGGTCGAGCCACAGGTCCACGCGACCGAAGGCGCGGGCCTTGGAGCCGGCCTGCACGATCAGCGTGTCGCCTTGGAGCTCGCCCTTTTCCAGTATTTCGTGCGAGTGACCGGTGATGATCAGCGGCAGGTTTGGATCGTGGAGCGCCAGTTGCCTGGCCTCGCGGACTCGGATGTGAGCGACGGGAATGATCAAGTCCGCCTTGTCGCCGATCTCCAGACGCACGCGATCCAGCTCTTCCGCGGGCGAAGCGAAATCGAGCGCGCGCACTTCCCCGCTGCTGATCGCCTTCGTCGTGGTCGTCAAGAGCCCGACCAGGGCCACACGCACGCCATTGCGCTCGACCACGATCCAGGGCCTGGCCCAGGGAAGCCGCTCCTTTACGCCAGGACTTCGAACGTTCGCGAGGACGGCAGGCAGGCCCGCCTCGCGCACCAGCCGCTCGACATTGGCGATCCCGTGATCGAAATCGTGATTGCCGACGCACATCGCGTCGAAACCGACCTGCGCGAGGATCTGCAGCAGCGGCAGGCCGCGGTCGACGGCCCCTTCCGGCGTTCCCGAGTACCAGTCGCCAGCGTCCACCACGATGGCTTGCGGCTCGGCGGCGTGCAGGGCTTCGATCTCCTGCACGAGTCGGACCAGCCCACCGAGCCCCGGCGACGAAGGGTTCTCGCCAGAGCCTTCCTCGCGCGCCAGGACTTCGCCGTGGATGTCGTTGGTGTGGATGATCACCAGATGGATCGAGTCGCGTCCGAACCGGCCGCCTGGGACGAAGCCGCACCAGACGCGGATCGAAGGGCTCAGTGCGAGGGTCAGCGCTGCGAGGGCCGCGACGATCGCGAGAAGCGTCGCCAGGACTCGAAACGGACTCCGAGCGGAGGAGCTCGGCGCTTTCGGCGAGACCTCAGGCATCCCGCGACACTTGGAATCGCACTTCGCCGTACTGCTCTCCGAAGTAGACGAGCAGCGCGTGGATGAAGGCGATGCTGCCGGCCATCTCCAACCCCTCCTCGGCAGTGACGATCAAGTTGTAGGTCAGGGTTCTCGTCTGGTGCAGCTCGGCGTAGCGCCCCCCGATCAACTCCATGCCGATCGCTCCGCCAAGGTAGAGCGCCGCGGCCACGACGAAACGGATCCGCGTCGAGCGAGGGAGGCGCAGCAGAAAGCGCAGGTAGACGAGTCCGAGCAGCGCGACCAGCGCGAGGGCCGGGATCACCCAGGTGAAGTAGAGGGCTCCGCTGGCGCCATCGCCGACCATCCCGCGCAGCGGCCTGACCAGCTTCTCGTGGCTGGACCAGGCTTCATCCACCGACATGTACCAGAAGCCGAAGGCGAGCAGGGCCCAGCGCCACAGGTCGGGATCGCCGTCGCGCTTCTTGAGCAGCGTCAGGACCGCGAGCAACGTGGCGGCGAAGGCGAGCAGGCAGACCGAGAAGAGGGTCGGGACGTTTTCCTCCCTGTCCACATTGAAAAGGTACACCAGGCCGTGGACCTGATCATGGTGGAGCAGGAAGCGACTCAACTGGCCGGCGAGGCTCGCGAGGACGAGCAGCACGGCGATCGTCCACAGGACCTGCGTGATGCGACGCGTCGAAGCGGTGAGGGGCAGGTCCCGTGTCGTCATCGGGGACAGGGATTCTTTGCCGGTGCGCTCATCGGCTCGTGTAGAACGACCGCCGGGCTGCGCGTCGACCGCCACCGTGGTGGCGGCCTCGCGTTCCATGCGGGGAGGTGCGTTCGAAGCGGACATGGCTGGACGAGGCACCTGGGATCGAAGTGCGAATCAGGTCGGCAGTTCGGGGGCTGGCTGCGGACATGGCGCTGGGAGGGGAGGCCTGGAAAGCACGCTCGGCAGCCCCGCGGGAGCTCTCCGCGAGGTTGCCAGGGTTTTCAGGTTACGGCTAGATGATGAATCTAACGCCGCCCTTATCGAACAGTTCAGACCAAAAACTGGAAGTTCGGGCCCTGAAACTCCGGCCCCCACCGCGCCCGGCTCGGGCGCGAGCTCCTCGGGTCGGAGCGTCTGGCGTCAATCCTCCCACGGGTTCGAGTTGTTTTGCGAGGCTGACACGACCCAATGGGAGCGCTGAGCAGCGTGATGAGGCGCCCAGTCTGGAGCCCGCGGCTCCCCCGATAACCAAGGGGATACAGGCCGCATCGCCCTTTTGAGTACGCCGGGAGGCGCGCAGGGAGTCAGGTGAATTCGTCCGGAGTCGTGCGGCGGTTCCGATCCGCGCCCTGTGCGGATCGGAACCGCCGCACGACTCCGGACGAATTCACCTGACTCCCTACGCTCCCACACTCGCATGAAAGTCATGAGAATCCTCGCGCTCCTGCTGCTGCTCATCGCCGGCGTCGTCGCCTACTCGTGCGCGACGATCGTGGGCACAAGCGAGCTCGATCCCGATGCATTCACGACCAGCGCCAGCCCGCAGGCGCGCGCCCTCGTCGAGCGAGCCCTCGACGGCCTCGAGGTGTCAGGCGGATTGGAGATCGTCGACATGCACGCCCATGTCGCGGGCACCGCGGAGGATGGGAGCGGCTGCGAGATCTCGGCGGACATGCACTCGTGGCTGCATCCGTGGCGGATGATCCAGTACCAGGTCTATCTCCGCGCCTCCGGAGTCGACGCCCTCGAGCGCGGCGCGCAGCAGATGGCCGCTCGCCTCTCCGCGGTGTCTCGCGGAAAGACCTGCGTGCTCGCCCTCGACCATGGCTACGACACCAGCGGCGCCGTCGACCGGGAGCACACCGCCCTCTACGTCCCGAACGATTACGTCCTGCGGCTCGCCGACGAGCATCCGGACGAGTTCGTGGCAGGCGTCTCGATCCATCCTCATCGCAAGGATGCCCTCGCGGAGCTCGATCGATGCGCGGCGCGCGGCGCCAGGATCGTCAAGTGGCTGCCGAACTCGATGGGGATCGATCCGGCGAGCCCTGCCTGCGATGCGTTCTACGATCGGATGCGCGAGCGCGGGATGACGCTGCTCTCGCACGGCGGGGAGGAGCGGGCCCTGGCCCAGGGTGCCCTGGAACTCGGCAATCCGCTTCGGTTGCGCCGCGCGCTCGATCGCGGCGTGCGGGTGATCGTGGCCCATTGCGCGTCCATGGGAACGGCCACGGACCTCGACGATCCAGCGCGAGGCGAAGTCGAGGCATTCGAGTTGTTTCTGCGCATGATGGGCGAGGACCACGGTCGCGGTCGTTTGTACGGAGACATCTCGGCCGTGGCGTTCCGCAACCGCGATCCGCGCGTGCTGCGGACGCTGCTCGAGCGGACGGATCTGCACGAGCGGCTCATCGACGGAACGGACTGGCCGCTGCCGGCCGTGCGCGTGCTGACCTCGACGCGGCGCTTGGAAAAGGCCCGGCTTTTGACCGCCGAAGAGCGCGAGGCGCTCGACGAAGTGTTCCGCTACGACCCGCGGCTCTTCGATCTGGCCCTCAAGCGCACGGTGAAGGGGCCGAAGGGCGAGCGCTTCCCGGCGTCGGTGTTCCTGCGCAAGCGCGAGATCCTGCCCTGAACGGCCGAGCGACTATTGCTCCGGCAGCTTCCAGACGGTGATCCCGCTGCCTCCGTCGTTCGCCGCGAGCGACTTGCCCTTGTCCAGGAAGGCGAGCGCGCTGATCGCGCCCTTGCCTTGGAAGCTCGTGATCGACTTGCCGCTGCCGAGGTCCCACACGAAGACCTTCCCCGTGTCGTCGGCCGAGGCGGCCCGGTCGCCCTTCGGACTGCTGACCAGCGCTCGCACCGCTGCGCTGTGACCCGCGAGCTCGAAACGCACTTTCCCGCTCGCCACGGTCCACAGTCTCAGGCCCCCGTCCTTCGTTCCAGAGAGCAGAGTCGACTTGCCGGCGAAGACCAGCGCGGTGACGGAGTCGGGGAGGCCCTCGAAGATCTTCTTGTCGTCGACATTGGCGCTCGAAGCTCCGACGAAGCGGATCGTCTTGTCGACGCCCCCCACCGCGAGCAGATTCCCCTCGGGGTCGATCGCGAGCGCGGACGCGCCGCCGTTCTTCAGGCCGCGATGGCTGAAGGTCTGGATATTGGCGGGCACCACGCGCTCGAGCGATCCGTTGTCCAATCCGACCCAGACCCAGCGATCCTTCGGGTCGGCAGCGTAGACCAGGGGCATGGCCCCCGGCCCCCCCACGCCCACGGCAGGACCTTGCTTGCCGGTCTCCACCTCGCGCGAGCGCAGCGAAGGAATCTTGCCGCCGATGTAGACGAACTTGGTGCCGAGCGACAAGGCCATGTCCGGAAACTTTTCGCCCGACTCGTGCCAGAGCTCGGCTTTCTTCGTCAAGCTCCAACAGGCGACGGTGTTCTTCGCGCTCAGCGTGTACAGCGCGGTTTCCTTGGGGTCGACGACGAAGTGCACGATGCGATCGTCCGTCGCAGCCATGGACAGCGGCTCCGGCGGCTTGACCGGATCCTGCGCGCAGATCAGCGTGAGCGCCGCGATGGTCGATGCGATTGTGTGCATGGGAGCAAGAGTCGGGTAGTCCGCCTGATCGGAGGCGCTCAGCGCGACTTCTTGGTCTTCTTCGCGCCAGCCTTCGTCCGCTTCGCAGGTTTCTTGCCCGCGGGCTTCGCGGCCGCGCTTCGCTTGGAGCTGGGCGGCTTGGACGAGGACGCCTTCACGTACTTCGGCTCGTAGAGCTGGATGGTGACTCCGCCCGGCGCCTCGATGTAGGTGACCAGCCCATAGCCGTGATCGGCGACGGGCTTGGTGAACTTCACGCCTCGCACCTTCAGGTCGCGAACCGTTCCCTCGATGTCGTCGCAATAGAACGAGACGTCGTGGTCGCCGGGCTTGGCGCCGTGCTCCGCCGGATGGACGCCGAGATCGCCGGCTGGAAGATCGAAGATCCACCAGCCTCCGCCGATGTCGCTGCCGGGAAGCTTGACCTTGTCGCGCAAGAACGCGCGGGTTGCTTCGGAATTGGAAGAGTACAGAAGGCCGTGGATGCCTCGAATCATGCGAAAATCTCCTGGCGCGGATGCTACCAGGCGAAGGGCTCGGCGCGCACGCGCTCCGTCACGGCGCGAGCGTGTACTCCAGGCCGCCGGTCAACGTCGAGTTGTTCGGAGCCGGGAATCCGGGGTCGCGACCCCAGAACTGCGAGTCCACCACGGTTCCGGGCACGAAGAGGAAGGGCGCGGGATTGCCGCCGAGCGCGCCGACCGCGAAGGCGTTCATGTCGATCGAGTAGACGCCCGAGCAGTCGTTGGTGGGCAGCGGCGCGCCGCCGGACGCGAGTGAGATCGAACGGCGGATCGGTGTGTTGATGCAGCGGAACCCGCCCAGGAACGAGACCGCGGCCCGGCCGTTGTTGGTGTAGATCAACAGACCCGGCTTGTTGTTGCGGACATTGGAGCCGCTGACGACGAAGCCAGATCCCGCCGAGGTGCTCGCGATGCCCGTCGAGCCGATGACCGGAAGGCAGCCCAGCGAATTCACCTTCGCCGTGCAGTACGCGACAGGCGGAGTCAGCGTCGGCCAGGTGCGGTGCGGGAAGGCGCGGATCTGCACGATGAAGGGCTGCAGGCCGCTCAGGAACGGCGGGTTGGGCAGATTCGACGTGGCGTCCCACAAGAAGGGCTGCTGCTCGCCTGCGTCCATCGCGTCCCCGTCGCCGTTCAAATCGGCGATGCGGTGGATCAAGCGCGTCGCATTGGCGCGCAGCTCGCAGACGTACAGCCAGCCTGCCTCGGAGGACATCCCGACGATCTTGTCGAAGCCCAGCGGCGCTCCGCCGGTCAAGCTGCCGTCGTAGAACGTGGTCACCTCGCCGGCGTCGTTCGCGTCGCCGTCCGCGTTGAGGTCGCGACAGCGGAAGATCAAGCCATTGACCGGCTCGCCGAACACATTCATCGAGAAGACTCCCGTGTTGTTCGAGTCGCAGGCGGCGTAGACCACTTCCTGGTTCCCCTCGAGCACCGTCGTCGGATAGGAAAGCCACGCGAAAGCCGAATTCGGAAGGGCGAGGCTGCGCGGATTGGATCCCGCGGAGGCCGCAGCGAAGCTCGGGTTCATGTCGAGCGCCGGATTCTGGCCGGTCGGGTTGAGGAACACCGTGGATTCCGTCGCGTCGAGCACGTCTCCATCCGCGTTCTTGTCCTCGAAGCGGAAGAACGTCGAGTAATCGAAGTCGTTGAACACCACCACGCCGTTTCCGATGTTGGTCATGCGCCGGAACGAGCCCGTATTGATGAGGACGGGACCGCCGCTGGATGCGATCGGGTGCGTCGAGGCACCGGAGACCATGATGATCCGCTCGCCCGCGTCGTTCGCGTCCTGGTCGTTGTTGAGGTCCTTGAGACGGAACACACCTTCGTGGGTCACGTCGTCCGAGCTCCACCACACCGCGCCGTCGGGCGAGAGCTCGACCGCGTTGGCGCGGCTCGAACCGTCGAGCGCGATCGAATTGCGGAAGATCGTCGCCTCGCCGACCTCGATCACGCCGCTGTTGTTCAGATCGACCCCGCGCATCACGAGGTCCTGCTTCTCGTCGACCCAGTAGGCCGTGGTCCGGTTGTTCTCGGTGCGC
>DATHET010000093.1:0-16790 GCA_035490315.1 Planctomycetota bacterium
TCCGCTGGGGACCGTGAAGACGCGGCTGTCGCGCGGGATCGAGCTCTTGCGTCAGGACCTGGAGCAGCGCACTCGCGGACGAGGGAAGGACCTCTCGTCGTTGATCGCTGGACTCGCTCTCGTGGAAAGACCATCTGCGTCAGCGGCACCGCTGACATTCATCGGAGGATTGTTCGTGATCCAGAAGCTCGTCGCGGCGGTAGTTGTCTTGATCGTCGGCGCAGCGGGCTGGTGGGCATGGAGTTCTCAGCACACCGCGCCGCCGTCCATGGCCGAAATCGGATCATCGACGAGCGACCCGGCATTGGCGACGCCCCCGATCGGAAGGGATGAGACTGCAACCCGCATCCGCGAGGCTTCGACTCCGCAAATCGACAAAACCGCGGCGCAGATCGATCCGTGGCTGCGCTTGCACGTCGTCGACGACACCCAGACTGCATTACCGAAGGTGAAAGTTCACGCAGTCAGCGACACGGCGGTCACCTTGCTCGGTGAGACAAACGCTCAGGGCGAGTTAGGGATCCATCCGGTATCGCCGTCGACTGTGCGTCTCGTGTTTTCCGCCGCGGATTGCGCGGTCAGGGAACTCGAGCCTCCGACATCCGCCCAGCGTGAGCTGCAAGTCGTGCTCCAAGGCGGAGGTGCGATCCGCGGGCGCGTGGTCCTCGCCGGTTCGGCCAGTCCAGCTCAGGGAATCGTGGTCGTCGCGATGCTGTCCTCGGAGCGCTCCTCAGGCAGCAAGCGGTTCGCAAGATTTCAGATCGAGGATCCCTCGATCACTCGAGGCCTGACGGATGCGGATGGCGCCTTCTCGATCGAAGGATTGAGCTTGGGCGAGAGATACAAGCTGAGTGCAGGATCGCCCGGCTTCATCGCGAGCAAGCGCGTCGCGACCCCTCTGTCCGTCGTGCCCTGCGACCAGGTGTTGATCGAGGTGGAGCGCGCGTACGGAGTCGACTTCAGGCTCGTCGACGCAGTCTCAGGCGATGCGATCGAGCTCGGCGTCATGGCACCAGCGCATCGTCTATCGACGCTCTGCCTGGACCGCAGGGCGTGTTCGATCCCGCCAGGCTCGATCGAGACTTTCCTTGCCGGCCTCGATCGCGATCTGTACGCGAGTTCCCAAGGGATTCAGTGCATCGTCTCTTTGCCTGAATCGCTCGCCGAGTGCGGTCCGATCGAGATCGATGCGAGTCTGCCTGGATTCGACAGTGCCAAAGTGACGGCCATGGCGACGCCGCTGGGCAAGGCGCTGCCAATCGTGCGCGTTCCGTTGAACAGGGTCGCGCTGGCTTTCGGCACGATCGCGATCACCTGGCAAAGTCCGACAGGTGTTCCGGCGGCGATCGGAGAGCAGCTCATGCCCATGGGCGAGCTCGTGCTGACCGCGCCCGATGCAGCGCCGATCGTGATGCTCGTGAACCTGAAGCCGGGGGTCGAGCAGGTGTTGAGTCGCGTGCCAGCCGGCAGCTACCAGTGGTCGATCTCCGCGAACAACCATCAATTCCGATACCCGCCGAAGGATCAACAGCTCGAGTCGATCCTCGTCGAAGCCGAGCGGCAGGCCGAGATTCGTGTGCCGCTCGCTCAGGCTGGCAGCATCTTGCTCCAGATCGAAAATACGGATGGGAGCGCGTACCAGAAGAACGTGATGCTCGCGCTCAAGCGAACCCAGCAAGACGGCGGGAACTTCATCGGCTTCAACGCCTCTCCCTATCGCATCTATCCGCTCGAGCCGGGCACCTACTCGCTGGAGATCTGGGCACCCGAGCAACTCCACCAGGCCAAGCAATTGCAACCCGCACCCGTCGTCGTCACCGCTGGTGACGAGAGCAGCGTGCGGGTTCGCATGTAGCCGTCCTACATCCCCTTCGCGGCCTTCTTGGCCTTCTTCTTGTCCTGCTTTTCCTTGGTGGAGAGCTGGGGCTTCTTGACGGACTTGGGTTGTTGCATGCCTTTGGCCATGGCGGTCTCCTTCGTGAGTTCAGTGTTGTGGGTGAGCCCTCGTGGGCACGGATCAGATCAACGGAGCAGGCCCGACTTGTCAAGACTCAACGCGCGGCGGCCGCATTCATCAGCAAGTTGCGCGCGTGGTCGGTGTAGCTCGCGGGGCTGTTCATTCCAGTCGTGTGGCACCAGCCGGTGACGTGTCCCATGTTGCTGCCGCCGGGCAGCTCGGCGCGCATTTTCTCGACGGTCCCATCCTCGGGGTTGGCGAGGAACAGGTTGGTGAAAGCGTTGCACGGGGTGCCGGCGTCGGAGGTCGTCCAGGTCGAGACTTCCGCGCGGGCCCAGCTCGGGATTCCAGCCAGCCAGGTCGCGGCGCCCGCGGGAGTCATGTCATTGTTGACACCGCAGGCGAAGGCGCCGAGCGACGCGAGGGGCGTGCCCTGGTAAGGCGAGGCGAGGCTCTGGATGCGCCGGCCGTTGGTCGCGAAGTCGAGGCCGCTCGTGTAGTAGGTCAACAGGTGCAGCGCGGCGGGTCCGCCCTGGCTGTGCGCGACGATTCCGAAGCTGGTGAGCTGGGCCGCGGCGGCGCGCTGGGCGATCAGCTGGGCGAATTGATCGTGGGTGCGGTTCGCGCTGGGGTCCTGGAATTCGAGCCTGGGAGCCGTGAAGTCCACGGCGGGCCAGATCGAGCCGCTGGAGCAGTAGCCGTGGACGAGCATCAGGCCTCGGTGGGCGGCGAGATTCGGTGGGGGAGGGAGGGTTCCGATGGTCGCGCCGGAGTTTCCGGTCAGCATCGTGGCCGTGACTGTGCGCGCTGCGCCGGCGCGGCGGTGCGCGGGAAGGACCGGAGTCGCGAGCTCGATGCGGTCGAGCTGGTCGAAGACGACTTCGGTGTCGGGATCCTGCAGGCGAACGGCGCGCATTTCCAGCGGAGCGAGGGCGGCGGCGAGCTCGAGCCAGTCGAGATCGAGCACAAGCGGCAGATTCCAAGCGATTCCGCTCGCCTCGGGAGCGAGCATTTTCGAAAGCCAGCAGACCGGTAGAGGTTGGCCTTGCTCATCGCGGCCCCAGACCTCGGCGGAGACGTGCAGGCGTTGTTCGGGGCCTGCGGCGATTGCGCTGATGTCGATTTGCAGATGCGATTCGTCGAGGGATCGAGTCGTCGCCGTTCCGTCGAGAAGTGCGCAGGGCGCGAGCACGGGGAACTCGAGTTGCGAGCTGCGCAAGAAGGCGCTCGCCGCGCGCGTCGTGCCGGTGAGTTCGACTCGAGCTCGGACCGAGCCCAGGAGAGCCTCGGGAATCAGCGCGCCGAACACTCCATCGCCTACGGCGCCGTCAAAGTGCGATCCGTCGTCGTGCATGGGGAGTTCCAGGGTCTCGCCGGCGCACTCGAGAATGGCGCGCGCGCGCTCGACGCGCTGCACTTCGATTCCGCCGGCGCGCGCGGCGATTCCTATCGGTTGGCCGGCGACGAGACGTTGCGTCGTGACCCAGGCTTCTGCGCGCAGCTCGGTGCTCGCCGATGCGAGGAGCCAACCCTCGGAAGCCGTGCTCGATTCGATGCGCAGCTGCAAAATGCCTGCCGGCACGTCGTGCAGCTCGCGGCGATCGACGATCCAGCCCGGCATCGAGTCGCCCGCGAAGCCCGTCGTGCGCTGGACGCGCCAGGCTTGATCGATCGGAGCGAGCGGCGCGCCCGCCAAGGCGGCGAAGACGCGCAGGCTCGCGGCATTCGGGGAGAGCAGAGCGAGCACCAGCGTGCCTTGCTTCTCGACTGGATAACGAAGCTCGACCGCAAGTCCGCCGCCGCGCACAGGCGCGAAGCTCAAGGGCAGGATCGCGGCGGATGAAATCGTCGGCGTGCTCGCGGGATCTGGCAGCTTGACGAGTCCGCTCGTGATGTCGCTCGCCGGAGCCGAGACTTGCCGCGCTTCGATGGTCTGAGCTCGAGCCTGCAAGGGACTCGCGAGCAGCGGGAAGACCGTCCACGCGTGAGAACCAAGCGATAGGAAATGTCGCATGGCCGCCAGGATATCCCGAGTTCGGCCGAGCCGAATCGAGCTCGGACCAGCTAGCCGGACGTTGGGAGAGTCAGCAAGGACAGCGTCGCACGCGCCGTACCGACAACTTCAGGCCGCTCGCGCGGGCTTCTCGAGGCGACGGTAGAGGAACGCGAGGAGTTTCTGCTCTTCCTTGGGCAGGTGGCGCAGTCGGGACTTGACCTGCTTCTGGATGCGCTGCCGCAGATGCTGGGCGAGCTTGCCTTCCAGGTAGTCCTCGATCACGGCGGGGTGGATGTAGCACTTGCGGCACACGGTCGGCGTCGACCCGAGACTCTCCGCCACCTCGTCGATCGCCGCCAGGACTTTCTTGTTGCGCTGTCCCTTCGTCTTCGAGTCGCCGGCCTTCTGCAGGGCGCTGGTCGCGATCAGCGTGCCCGCCCAGGTGCGGAAATCCTTGGCGGTGAAGGACTGGCCGCACAACTCGCGCAGGTAATCGTTCACGTCGGCGCTGTTGACGTCGTGCTGGCCGCCTTCGTCATCGAGGTATTGGAAGAGCTGCTGGCCCGGCAGATCGCGGCAGCGCTTGACGACTTTCGCGAGGCGCGGAGCGCGCAGGTCGATCGCGTGGCGGACCTTGCTCTTGCCCAGGAAGGCGAAGTGGATCTCCTTAGGGCCGGCCTTGACATGCTCGTCGCGCAGCGTGGTCAAGCCGAAGGACTTGTTCGACTTCGCGTACTCGACGTTGCCGACGCGGATCAGCGTCTTCTCCAGCAGCTGGACGACGGTGGCGAGCACTTTCTCGCGCGGCAGGCCCTTGCGGGCGAGATCTCGAGCGGTGCGGGCGCGCAGCTTGGGAAGCGTCTGCGCGAAGGCGATCAGCCGCTCGTACTTCGATTCGTCGCGCACTGTCCGCCAGCGCGCGTGGTAGCGGTACTGCTTGCGCCCGCGCGCGTCGCGGCCGCTGGCCTGCAGGTGTCCGTTCGAGCGCGTGCAGATCCAGACGTCGGTCCAGGCCGGCGGGATCGCGAGGGCGCGGATGCGCTCGAGATCGCGCGGATCGCGCAGCGCCTTGCCGGAAGGCTGGGTGTACTTGAAGCCCTTGCCGCTGCGCAGGCGATGGATGCCCGGCTCACCGTCCTGGACGTAGCGCAGGCCGGCGTCCTCCGCGGACACCTCGGGTTCGACCTTCTTGCGAAGCTTGCGGGCCGGCACGGGCGGTGCCCATAGGCCACGCTCGAGCACGGCTCCATCGACAGGAATCGCTTGGATGAGCGGGCTGGCCGCCTTGGGTTATGCTCGAGCCTCGATGGGACAAGGCTGGACGACTGTTTTCACGGGAGAAGCTGCCGAGGCGGAATTCTTGCGCAGCAGGCTGGAAGCCCGGGGCATTCCGGCGCTGATTCCCGACGAGACGGTGCGCACGCTCAACCCGACCATGGTCGGCGGTCTGCTGATGTTCGACCGCGCGGTGGAAGTGCCGGACTCGGCGGTCCTCGACGCGCGGGAATGCCTCGATGAGCGCGAGGAAGATTCCGAGATGCGCGCGGGCGAGCAGGAGCTGCCGGCGGACTTCTTCGACGCGGAATCCGGTGCCGAGGCCGAGCTGTTGGCTCGCGCGAATCTGCTGTCGCGACGGATTCGCTGGAGCGCGATCCTGCCAATCGGCGTCTTCTTCATCCTGTTCCAGATCCGGCCCTACCTCGACGTGGTGGCGCGACTGAACGCCAAGCCCGCGCTGCACCGCACGACTTTGGCGGCGGCGTTGATTTCGCCCGTCTACTGCGCCGGCGCGTTGTTCCTGTCCTTCGCGCCCTGGTTCTTGAACTGAGTGAGCGGGTCGAGCCTCGCTTCAGGGCAACAGGACGTATTCGAGTGAGCTCCTGGAGCTGGCCGTAGTCTTTCTGTGAAATGTCCTGAAGATGTGGCGCCGCTGTGCGCCAGAACCTGATCCTGGAGGGGACCTCGCCGGCTGGTGAATTCGCCGGCGTCCCCTCGAAGCCTTCGAACTGGAGAACTCATGCGCACCGCACTCATCCGTAGCTCGCCGATCTCGTGCGCGCTTCTGCTCTCGCTCGCAGCCTGCAGCGCACTCCCGGGAGCGAAGCCGCGAGAAGTTCCGCGCTACGACGCGGCGACTTTCTACGAGACGACCACGGTGCGCGGCGTGTCGATCGCTCCCGCGGGCGATGCCGTGCTGTTCACGAGCGACAAGAGCGGCGTGTTCAATGCCTGGGAGGTGCCGGCGCAGGGCGGAGAGCCGCAGATGCTGACCGATTCGACGACTGACGCGATCGCGGGCATTTCCTTCTTCCCCAGCGATCGCCGTCTGTTGTTCCAGAAGGACGAAGGCGGCAACGAGCTCGTCCACGTCTACGTGCGTGAGCTCGACGGCCATGTCATCGACATCACGCCGGGCAACTCGCTCAAGGCGAGCTTCGTGAAGTGGTCCGAGGACGATGCGTCGATGTTCATCCAGACCAACGAGCGCGATCCGCGCTACTTCGATCTGTATCGATATTCCGCGAACGATTACACGCGCACGCTGATGTTCGAGAACCAGGGCGGCTTCGATCTGGGCGATGTCAGCCTGGACGGGCGGTACCTGGCGCTCAACAAGACCAACGACAACGCGGACGGCGACATTTTTCTCTGGAGCAGCGATCAAGCGGGCCAGCCTCCGCGCAAGATCACGCCGCACAGCGGCAAGGTCAGCTATGGCGACACGGCCTTCGGCGCCGACTCGCGCGAGATCTTTTTCACCTCGAACCAGGGCAGCGAATTCCAACGGCTATGGGGTCAGAGCCTGGAGACCGGCGAGCAACGCATGGTCTTCGAGGCGCCCTGGGACGTGCAGGCGGTCTCGTTCTCGCGCGACGGGCGCTACCGCGTGGTGTCGGTCAACGCCGATGCGCGCACTCAGCTCACGATCGTGGATCTGAAGAGCGGCAAGCCAGTCGCGCTGCCGGATCTGCGCAACCTCGACGTGCAGGACGTCGACATTTCACGCGACGGAAAGCGCCTCGCCTGCCTGGCCTTGAGCGACACCTCGCCGGCCAATCTGTTCGTGATCGACATCGGGAAATCGGAGGCGCGGCAGGTGACCCACACGTTGAATCCGGCCGTCGAGGAAGACGCGCTGGTGCGCGCGGAGGTGATCCGCTTCAAGAGCAACGACGGGCTCGAGATTCCTTCGCTGCTCTATCGTCCGCGCAATGCGTCGCCTTCGAATCGCGTGCCGGCGCTCTTGTGGATCCACGGCGGCCCGGGCGGTCAGTCGCGGACGGGCTACAGCGCGATCATCCAGCACCTCGTGAACAACGGCGTCGCGGTGCTGTCGGTCAACAACCGCGGCTCGAGCGGTTACGGCAAGACCTTCCACCACCTCGACGACAGGAAACACGGCGAGGTCGATCTCGACGACTGCGTGTGGGCGAAGAAATGGCTCGCCGGGCAGGACTGGTGCGACGGCGCGAACATCGGCATCTCGGGCGGCAGCTACGGCGGCTACATGGTCCTCGCGGCGCTCGCTTACCGCCCCGAGGAGTTCACCATCGGCATCGATCTCTTCGGCGTCGCGAATTGGTTGCGCACCCTCGAGAGCGTGCCGCCCTGGTGGGCGAGCTTCAAAGACTCCCTCTACGCGGAGATCGGTGATCCCGTGGCCGATCGCGAACGTCTGCAGCGCCAGTCGCCGTTGTTCCACGCCGACAAGATCCGTCGGCCGCTGCTCGTCGTGCAGGGCGCGAACGATCCGCGCGTGCTGCAGGTCGAGAGCGACGAGATCGTCGCGGCCTGCAAGCGCAACGGCGTGCCGGTCGAGTACCTGCTGTTCCCCGACGAGGGCCACGGCTTCCAGCGCAAGGCGAATCGCATCGCGGCCTCGCAGGCGATGCTGACCTTCGTCGAGAAGTACATGAAGCCGGCGCGCGCCGCGACCCCGGCGCTCATGTCACTCGGCTACGCGGGCAAGTGATCCGGTCCAAGCCGTGGCTCATTGCCACGGAAGTCGCGCTCGGGCAACGGTTCTGAGCTCGTCCTGAGCCGCGTCAGCGCGGCGCGGCGCGCTCGAGGACCGCGAGCAGGGCCGGGGCCACGGCGAGAGCGAGCAGCTCGTTGCCCTGCGTGCGGAAGTGGCAGGCGTCGAAGTACAGCGTGTCACCGACGTCGCGGAAGATCATCGACGCATCGAGGAAGTTGACGCCGGCCTTCTGCAGCTCGAGCCCCGCCGCGCGCAGCTTCGGATATCCTGCCTTCACCCCTTCGATCCAGGACGCGTCGGCGTTGTCGTTCTTGATCTCGAGCTCGGTCAGGACCTTCGAGCCCTCGTCGTGGAGCGTCGGCTGCAGCACGTGCAGGTAGGCGATGCCGCGCGTGGAGCAGATCGCCTGCTGGCTGCGCGAGCACTCCGACCACGAAAACGCGGCGGTCGTCAGCACCTGCTCCAGATCGCCGTGGGCGACACCGGCGCGGTTCCACTCCGGCCCGCGCACCGCGGCATCCCGGTCGCGACCGAGCAGCAGCCGCGCATATTCCTCCTGCGACTTTCCCCAGCGCGCGCGGATCGAATCCAGGCGGGCGATCGTGCGCTGTCCGAGGATGGCGCTCTGAAAACAGCCGTGCTCGGTCGCGCTGCGCAGGACTTCCTGGCCTTCGCGCCGCATGGTCCAGGCCGTGGTCAGGAGATCGAGCTCCTCCTCGCCGAGATCCATGCCCTGAGCGAGGTGCGCCCAGCGGAACACGTCCGGATAGACCGGATTCGCGCCTTCCCAGGCATTGTGATTGCCGAGCGCCACCTCGTTGAATCCGTCGATGCACACCACCGCGTCGTAGCGATGGCCCTCGGCGAGCATGAAGTTCAGGAGATTGAGCTGCTGCGGCTGCTTGAACGAGCCGCGTCCGTGGCAGACGACGCGCACCTTGCGGCCGGCGAGCCTGGGTGATTTTTCCAGCTCCTCGGTGAGCTTCGTCGTGCCGAGCATGCCGAAGATCCCCGAGACCGAGCCGCCGAGGATCAGGATGCGGAATTCATCCGGCGGCGTGCCGTCGTGGTATTCCTGGGTCTCCATCGCCATGTTCGCGATCGAGCGCACGTCCTCGAAGCCCCAGTAGGGATGGGCGATCAGGCGTTGCTCGTTCTCTTTCTTCCCCGGCCGGGTGTCCACCAGGGCCGGGATGGTCGCTCCTGTGCGAGGGATCGTCTCGAGCATCGGGCTCAAGATCTCGGCCGCGCGCTCGCGCGCCGCGTTCGCCGAGTAGCCGTGGCCCTGGGCCGTGAGCAGCAGCCGATATCCGAACTCTACCGCCAACACGAGCAGCGGCAGGAGCAGGAGCTGCAGAAGCAGTTTCTTGCGCCAGGACCAGCGCGGGCGTTCGGGAGCTGTCTGCATGAGGTGCGAGAATAGCCGATGCGTACGGAGTCAGGTTAATTCGTCCGGAGTCGTGATGGCATCCGCGCGCCGCGAGAGCGGCGCTCGGATGGCATCACGACTCCGGACGAATTCATCTGACTCCGTGCCGACGACCGTCTCGACAGGCTCAAGGCGCAGCCGCGACGAAGCGGATGCGGCGCGAGCCCAGATGCGTCTCCTGCCCCGTCCGATTGCGGGCGACCGCGTGGACCACGACCGGCTCCGCCTCCGTGGACGGAAGCGCATCGCGCCGCACCTCGAAGTGCCAGCCTGCTTCTTCGCGCTTGGGGTGGTGGGGGTAGGCCGCGGCGACGTCGGGTCGGATTCCGGCGACGAAGCGCGCTTCGCCGAGCACGATCCTGCCTCGCTCTCCCGCCCCTTCCTCCGCAAGCGCCTCGCGTTCCAGCCGCACGCCTTCGAATTCGTCGAAGCCCAGGGCCCAGCCATGGATCATCACGGACTGGCCGCGCACTTCACAGGGATCGCGAGGCTGGTCGACGAAGCCGAAGGGCTTGCGGAAATCCTGCTCGATGGCGCGGGCGCTGAAATAGTTGCGGTCGTCGACGCTGCGGTTGATGAAGTCGGGACAGGTCAGGCACATCGCCGGCGGATCGCGCGCGATGATGCGCTGGCGCAGCTCGCTGAAGGCCGCGCCGTACCAGATCGATTCGAAGGGCTTGCCTTCGCCGAGATCGCCGAAGGGATCGACTGTCTGGCAATCGGGGTAGGGATAGACCTTGCCCTCGGCGTCGATGTACACGTTCTCGAAGGGCCGGCGGCAATAGAGGTAAGGCTCATCGCTGTCGTCGGCGCTGTAGAGCAGCGTGCGGCGGCCGAGCTCGCTCTTGCGACCGTCGACGCTCACGGCGCGCACGTGGACCTGTACCAGCATCTCGTCGCCCGCGGGCAGCGCTTCGCGGCGCAGCTCGAAGCCCCAGCCGCTGCGGTAGGAAAGGGGCAGTCGGCGGTGGACCATCGCGACGTCGGGCCGGCTGCCGTTGTGGAAGCGCGCGCGGCCGATTCGCACGAGACCGTCTTCGAGCTCAGCGCTGGATTCGCCGGGGAAGGGCTCGCGGCCGAGCCAGACTTCGGCGACTTCCACGGCGTCGAGGGCCCAGCCCTGGAACTGCAGGGCATTCGAGCCGCGCAGGTGCCGACGCCGCGGCTTGTCGACCGCGCCGAAGGGGACTTTGGGCAAGCTCGGGTCCGCTTCCGCCGAGAGCGAGCGCGCCGGCGGCGGCGACTCTTCGCCAGTCGAGAACAGGTCGGGGAAATTCACGACCAGGACGTTCTGCGAGCGATCCGCGCGCTCGAGGAAGCGGCGGAAGGCGCGATTGGCTTCGATCGGAATCGCGTCGAGGGTCTCCTTCTCGATTCCCAGGCCTGCGTAGGCCATCACGTGCCGGCAGGCGATGCGCTCGACGCCGAGCTCGCTGGCGAGGTCGACGAAGCTCTCCAGCTCGCGGAGGTTGCTGCGCATCAAGGTCACGTTGAATTGCAGGATCGGATGGGTCGCGCCGCGTTCGCGCTTGCGCTGGGCTAGGTAGCGCACGTTCTCGACGAAGCGCTCGAACTGGCCGCCGACTCGGATCGCTTCGTAGCTCGCCTTGGTCGCGCCGTCGATCGAAAGGTGCACCTGGGAGACTCCGCAGTCGAGAATCGCCTCGCAGATCTCCGGCCGCATCAGCAGGCCGTTGGTCAAAAATTTCAGATCGGGGATTCGATACGGCGCGGCGATGCGCAGGAGATCGGTGAACCAGGGCGAGGTCAATGGCTCGTTGCCGGCGGAGAGATAGACGGTGTGGGCGTGGGGGAAGAGCGTCTGTGCGATGCGCGCGAACTGCTCCGGCCGCAGGTAGATCGCCTTGCGGTGGAAGACGCTGTCGTAGGCGAAATAGCACATGCAACAGCGCAGATTGCACTTGTTGGACACGTCGATCAGGACGGTGATCGACTGCGGCTCGAGCGGCGCGAGCTCGCGAGTGAAATCGTGCTCGGTCGCGCGGCCTCGCGGAACGAAAGGAGTTCCTCGCATCGACTGGCTCATCGAAGCTCCTGCGCCGGCCAATCCGCGCGGCTGTGTCGCAGCTGAAGGAACCACCAGGCCGCGTCGCGTTCGGCCTGGGCGCGCTGAATCCAGGCGCGAGCTTCGTCGACGCGGCCCATCCACGCCGCGAGCTGAGCGAGCTGCGTCGGCTGCACGCGCGGTCTCGCGAGCAGCTCGTCCCAGACCGCGCGGGCAGTGTCGGAATCGCCGCGCGCCGCGTGCACAGAGCCCCAGGCGCCGAGCAAGTGCGCATGCCGATTCGAGATCGCGAGTCCGCGCTCGAGCAGCACGCAGGCTTCGTCGAACGAGCCGGTGGCGGCGAGGGCCAGGCCCAGGCTGCGCAGGCGCGGCCAGGTCGGATCGAGCTCGATGGCGATCCTCGCGCTGGAAATGCCCACAGCCGTATCGCCGGCCGCGAAGGCGATGCGCCCGAGCATGTCGGCCGCGTGCGCGCTCGCTGGATCAGCTTGGGACGCTTCGCGAGCGAGGACGAGGGCCCGCGGATTCGACGCTTCGCGCGCCGCGATCAGCCAGGCGAGCCAGGCGCGCGCCTCCGCGTGGCGCGGATTGCCCGAGACGGCGAGCTCGAGCGGACGCTGCGCGGCGTCGGCGTCGAATTCCGCAAGCCGCAGGAGTCCCTCGGCAAGCCGCGCGTCGCTGTCACCGGGATCGGTGTGCAGCGCCTGGGCGACCGCCTCGCGCGCGCGCGCGGTCGATTGCGACTCGCCCGACGCAGCAAACAGCGCCGTCGCTTGACCGAGTCCGGCCGCGGCGGGCACGGACCGCGGATCGATCGCTAGCGCGCCTTCGAAGCGTTCGATCGATTCGACCAGCCGCTGGTCGCGCTTGCGCAACAGGAATCGGCCCTGCTCGACGAGCTGATGGACCCGATACCCCTGCGGCGGCGTCACCATGCCCGCGAGCAGGTCCTGGATCGGTTGCATCGAAGGCCAGCGCGCCGCCGGATTCGAATCGAGGCAGCGCATCACAACACGCGCGAGGCCGGGCGGGAGGTGCAGTCGCAGACGATTCACTGGCTCGAGCTTGCTTGTGAGATCCGGCGATCTCCCGGTCAGGATTTCATAAGCCAGCGCTCCGAACTGGAACATGTTCGCGCTCGCATCCAAGCCTTGCGGAGCGTGGGCGCGCGGCGAGCACACACCGCTCCACTGAACTTGCCGGTCGCACCATGCGACGCTAGCGACGTTGACTTCGCCGCGCACGCCGGCTCGATGCGCTTGCGCCAGAGCATCCGCGAGCTGCGTCAGGACAAGCACGGCCTCGAGAAATGGCAATTGCTTCTCGCGCTCGATCCACAGGCTCAGGGGAACTCCAGCCCGGCGAGCAGAAACAGTCCACAGCGTGTCGCGAGTCAGACCCCAGGCATCGATCGCAACGATATTCGCATGCCGCAGGCTCGCTGCGCGCGCCATGCGCTCGCGCACCATCCCTTCCTCGGACTTCGAGAGGCCCGCGAGCTTCACGACGCGCAATTCCACGCCGCAGCGCCGCTCGAGATCGCGCGCGAAAAACGAATCCGCGCTCGACTCGCCCTCGAGGACGAGGTGCGCCGGCAGTTGCGCGCTCCATGCGCTCGCGGTGTGCACCGAATCGCTCACAGGTCGATCAAGAGAGGGATTTCGATCGCCTCGTCCCAGTTTCCGCGCTTCGCGGTTCGCGCCACGACGTCCAGCGCTTCGCCGAACGCGATCAACGTCCTCGCCAGAGCCAGCTCGTCGTGCGCGTAGCAGGGCAGCATCACGCCGTTGTACGTCGTGATCCCGGCCTTCAACAATTCCTGCTGGAACAGCGTGCGCCGCAGCTGCAGGACCAGAGGATCCTGCTCGCCGAAGCGGAAATTCATGCGGAAAGGCGCGCCCCACATGCGCGCCTCGACTCCGAGCTGCTTGCATTCCTCGTGGACGCCCGCGCGCAGTTTCTCGCCGTAATCCCAGACGTGCTTCGCGACCGGCTCGCTGCGGTATACGCCGATCGCCGCGCGCGCGGCGGCGAAGGAGTAGGCCTCGCTGTGAAAAGTCGCGGCGAAGAACGTCCGCGGCAGGGCCGACTTGAACACGTCCGCGCGTCCGACCACCGCGGAGAGGGGTAGCCCGGAGGCAATCGCTTTCCCCAGACAGGTCAAATCGGGAACCACGTCCTTCGCCTTCTGCACGCTGTGGCCGGGATAGCGATAGCCCGTGACGATCTCGTCCAGGATGAACAGGGCTCCCGCGCGCTTCGTCGCCGCGGAGATCTCGCGCAGGAACTCCGCGTCGGTGTCCGGCTCGAAGCCCAGCCCATTGCCGGCCCAGGGCGAGGGCTCGACCATGACGGCGGCGAGGTCGTGCTTGTGCGCTTCGTACAGACGGCGGAATTCCCCGAGATCGTGGAAGGGGAAGCGGTGGATCAAGGCCGGATCGCGCACGGGGACGCCGGTGCGCTCGAAGCCGACCTGCTCGGTCCAGAAGTCCTGCCAGCCGTGGTAGCCGCTGAACAGGATCGTGCGCTTGCCGGTGAAGACGCGCGCCATCCGCGCCGCGAAAGTGCAGGCGTCCGAACCGTTCTTGCCGAAGCAGGCCATTTCCGCCGAAGGAAAGTCCTCGCAGAGCATCTCCGCGACCTCGATCTCGACCGCTTGCGGCCAGGCGAGGACTGAGCCTGTGCCTAGCATCGCACCGACCGCCTCGCTGACTTTCGGATGGGCGTATCCGAGCAGCACCGTGCCCCAGCCCATCGTGTAATCGATGTACTGCTTGCCGCTCAGATCCCAGAGGTGACAGCCCTGGGCCTTCTCGGCGAACACGGGATACGACGCGCCGCTCGCTCCACGCGAAATTCCGCGCGTCGGCAGGTAGTGCCAGGGATCGACGCGTTGTGCCGCGGCCCACAGGCGCGCGCCGCGATCGGGCGGACGATCCAGCACGGTGATCCGCGCGACCAGTGCGGGCGCGCCGCGGTCCTCGAATACGGCGACCTGGTACTGCACCAGTTTCAGCGCGAGGGTGTGCACGCCGGGCTCGAGCGGCGCCTCGACGGCGAAGTGCAGCGTGACGCGCGAATCCGGCTTCACTTCCGGCCGCGGCAGCGTGTGATTCGCCACTACGCGCTCGTCCCAATGCACGGCGAGGCCGACGTGATCTCCGCCGGGCCTGGATGCGCTCCAGGTCAGACTCCCGGTGTTCTCGAGCACGAGGCGCACGAGGAACACGCTGCCGGGGAGGACTTCCTCGGGCAGGTTGTGGCTGACGTGGCGCACCCCGTGGGTCGCGCGCGGCAAGGTCGCAGGCTCGATGGGATTCATCTGCACGTGGTTGGATCTTCGAGGGTCTTCTGGAATCGTGGCGGAGCCGACTTCGAGCGCGGCGTGATGGAAGGATTCGAGCGTCGCGTCCGCGGCGTGGGCGAGCTGGAACTCGAGCGCGTGGGCACCTTCGCTCTGCGGTGCGCGCAGAGAAAAAGTGACGTGGGTGCGCGCATTCGGCGCGACGTCTTCGCGCAAGGCCACCGAAGCGAGGTCGATGGAGCCGGCGCGCACCTGGACCCGCGCCGCTCCCTCGCCGGTTTTGCCCCAAGCTCGCTCGCCGCTGTTCTCGAGCCAGAAGCGACACAGGCCAGTTTCGCCCGGGTCCATTCGACGCGGCGTCTCGGCGTACAGGACGCGCACGCCCGAGGACGACACGAGTGCGGCGTCACGCAATTCTTCCGGCGTGCGCGCCAGCAAGCCCTGCTCGCGCAACTCGACCATGCCTTCGTGCACGAGAGCGAGCTCCGAAGGAATGTGCAGACCCGCGGGACAGGAACAGGTGGGATCGGGGCAGGAGCCGCAGACCAGCGCATGCTCCGGATGCAGATGGAAGTATCCCAGGCGCCCGACGGCGTCGAAGGTGTCCGACGGGTTGAGCCAGATGTACGCATCGCGGAAGAGCCAGGAGATCGGCAGGCCCTGGCTGCACGTGCGCTCGCATTCGCCGCAGCGGCTGCACAGGCTGGTGCGCAGGCTGGCGACGTCGCGCTCGAGCCGCAGGTCGCTCTCGACGCTGACTTCCAGGGGTCCATGCCCCGCGAGCGCGTCCTCTTCCGCTTCCGCGGGGCAGGCGGCGCCGGGCACCACGGCAGTGACTCCGTCCTGGCGCAGGATGTAGCGCAAGACGTCGCGCGCGCGCAGCACCTCGCGCTCGCGCGCCAGCGGATGATGCGGAGGAAGAGCCTTGCTTTTCCCGAGCAGTCCGCCGGCGAGCGCTTTCATGGCGAGCACGCTGACTCCGCGCTCGCGAGCCAGGCCGAAGATGCGCTCGCGGTTGGCGGGGATGTCCTCGTAGCACTTGCCCTCCGCCGCCGCGTAGGAGGACAGCACGTGGAACCCGAGCGGGTTGTACGCCAGCATGATCGCGTCGAACGCACCGCAGGTGATCAGGCGCCGCACGTACTCGGGCGGCCCGTGCGTCGTCGCGAACACCGCGCCGATGCGGCCTTCGCGGCGCTTGCGCAGGACGAATTCGACCATCCCGCCACTGCCCCACACGTTGTGGCCGACGAATTCCTGATCGTCGATGCAGGAAATCCCGAACATCGGCATGCGCCGCGTCCCGAACAGGCGGCAGGCGCGTTCGAACAGGTATTCGAAGTGGGACATTTCACCCGACGCGTCGGACGCCGCGATGACGCGCTTTCCGGTCTCGCGAAAGAACTGCGCGATGACCTGCGCGAGCAGTTCGTCCGCGCCGCAATAATCCGGCGAGGTGTGAACCCAGTCGATCCCCGACTCGAATCCTCGCCGCAGCGTGGCGCGCGCGACTTCCTCGGGCACCAGGCGCAGCTGGCAGGTGCCCAGGCCCACCGCGCTGATGGTCACGTCGCTGTGGCCGACACTTCTGGAGAGCATCATGGTTCGCGCGCGCCTGGCGCCGCGAACCAAGCCTGCTCGCCGTCCCGGAATCTCGCAAGTTGCCGTGTGTGGAGTCAGGTGAATTCTTCCGGAGTCGTGCGGCCCTGGCTCCGCGCGCGGCGCGCGCGGAACCAGGGCCGCACGACTCCGGAAGAATTCACCCGACTCCGTACTGGAACTGTCCAGATACCATGGATGGAACATGCTCACTCGACTCACGTTCACCGCGGCCCTCCTCGTCTCCACACCGCTGCTCGCCTTCGCGCAGTGGTCCTCCAACCCCGCCGTCAATCTCGCCATCGCGGACTTCCCGGGCGACCAGGCCGTGCCGAAGATGGCGGCGGGCGGTGACGGCTCGACCTGGCTCGGCTGGTTCGACTCTCGTTCGGGGTCCTACGCGGTCTACGTGCAACGCCTCGATCCCCAAGGCGTCGAGACTTTCGCTCACGGTGGCCTGCTCGTCAGCAACCAGCCGCAGTCGACCTCGCTGGTAAACT
>DATHET010000094.1:0-3010 GCA_035490315.1 Planctomycetota bacterium
TGTTCGTCGACCCGCGCCTTCGCTAGCCGCTTCTTTCAGCGCCTCCCTCGCGGTCGGTGCCTTGCGGTTCGCTCGACTCAACGCGACCTGCTCGTCAGAGGACTTTCACCTCCAGGGCTGTGGACATGCTGGGCACACAACAACCGCGGCCCGGGAGAAGCTCCCGGGCCGCGTGAAACATCCGTGATGGCTGCGCCTGCTATTTGCGCGCGGCCTTGGCCTCTTCGACCAGGCTGTCGAAAGCCGCGGCGTCGTTGATCGCGATCTCGGACAACTGCTTGCGGTTGAGCTCGATCTTCGCCTTGCGCAGGCCGTCGATGAATTGCGAGTAGGGCATGCCGCGCATGCGGGTCGCCGCGTTGAGGCGCACGATCCACATGGCGCGGAACACGCGCTTGCGCGTGCGGCGGTCGCGGCTGGCGTAGGCCCAGGCGCGCAGCAGGGTCTCGCTCGCCGTGCGCCAAAGGCGCGAACGGCCGCCGCGGTAACCGCGGGCGAGTTTCAGGCGCCGATTCTTCTTCTGGCGGCTCGGCGGGCCGTAGGTGACGCGGGTCATCGGCTAGCCCCCCATCATGTTGCGGATCAGGTTCGACCAGGTGCTGTCGAGCACCATGCGCTTGCGGATCGTGCGGCCGGTCTTGCCCGGGTAGGGCGAGTGGCCGTGGCCACGGGCGGGGTGACTGCACACGGCCTTGCCGTGCTTGGAGATCCGGAAGCGTTTCTTCACGGAGCTCTTGGTTTTCATCTTGGGCATCGAAGCGCCTTCGTGCGGGACCAGGCGGAGCGCGGGCAAAACCGCGACTTGGGAACCCGACTCGATCCTTGGGGCCAAGCAGTTTAGCGGCGCGGGCGGGAGGTGCAAGCCGCGGTACAGGGTTTGCCAAGAGCCAGGGGAGCAGGCCCAGCCATGCGGGTTGGGCCCATTTCCACGTGCCAGGGACAACTTTGCAACCCTCCCTACCATTCCACACGAACTTCGCGAGCGTGGAGACCATTCGCCGATGAAGCTCACCGGAAATCACCTCCAGCGCTACCGGCAGATCGCCCGCCTTTTCTGGAAGTACGGCCGGGGCGATCTGGTCCAGCCGATCGAGGGCGAGGAAAGGGCCGAGCGGCAGGGAGCCGAGGCGTCCGCCCCCGCGAGCCCCGAGCAGCTCGCCGACGACCTGGAAGCCATGGGCCCCACCTATGTGAAGCTGGGTCAGGTGCTTTCGGGACGCCCCGACCTGCTGCCCGAGGCCCATCTGAAAGCTCTCGAGCGCCTGCAGGACAAGGTCAAGCCCTTCGCCTTCGACGAGGTCGAGGCGATCGTGATGGCCGAGCTCGGAACGCGCATCTCCAAGGCCTTCTCGAGCTTCGAGCCGGAACCGATCGCGGCCGCGTCCTTGGGTCAGGTCCACCTGGCTTGCCTGCGCGACGGCCGCCCGGTGGTGGTCAAGGTGCAACGCCCCGGCATCCAGGAGCAGATCGAAGCGGACTTCGAGGTCCTGAAAGAGATCGCCACGTTCATGGATGCCCACACGGACGTCGGCCGCCGCAGCCGCTTCGTGAACATGCTCGAGGAGTTCCGCCTGACGATCCACAACGAGCTCGACTACGAGCGCGAGGCGAAGAACCTCGTCACGCTGGGCGACAACCTGAGCGAGTTCGAATCGATCTTCGTGCCCCAGCCCATCGCGGACTACTGCACGCGGCGCGTGCTGACGATGGAACGCGTCGAGGGTCACAAGCTGACTGCCTTGAGCCCGGTGGCGATGCTCGGCGTCGATCGCTGTGCGCTGGCCGAGGAGCTGTTCAAGGCTTATCTCCAGCAGGTGCTCGTCGACGGCTTCTTCCACGCCGATCCGCACCCCGGCAACGTGTTCCTCACCGACGACGGTCGTATCGCGCTGCTCGACCTGGGACAGGTGGGCCACACGACGCCCTCGATGCGCGAGCATCTGCTCGAGCTGCTGCTCGCGATCAGCGAGGGTCAGAGCGAGAAGGTGGCCGACATCGTGATCGAGGCCAGTGAAAAGGCGGAGGAATTCCGGGGTCCGGAGCTGCGCCGTCGGATCCGGCAATCCCTCGCGGATCAGCAGGGCCAGACGCTGGAGAAATGCAACATCGGTCGCCTGGTGCTGGAAGTCACCTCCCACGCGTCGCACAACGGGCTGTTCGTGCCGAGCGAGCTCACCCTGCTCGGCAAGACCCTGCTGCAGCTCGAGGAAATCGGCCGGGTGCTCGACCCGGGCTTCGATCCGAACGAGTCGGTTCGCAGCAACGCCACGGAGCTCGTCAGACGCCGCACGATGGAGGGCGCGACGAAGGGCGGTCTGCTGACCTCGCTCATGGAGACGAAGGCCTTCATGATGGCTCTGCCCAATCGGCTCAACCGCATCCTGGACGCGATCACCAATGCGGAGATCGAGGTCAAGGTGAAGTCGCTCGACGCGCGGATGGTCGTCGACGGGATCGAGAAGATCGCCAACCGCATCACCACGGGCATCGTGCTCGCAGCCTTGATCATCGGAGCGGCGCTGTTGATGCGCGTCGAGACCCGTTTCCGTCTGTTCGGCTATCCGGGGCTGGCGATGGTCTTCTTCATGCTCGCGGCGGCAGGCGGATTCTGGCTCGTCGTCAGCACGATGATCCGGGATCACCGCAGCCGGAAGACCGGACGCGGATAGATCTGCTGACCTGCGCGCGCGCGTCGGTTACGGACAATCCCGCGGGCCCCATTCGAACAGGTTTCCAAAGTTTTCTCGGCGCATCAGTTGTGGATCGAGCGCAAAATCTCGCAAGAAAATGATTCCGATCGAGCGAGACTTTGCGCGGAAAGCGGCATAGGTAGCTCCAGCTCGCTCCCTTGGCCCCCGCTCCCCCATCTCCCATGAGCCCGATTCTCTCCCATTGTGTGCGTTTCGCCTCCGTGCTGCTGCTCGCCTCGCTCGCTTCCGCCCAGAGCCGCTATTTCTGGTCGGACACGCTCGACGGAACCGGCGGCCTCGACGATCAATCCCGCGACCTG
>DATHET010000095.1:0-8306 GCA_035490315.1 Planctomycetota bacterium
GCCGCCCCGCCCGCCCTCGAAGGTGCAACCCGAGGCGAACAGCCCGAATCCGCGGCCGGAGAACGCCGGGCCGCCGTTGCCACCGCGCGGCGCCGACTCGTCGCTGCCATAGCCGCCTTCGAGGTTGCAGTCGTAGAGGCCGACGATGGAATCGACCGAGTCCATACCCGGCCCGCCGTCGATTGGGGTGAAGCCGCCGAGGTAGCCCGGGTAGCCGCCCACGATCCCGCAGTTGGAGAACACCACGTTCACCGCGGAATCGAGCAGCACGCCGCTGCCGCTGAAGGTCTGGCTCTGGTTGGACGCCGCGCCTTCGAAATGGCTGCCTTCCACCCGGACGTTTCCCGTCACGTCCCGGATCTCGAGCGCCGTCCCCGTGCTCGTCGTGACGCCGCCCTTGACCGAGAGTCGGCTCAGCACCACGTACTGGGTGGGCCCTAGATTCTTGACCACGACCTGGCCCGTGATCTTCGCCAGGCCCGTTCCCAGCGCGAACACCTGCACGGACTTGCCGTCGATCGTGAACGACGCATAGATCCCGGGCGTCACCAGCAGCGACTCGCCCTCGAGCGCCGCGTTGACGGCGGCCTGCAAGGTGGTGAAGGTCCCGGCCTGGGGCCTCTCGGCGATCCGCACGCTTCCGGCCTGCGCGAATCCAGCACTCGATCCGAGAGCGAGAACGACTCCAATCAGTCGACGCAGCATCATGGTTTTTCTCCGGGGGCTCGAGCGGACAGTATGCCCAGTTGCCACAAAAGGAGGGTCGGCGTTCTCTGGGGCTCCGTCGACAAGGCTTCAGGACCGTGCGTGAGCAGCCCACCTGAGCGAGAACACCTGGGCCCTCCCATGGCAATTGGATTCGGGGCTGGGGTCCGTGACAGCCAATCCTCGGGAAGAGCGGCTCGGGGCCCGGAACGGCACGGTTGCCGAGCACCGGGCTGGACGGGTTAAGCTCCCGAAATGCCCCTGGATGTCTCCCCGCTGGGCCTGGCCGTGGCCATCGACCGCCTCGAGCGGGGGCCCGTGCTCGTGACCGCCTTGGCCGAGCGCTTCCCGGACGAGCAGATGCGCTGGAAGCCCGCGCCCGAGCAATGGTCGCTGCTCGAGGTCCTCAATCACCTCGCCGACGAGGAGGTTTCCGATTTCCGCGACCGCATCGAGCGCACGCTGCGCGATCCGGCCGAGGCCTGGCCGTCGATCGATCCTCAGACGTGGGCCAAGGACCGCGGGTACAACGAGCGCGATCCCGCGGAGTCGCTGCAACGTTGCCTTGCCGAGCGCCGGGCATCGATTGGATGGCTGCGGGGGCTGAAGGGCGCGAAGTGGGGAAACGAGTACATGCATCCGAAGGCCGGAGCGATTTCGGCGCGCATGCTGCTCGCGAATTGGATCGCCCACGATCTCTTGCACGCGCGTCAGATGCTTCGGTTGCACCATGCATGGCTTGGGGCGCAGGCGGCACCTGACAAGCTGGACTACGCGGGGAAGTGGTGAGGAAGCTCGCGGCTGGGCTTGCGTTGCTCGCGCTGCTCGTCGCGGCATTCTGGATGCTTCGCGGAGCGAGTTGGGAAGCCGCGGAGGTCGATCCGTCCGCGTCGCAGCCGCGCGTCCAGCCAGACAGCGGCGTCGCTCCGATTGAGCCGGCGGACACGAAGCCGATCGAAACGCAATCCGAGCCGGTACGGATGGCGGCTGAATCTCCACCGGCGCCGACTGCGGCCATTGCACCCGCGATGGTCATCGTCGTGCTCGACAGCGAATTGCAGCCGCTGCCTGATGTCCGTCTGATGGTGCTCGACTCGCAGGATCAGTTCCGGACGGCAAGAACGGATGAGACGGGGCGTGCGAGTTTCGAGCCTCGAACGGACCGCGGCATCGTGTTCCTCATGCCGCGCGAGGCCCAGCCCCTGCGCGAGGACATCGATCTCTCCGGCGGAGAACGTAGGATCGTCCTGCCCGCCGGAGTCGAGCTCTCGGGCTGGGTCACGGTCGGTGGCACGGCGCCCGCGCAGAAGATTTCGCTCTACCTGGAAAGCGATCAGGCCTTGTTCGACGTCCCCGAAAACGTCCCCAAGGTGCGCGAGTTCCTGATGCTCCATTCCGGTCGCCATGCCTTTACCGCCGTCGGCGCGACAGACTCTCGGGGCAGATTCAGCTTTCGCGGTCTCGACCCGCGATGGAGTGGTGAGATCACGGTTCCGCGCGAGTATCTGGTGCGGCACGCGGGCATCGCGGGCTCGAGCAAGCGCAGTCTGCGTATCGAGCGACCGCAGCCCGGTCTGCTCATCGATCTCGAACAACTGCCGCTGCTTCGAGGACGCGTCGTCGCGGAAAGCGGGGTGGAATCGATCAAGAAGCTACTGTCCGTGAGTTGCGCCTTCTACAACGGAGCGGCGACTCTCTACGCCTTGACGACAAGGACGGATGCGAACGGGCGCTTCGCATTTGCAGCTGAGCCGGACTTTACGGAGGTCCGGTTGGTGGTCGAATCCCCATTGGGTGATCTCGTTCAAAGGATGACCAGCGCCAAAATCGGCGACGATCTCGACGTCGGCGATCTCGTGCTCGTCACGAAGTCGCCCACTGGGCTGGAGCTCGTGATTCGAGTGCAGGATTCCGAGGGAAAGCCGATCGTCGCAGCCCTCGGACGAACCACGCTCGAGCCGAATGGCCGCTTCAGCGACGAGCGCGGCGAAATCCGCTGGAAAGATCAGCCGGAAGGCGAAATGGAGGTCCGGCTCGCGGCGGACGGATTCTGGCCCGTGAAAAAGAGCATCATCGTGCCCGCGGCCGAGATGACAGTGATCACTCTGTTGCCGTGCAACGAGCTCGCGATCACGATCGAGGATGAGCAGGGTGCAGGAGTGTCAGGAATCGAATTGGGACTGAGCTGCGGCGTGCAGAATCTCTTTCCGAACCAGGAAGGCGATTTCCAGGATCGCAAGCATTTCAGTGGGGTCGGCTTGCGGGAGAACGACGAATCGGGGGAGCGCTGGCAGTCTTTTCGGCCGCTCCACGCTGGGCAATTCGTCGTCCAGCGCATCCCAGCAAGCTTGGAATTGAACTTGCGAGTCATCGACAGCCTGCGCGTCGAGCTGCTGGCACAGACGATTCCGGCCCTGGCCCCCGATGAGCGGCGCGAGCTGTCTCTGCACCTGGAGCGCGCACTGAGGACGATCGTCGTCACCGTGTGCGATGAACAGGCGCGCCCGCTTCCCGCGACACAAGTATTGATCGAGGACCCGGGCGGTCCGTTTCGCAAGGCAGGCGGTCGCGCAAATGCGTCGGGGCAGTTCCGCATGGAGGGTCTCTCCGCGTCCCGCGTGCATCTGAGCGCGGAACACGAGGGTTACGGGAACACCGCGCGCAACGACGTCGTGCTCGACCAGCCGCTGACCGAGGTGACGCTGGTCCTGCGCAATGGGCGCAAGGTTGCCGTCGAGGTCGTGGATGTCCAAGGCCATGCCGTCGACATGGACGCGGAGTGGCCCAATGGCTTGAGCGCCGCGCGACCTGGCGGAAACGCGGAGTGGTCCGCGACGCGAATCGGTGCCAATCGATTCGAGTTCCGCGACCTGCCTCGCGACGGCCTGGATGCAACGCTGCGTCTGTCGGGGAATTCCTATCCCTTGCCGCTCGCACCGGATCAGACCAGCGCGCGGATCGAGATTCCGGTGCACGGACGGATCGAAGCAAGCCTCGCAGCTCCTTCGAGTGCGCCTCGCTCACCGTATGTGCTGCGCGTTGCCCGCCGAGGCTCGACCGAACCGGTCTTGACTCGTCACGTCGACCAGGCCGTCGAGACGACCCTGGTCTTTCCATCCGTTTCTCCTGGCGAATACGAGGTTTTCTTCGTCTCCGAGTCCGCGAAGCTGCCCCAGCCGCTCACTCCGGCGCAATCGGTAACGGTCATCGCCGGAGCCACGGCAAAGCTGTCTCTGCACTACCCGGAGTGAGCGCGGGCCTCAGCTCGGAACCAGCTTCGCAATGCTCTCGACCGTGTCGAAATCACCCGGGTCGAAGGGCCGCGCCGCGAAGTCGACGGCGTAGCGTGTCTCGAGGAAGGCGACGATCTCGAGCACGTCGATCGAGTCCAGCCGACCGCTGGTGATCAGACGCTCGCCGTCGGCGAGGGCGGCACCCTCGCCCTTGCGAGCCAGGAGCTCGCCGACGAACGCGCGGATCTCGATCTGCGCGGCTTCCATCATGCGTGCAGGCCCGTCAGCGAGACGAGAAAACGCAGACGGTCGGAAAGACTCCCGGGTCCCGGGATCTCGAGCACTTTCAGCAGGCAGAAGAATCCGAGGACCAGCGCGGGACGCCACACGCGCCGTCGGATCCAGTGCTCAGCGGCGAGATTGGGGCGCTTGCGGAGTTGCGATACGCCGATCGCGATTCCGAGCACGAGGCAGTAGGCCATGTAAGCGTGCATCGAGAGCAGCGCCTTCCAGGGTCCGAGATGCGCCATGTGCTCGAGATCGCGCAGATAGTGAAACAGGAAGTTTCCGAAAGTCGCCGCCGCCAGCGTCGCGGCGAAACGTCGCAGCCTCGGATGGGCTTTGAAGTATCGGAAGTACGTCGGATAGAAGAAGACGTCGACCAGCACTTCCTTGAAATAATAGAAGTAGCGATTCCAGAAATCGGCGATCGTCGCCGACTCCAGCGGCCGCCAGGTGTTGCGCAGGGCCCTGAAGCCGCTCGCTCGGGCGCAGGCGACGAGCACGTGACCCCAGATCGCCAGGACCAGCATGTCGTCGGCGAAATCGGCGACCAGGGACAGCCAGGTCGTCACGAGCGGATGGGCGATCCCCGCGGCGCTGTCGCGCAGGATCGCCGGCGCGATCGGAAGATCGAGGTCGAAGGAGATTCCGAGCCGTGAAAGCGGACCATTCGCCTTGCCGTCGCTCAAGTCCTTGATGAGCTTGTGCAGCATCACCAGGAGTCCCGCCCAGACGAGCAGCTTCACCGCCTTGAGCTGGCAGATCGCGAGCTCCTCCGGCGTCTTCGCTTCGATCTTGTCGAGATAGCCGCCGCCCTTGGGAATCGGATTCGCCGTCACGTTCGAGCCGAACCAGAAGGGCAGGTACTGGCCGACCACGAGCAGCGACGATCGCGTGGGCTCCGGATACAGGGCCGAGTAGGCGAGGAACCACAGATAGCGACCGAGCACGACCAGGAACGCGAAGATCAGCACGCGCGCGATCGGGTCCAAAGACGTGCCGGTCGCGATGACCGCGAGCGTCAGGAAGAACGTCAGGAGCAACAGGATCGGCCGGCGCAGGATCGCGGGTCGCGGAGTGCGCTTCAGCGCGACATTGAAGGCGACGCAGAAACCGAGGGCGCTGAGGATCGCCGCTGGCCGCAGCAATCGCCAGTCGATCTGCGTCGCGACTCCGTTGCGCACGCTGAACATGCGCGCCATTTCCCAGGGGAAGGTCGTGTGCCGGAACAGCCAGTACATCGTCGCGATGGCGATCACCCAGCGCCGATGGGCGGGCAGAAAAGTCACAGCGGCGAGGATCGCCGTCATTTCCGCCCACCAGGGCCGGTGGTGGAGCCAAAGACCGAGGGCGAGAGCAGCGAGGATCGCGAGCTTGCCCGGCACGGTCTGGGCAAGTCGAACGATGGTCGGATAGGTCTCGAGCTGCGGTACGAGCGTGAAGCGGCGCGCGCTCATCAGGCGACGTCCTGCGCGCCTTGCAGCATCTCTCTCAAGGCGTTGCGATCGATCTTTCCGTTCGGTGTCAGCGGCAGGGCGTCCAGGTTCACGATCTTGCGCGGCACCATGTACCAGGGAACGGTCATGCGCAGCCGCTGCTTCACTTCGTCCGCGGACATGTGTTTCGCGGTCAGAAAGGCGACGACTCCGTCGGCGGATCCGTGCACCACCGGCCAGGCGATCGCGGCGGCTGCGGCGCCGGTGATCGCCTGCAGATGCGCGTCGATCTCCTCGAGCTCGACGCGGTGGCCGTGGATCTTCACCTGATTGTCGAGGCGGCCCTGGAAGTGGAAGCGGCCGTCGCCGTCGAGCGTCGCGACGTCGTGCGTGAAATAGAAGGTCTGCTTCCCCCACTGCGGATGATCGAGGACGACGAAGCGATTCGCACTGAGCTCGGCGTCGCGCCAGTAACCCGCGGCGACCTGCTCGCCAGAGAGCACGAGCTCGCCGCTCGAGCCTGGAGGAAGGAATTGTCGCTGTTCGTCGACGATCGCGGCGCGCATGCCGTGGAGCGCCGAGCCGATCGCGACGATTCCGCGGTCCTTCGTGACGTGGATGGTCTCGCTGCAGGGCTCGACCAGGCAGGCGATGGTCGCTTCGGTCGGGCCGTAGAGATTCTCCAATACGCTCTGAGGCGCGGCCTGTCGCCACAGCTGCGCGGATTCGGCCGGCAAGGCTTCACCGCAGAACAGCGAAAGTCGCAGCGAAGGCAGGCTGTTCGGCGCGAGGGACTTCACGCGAGCCATGAAGGCGATCGCCGAGGGCACGGCGAACCAGGTCGTGAGCGCGCGCTCGCGGATGAATTTCGCCGGAGCCATGCGCTCGGATTCGGAGATCGAGTGCAGGCAGGCGCCGCCGTTCCAGGTCATGAAGAGATCGAATACGGAGAGGTCGAAGGTCAGCTCGAAGAACTGGGAGCAGCGATCGCTCGGCTCGATCCTGTAGCGCGATTGCATCGCGCTCATGCAATGCGCGACGTTCGTGGTCGTGACCATCACGCCCTTGGGAACGCCGGTCGTGCCGGATGTGAACATCAGGTAGGCCAGGTCGGCGGCGCTCACAGGCATCGGGCGTTCGACGGGAGGAATGCTGCTCAGCTCCTGCTCGCCGAGTCGAGCGTGTCGCGAGTCGGAGCTCGAGGCGTTGTCCGAGACGAGCAGATGTCGCGGTGCGACTTCGAGCAGCGCCTCGCTCAGCGCGCTCGCGCCGGACGGGTCGACGATCAGGGCGGACAGCTCGCCGCGCCGCACGAGGTCGATCAAGCGCGCCTCGGGATGCCTCGGATGCAGCGGGACGTACGTAGCTCCGCTCCAACAGCTCCCCAGGATTCCCGCGTAAGCCAGCTTGCTGCGGCTGGCGAGCACGCCGACCCGCGACTCGCGCCCGATCCCCGCGGCGTTCAACCAGCCCGCGATGCGCGCCGCGCAGTCGCCGAGCTCGGCGTAGGTGAACGCGACCCCTTCGATCCAAAGCGCGGGCCGCTCGGGTCCCGCCAGCATCTGGCGATGGAAACCCGATGCCAGGTTGAGATGGGAGCCGAGCTCCGTTGCGAGAGGCCGGGACATGAGCGGAGGGAAGACTACAAGCCCGGACTTCCCCGGGCGACGCCCAGGCCGGGAATGCGGAGGCTCGCGCGTCTTCCTTCGCGGCAAGTGAACGAAGTCGCTCGGCCACCGTTGACATTGCTCGGATGCCGATCCGCGTTCTGGTCCTGTTGTCGCTCACGCTGGTCGCTTTCCATCAATTCGGGGCGGTCGAAGTTTCAGGCCCCCACGCGAGGTGCACCTGGGCGCAAGAAGTGCCGGAGAGACTCGCGCTGCGTCTGCGTGAAGGCATGGTCCTGGACGGTGGCAATGGCGACTACTCGGACTGGGACAGCTGGGTCGAAGCCCACGCCCTCGTGCACGGCTGGCGCAATCATTTCGACGGTCCAGATGTGATCGCGGTCGATCGCAGCGTCCCTTGCCCGGAGTCGGTGCTCCAAGCCATTGCGAGCATCGATGATTTATCCAGCGGGCCTCGCGAAGAATCGCTGCACCTCGAGTTCGCCCTCGTTCTCGAGCGCAATGGTCGCGTCGACGAGGCGTTGGCGTTGCTGAAAAAGAACGCTGCGATGATCCACACGTCGCGCCCCCAGGACACTTTCGTCTACGCGGCGCGCGCCGCGCAGGAATCCGCGAAGCTCTGCGCCCGCCATGGACGCTGGAGCGAGGCGCGCGAATTCGCTCAGGCCTGGGTGCCCCACTCGCGATGCGGGAATTGCATTCCTGGAGAGGAGCGGCGCATCGCGGAGTCTCGAGCGAGATGCTCGCTGGAATTGAAGCTCTGGGACGAAGCGCGGGAGCTCGTCTGTGCCCAGGTCCCGCATGGGCGCGGTGTCGACGAGTCGCTGCTCGAGACCTGGATCGCCGCGAGCATCGGATCCGGTGCAGCCCTGAATGCGTCCGCGGCTCTGGAGCAACTCGAACGCTGCAAGCCCTACGCGGCGAAGTCGTACCCCTTCGTGCATCGCCACATCGAATGGTTGCGCCTGCCCCCCGCGGAACGCGCCGCTCACTTGGGCGAGCTGTGCGCCGACTCCGACGAG
>DATHET010000096.1:0-5613 GCA_035490315.1 Planctomycetota bacterium
ATCGACCGGTGGGGTCGGCTGCTTCGAGCCCGTATCGGCGGACAGGGCCGGTGGTTGATCCTGCACCGAGCAGGCGCCGAGCGTCGGGATCAGCGTGAGAATCGAGCGCAACCAGGCCTGGGGACTCATCATCAGGGATTCTAGTCCAGACCTCGGCGGCTTACGCTCTCGCGCGTGAACGTACCTCGCCTGGAATGCCGCAAGCTCACCAAGCGTCTGGCCTCCGGCTCGCGAGAGCTCACGCTGCTCTGCGACGTCGATCTCCAGGTCGCCCCCGGCGAGTTCGTGGCGATCGTCGGTCCTTCCGGTTCGGGTAAGTCCACCCTGCTGGGTCTGATGGCCGGTCTCGACCGGCCGAGCGCCGGCGAGGTGCTGATCGACGGGCGATCGATCGGAAATCTCGGCGAGGACGAGCTGGCGAGACTGCGCCGCGCGGGGATCGGATTCGTGTTCCAGTCTTTTCAGCTCTTGACCAATTTCACGGCGCGCGAAAACGTGATGCTGCCCTTGGAATTGAGCGAGCTCCCCGATGCGCGCGCCGAGGCGGATCGCCTGCTCGTCGAAGTCGGCCTCGGCGAGCGCGGTCATCATTATCCGAGCCAGCTTTCCGGCGGCGAGCAGCAGCGCGTGGCTTTGGCGCGCGCTTTCGCGGCCAGGCCGGCGATCCTCTTCACCGATGAGCCGACGGGGAATCTCGACAGCGAGACGGGGCGTTCGGTGCTCGCGCGATTGGTCGAGATGCGCGCGCGCGACGCGACGACGCTGGTGCTCGTCACCCACGATCCAGCCGTCGCCGCGCGCGCCGACCGCACGATCCGCCTGCTCGCTGGCCGGGTCGAGCTCTAGGAATCCGTTGAAAGAGTCGGTACGGAGTCAGGTGAATTCGTCCGGAGTCGTGAGTGCATCCGCGCGCCGCTTTCGCGGCGCGCGGATGCCCTCACGACTCCGGACGAATTCACCTGACTCCGTACCGACAAATTCCCTAGGGAGGTCCTGACGC
Source organism: Planctomycetota bacterium (assembly GCA_035490315.1). Classification (GTDB taxonomy): domain Bacteria; phylum Planctomycetota; class UBA1135; order UBA1135; genus JADJQU01. Next base: position 1,001 of record DATHET010000096.1, read on the forward strand.
ATGCGCTTTGCACTCGGCGCGCGCATGGTCTGGAGGGAGGTGCGTTCCTCGCGGGCGCGGCTGGTTTTCTTTGCCGCGTGTCTAGCGCTGGGAGTCGCGGCCGTGGTCACGGTCGCGGGACTGTCGACGGCGCTCGAGGACACGATCCGCACGCGCTCGCGCGAGATCCTGGCCGCGGACATCTCCGTGTCGGCGCGGCGCGCGCTGCCCGCGGATCTCGAGCAGCGCTTCGCGAGCCACGACGTCGAGATGACACGCGTGCGCGAGATGCCGACCCTGGTCGCGGCGGAGAGCGGGCGCAGCCAGCTGGTCGAGCTCAAGGTCGTCGACGGTGAGTATCCATTCTACGGCACGCTCACCCTCGATCCGGCGGGAACGCTAGCCGAGCGGCTCGGGCCACAGACCTGCGCCGTCTCGCCAGAGCTGCTCAAGCGTCTCAATCTCTCCCGCGGTGACAACGTGAAAATCGGCGCTGCCCTGTTCCGCGCCGAGACCCTGGTGGTCGCCGAGCCGGATCGCATGAACTTCTCGCTGACGCTGGGGCCGCGCGTGTTTCTTTCGCGCGAGGGCTTCGAGCGCGCGGGACTGGAGAAGCAAGGATCGTCGATCCGCTACGTGGCCCTCGGAAAATCGCCGGCGGATCGCGACACGGCGCGCTTGCTCGCCACGCAACTGCGCGCGGACGAGCACGACGCGGCTTACCTCAATATCCAGACTTACGAGGACGCCCAGCCCGTGCTGCGCGACGGCATCCGGCGCACGAAGCGCTTCCTCGGATTGACGGCGCTCGCCTCGCTCCTGGTCGGCGGGATCGGCATCGCGCAGACCGTACGCGCCTGGATCGCGAGCCGACTCGATGCGATCGCGGTGCAGAAGTGCCTGGGGATGACCTCGGCGGAGATCTTCGGCTTGTACGCGGCCCAGACGGCGCTGCTCGCGCTTGCGGGCAGCGTGTTCGGCGCGCTGCTCGGCATCGGCGCGGAGTGGATCGTCGTGTCGATGTTCCGCGACTTCGTGCCCGGGCAGCATTTCGACCTCGTCCAGCCCGCGGCCCTGGCGCGCGGCGTGTGCCTCGGTCTCGCGGTGGCCCTGCTGTTCAGCTTGAGCCCGCTCTTCGCGACCCTCGCCGTGCCGCCGGCGCGCGTGCTGCGGCGCAGCGCGGAACCCTTGCCGACGCGGCGCGGGCTCAATCTCCTGCTGGCGGCCGTGCTGCTCGCGGGTGTCCTGGCCACGGCCTGGGCCCAGTCGAGCTCGCTCACCTTCGCCGCGATCTTCACGGGAAGCCTATTGGCTGCCGCGGGTGTCCTGTTCGCGGCCGCGTACGGATTGGTGCGGCTGTGCGCGCGGCCCTGGCGCGAACGACAACCTCTTGCACTCCGCCATGGCATCGCCGCGCTCGCTCGGCCGGGAGCGGGGACGCTCGGCGCGATCGTGTCGCTCGGCCTGGGAGTTCTCGTCGTGCTGCAGATCCAACTGGTTCACAGCGAGCTGGCGCACGAGCTCGGAGGCGAGCTTCCGCGCGGCGCGCCGACGGTGTTCCTCGTCGACGTGCAGACGGCGCAATGGGACAGGGTGCGCGCGCTGCTCGAGAGCCAGGGCGCGACAGAGATCGACAGCGCGCCGGTCGTGGTCGCGCGCCTGGCGAGGGTCGACGGCAAGAGTGTCGAGGAGCTGGCGCGCGAGCGCGAGAGCGAGCCGGGCTCGAAGTGGACGCTGACGCGCGAGCAGCGATTGACCTACGGCCCGGATCTGCCCAAGGAGAATCAGCTGATCGAAGGAACTTTGTGGAGCGATCCCTCGCACGCGGAGATCAGCCTGGAAGAAGATTTCGCGGAATCGCTGGGCGCGAAGATCGGCTCGACCTTGGTCTTCAACGTGCAGGGCGTGGACGTCGAGGTGCTCGTGACCAGCCTGCGCAAGATCGACTGGCGGACTTTCGGCCTCAATTTCTTCCTGCTGGTCGAGCCGGGCGTGCTGGAGAGCGCGCCGCAGTTCCGTGTCGCTTCCGCGCGCGTCGGCCTGGCGAACGAGGACAGCCTGCAGGATGCGCTGGTCGCGGGCTTTCCCAACGTGACGGTGCTGCGCATCCGCGAGATCCTCGAGAAGCTGGCCAGCGTGCTGCAGAAAGTAGGCGCGGGCGTGAGTCTCCTGGGCTGGTGCAGCGTGCTCTCCGGCGCCGCGATCCTGCTTGGAGCCATCGGCGCCAGCGCCGCGCGCCGCTCGCGCGAAGTTGCGCTGTTCAAGACCCTCGGTCTGACGCGCGGCGCCGTCGCGCGCATCTACCTGGTCGAGCACGGTCTCGTCGGCCTGGTCGCCGGCGTGATCGGCGCCCTGGGCGCCAACGCCCTGGCCTTCGCCGGCCTGCGCTACGGCATGCAACTCGACTGGCACTTCGACCCGGTCGCCAACCTGATCGCCCTCACCGCCACCACCCTGCTCGCCGCCCTCGCCGGCCTGAGCGCCAGCATCAAACCCCTGCTCGTCTCCCCCACCGAGTCGCTACGCGAGTAGCGACTCGATCGGTACCCGGTATTCCACCGCCATTTTTTACACGCCGCGGCCGTGCCGGCCGCGGCGTGCAAAAAAAATGGCGGTGGAATACCGGGTACCGGCTACGGACGCTTCTTCTTGAACTGGTCGAAGGGGTCGACGTAGCCGTTGCCGGCGGCGGGCGCGGGGGCCGGTGCGGAATTGGCGGCGTGGCTCGGGGGCGTCGAGGGCAGGGCGCTGCGCGGTTGGGGTTGAGCGGCGCGGGGTGCGGAGGGCGCGGCGAGCGTGGGTGCGGGGGTGGTCGAGGGTTCGGGGGTTTCGCCGTTGGGCAGCTCGACCTTGACGCCGATGCTCGCGAACTTCGCCAGCAGGTCGTCCTTGTTGACCGCTTTCACATAGGCCTCGGTCGGATCGACGACGCGGTTCTTGACCAGCTCGAGCAGCGAGTCGTTGAGCAATCGATTGCCGAACTTCGCGCCCATCTGCATCGCCGACGGAATCTGGAAGACCTTGCCGTCGCGGATGTTCGAGGAGATCGCGTTGCTCGCGATCATGATCTCGAGCGCCGCGATCCGTCCGCCGGACATCTTCTTGCAAAGAGTCTGCGCGACCACGCCCTTCAAAGAGCTCGACAGCATCGTGCGGATCTGCGATTGGCGCTCGGACGGGAACTGATCGATGATCCGGTCGACGGTCGAAGGCGCGGTGGTCGTGTGCAGCGTGCCGAAGACCAGGTGACCGGTCTCGGCCGTCTCGATGGCGATCTCGATCGTCTCCAGGTCGCGCATTTCGCCGACCAGGATGATGTCGGGGTCCTCGCGCAGCGCGGCGCGCAGGGCGCGCGAGAAGGATCCCGTGTGCTTGTGGACTTCGCGCTGGTTGATCAGGCAGCGATGGCGGTTCTCGTGCACGAACTCGATCGGGTCCTCGATCGTGATCACGTGGTCCGAGCGGTTCTTGTTGATGTGATCGACCATCGCGGCGAGCGTGGTCGACTTGCCCGAGCCCGTGGGCCCGGTGACGACGACCAGACCCTTGGACAGGTAGCACAGGTCGAGCACGGCCTTCGGCAGGTGCAGATCCTCGGAGGTCAGGATCTTCGAGGGGATCAATCGGAACACGGCGCCAGGCCCGTTGCGATCGAGGAAGATGTTGGCGCGGAAGCGCGCGAGGCCCTCGATCTCGTAGGCGAAGTCGGTGTCCGCTTCCGTGTCGAACTGCGCGCGATTCTCCGGCGGCGTGATCTCGTAGAGCACCGTGCGCAGGTGATCCATCGTCAGCGCAGGGCAGCCTTGGACGTCGACGATGTCGCCGTGCAGACGGAATTTCGGCACCTGGCCGGAAGTCAGGTGCAGGTCGGAGGCGCCGACCTGCGCCATCTTGCGGAAGAGTTCGTCGATCCAAGCCATGAGGGAGCGTCCTAGGAAGAAAGGGACTGCCCCTTTTCGGCCGCCGATCCGCGGGGTCTGAACACCAGTTATCCTTCCAGACACTTTGAACGCTCGATTGCCCTTCACCGCGCCCTGGCTCCTGGCCCCCATGGAGGGCATCACCGAGCCATGCTTCCGCGACCTGGTCCTCGCGCGCAACCCCGCGCTGGCCCTGGGCGGCGCTTACACCGAGTTCGTGCGCGTGGTCGATCTCGCCCTGCCGGTGTGGAAGCTGCGCGAGCACCTCGGTCCCAACCGCTTCGAGACTCCCGTCGGCCTGCAGCTGATGGGCTCGGATCTCGGGGCCCTGGCCGCGACCGCCGAGCGCGCGGTCCAGGCGGGCGCGCCGCTGATCGACCTCAATTTCGGCTGCCCGGCCAAGGGCGCGATCGCCGATTGCTCGGGCTCCGGCATGCTGCGCGATCCCTCGCGCCTCGAGCGCACGGTGCGTGCCGTCGCCGATGCACTGCCCGGTTTTCCGGTGACCGCGAAGATCCGCGCGGGATTCGACGACGACCGCCAGCTCGCCGATCTCGCGCGTGCCGCGGAAGCCGGCGGCGCCGCGCTCCTGACGGTGCACTGCCGCACGCGCAAGGAAGCCTATTGCGAGGAAGTCGACTGGACGCGCATCGCTCGCGCCGTGCGCGCCGTTTCGATTCCCGTCTGCGGCAACGGAAGCGTCATCGTGCACGC
>DATHET010000097.1:0-2904 GCA_035490315.1 Planctomycetota bacterium
TACTTCGCTGCCCCGGACGCGCCGGCGGAGGACCTGCTCCAGGCGACTTACCTGAGCGCGATCGAATCGAAGGAGCGCTTCGACGCAACGCAGCGCGTGCTCCCCTGGCTGGTCGGCATCCTCGCCAACCACGCGCGCGAAGCTCGCCGGCGCAATCGCCGCGCGATCGATCCCGAGCGTTTGCGCTCGGAGATCGCGCCCGATCCCAGCGACGAGGCCGCGGCCTCGGAGCTTTCCGAGACCCTGGATCAGGCCATCGCGCGATTGCCAGAGGCCTATCGCGGCGTGCTGCGCTTGTACCTCGAGCACGGTCTCGAGCCGGCGGAGATCGCGCGAACCCTGGAACGGCCGCAAGGCACGGTGCGCGCGCAATTGAGCCGCGGGCTGAAGCAGCTGCGGCGCCGGTTGCCCGAGAGCGTCGTCGGGGCCCAGGCCTATGCCCTCGTATCGCCGACGCGCCTCGCCGAGCTGCGCGCGACCGTGCTCGGCAAGGTCGGCGCAGCGTCCCTTCCGGTCGCAGGCAGCGCATTCCTCATCGGATTCCTCGCCATGTCCTTGAACAAGAAACTGGTGATCGCCGCGGTCCTGGTACTCGCGGCTTTGACGACAATCACGCTGCGGAACGCCGAGAGCCCAGATCGCTCGTCCGCTTCCGACAGCAGCGTGGCGCGCGCGACTCTGGAGCCCGTTGCGGAACCTATTCGCGCAGCGCCCGAACCCGTGCCCGCCGATCGGACCGAGGTGCCTGCTCCTCAGCCTGCGATCGCTGCGCCGAAGGCCGAGCCTGCGACCACGGGCACTCTGCTCGTGCACGTCGCCGACAAATCCGGTGCATCGATGCCCAAGATCGGTGTCTGTCTGCGTCCCTTCGACCAGCTCCAGAATCTCGGAGCCCTGCTCGACTTCGTCAGCACCGACGCCGACGGAAACGTGAGCTTCGAGAATCTCGAGCCGGGGCGGGTCGTGATCGAAGTCGACCGGGGCGACTCGCGCGGCATCACCACCATTTCCGCCGGCAAGCAGGCAAAGCACGAATTCAAGCTCGGCGGAGTTCGCGTCGAAGGTCGCGTCGTCGATCTAGAAGGCAATCCGGTCGGCGGCGCGACGATCTGGGCTCATGATCAGGGCCGCCTCGAAGCTGGCGCGATCGCGGAGACGGATCCGCAAGGCGCTTTCCATTCGGATTGCGTCACTCCAGGCCTGGCGCTCCAAGCTCGCAAGGCCGGATTCGCTGCGTCGAAGGCTCATCCCGTGCTCGGCAAGGAAGGTGAAACGTGGAAGCTGCAGCTCGCGATGGAAGGCGAGGCGAGCGAAGTCGCGGGTCGCGTCCTCGCTCCCGACGGCAGTCCGGTGGCCAACGCCATGGTCGCCTTCATCCCCGAGGCCGCGAAGCTCCTGAGTCCCTTCGATCGCGATGGACCTCAGACGCGCATCGTGCAGACACGCACCGCCGATGATGGCTCATTCAGGATGCGAGAAGTTCCGCGCGGCCCCGTGATCGTGACCGCCGCGGGCCGCGATGCGACCTGGACGCCCGCGAGTCAGCTGCTCGAAGTCGGCGCGAGCCCGCTGCACGTCGACCTGCGACTCGGCATCGGCGCGACGTTGGAAGGCACGATCGTCGAGAACGGAAAACCCCTGCGCGGCTGCACGATCCATCTGTTCTGCTCGCAACCGGATCAGCCCGTGAGCTACCTGTTCAATCTGCTCGCGACGCGCCAGGCGACTTCGGACAAGCAGGGGAATTTCCGCATCGTCGGAATCCTTCCCGGCCAGGTCGAGATGCGCGCGACGCGAAAGGGTCTCGAGATCCTCGGCCAGCAGACGATTCCGATGGCGGAGGGTCAGACCCTGCGCTGGGATTTCGATTGCTCCTCCGGTGCGCGCTTTCCAATCGACATCACCATCGAGCCTCCTGTCTCGCCGGGAAAATCCGGGGGGTGGATGGCCATCATTTACAGCGGCGGCGAGTCGGCTCCCAACATGCAGATGGGACATTCGAATCCTGCAGGAAAAATGCGCGTCGAAGGAATCTCCGACGGCCGCTGCACGGCACTCGTGTACTTCCAACCGGAAGGCGGCGACTTCGTCCAGATCCTGTCGCATGAGTTCGACGCTCGCGAAGGCCAGCTCGCGCTGCGGATTCCTCCCGAGAAGCTCCGCCTGCAACCGATCCGGGGACGCGCGGTGGACGCGACGGGCCAGGTGCTCGCGGAACATCCGGTGAAACTGAACGGCATCGAGCAACAGGTCCGACTGCAGCGCACGACCGCCACCGACGGAACCTTCTCCTTCCCCGGCCTCCCCCCCGGCCGCTACCAACTCACGATCGAAGCCGGCCCCCTCAAAGGCAGCCGCGAGTTCACCCTCGTCGGCGACCGCGAAGAAGACCTCGGCGACGTCATCCTCGGTACCCGGTAAAGCACCACCATCCTGAACCTGGCTCCTACCGAGACGCGCCGAATACGTCGTAACGGAGCCTGGCTCGACCACGACACCCTATTTCCGCGCGCCGTGCGCGCGGAAATGAGGTGTCGTGGTCGAGCCAGCTCCGTTACGACAGGCGGTCGATTGGCGCTGGTCCGGCGCTCGAAGCGCAGAATGTTGCAACGGCGAGGGGAGTTCGCGTCCACTCGCTTTCGATGCTGTTCCATTCCGTCGATCGGGCCTTTCGCCGATTCCAGGCGACGGGAGATCCCAAGGCGCTCGCGTTCGTCTTCGATCGAACGGTGCCGGATCTCCAGGGACTCGCGCAGCACCTGGCGACGCCGGAGCTCGGGGCCGAGGACCTGCTGCAGTCGACGTTCCTGACCGCGATCGAGTCGAACCAGGACTTCGACGCGGGCCATCCGGTTCTGCCGTGGCTGGCAGGCATCCTCGCGAACCACGCGCGCGCGGCGCGCA
>DATHET010000098.1:0-37308 GCA_035490315.1 Planctomycetota bacterium
CGTCGCGCGCCGCAGCAACGGCTCGGTCCTCGCCTGGGGCGAAAACGGCAACGGTCAGTGCAATGTGCTGCCCTTGCCGGCCGGTCTTACGTACACCGCAATTGCGGCCGGCGACTATCACACCCTTGCGCGTCGCAGCGACGGTTCCCTCGTGGCGTGGGGCAACAACGGCGTTGGCCAGTGCAATGTCCCGGCACTGCCCGTCGGACTCTCCTACACGAACTTCGCGGCCAGTCTCGAGCATACGGTCGCCATTCGCAGCGACGGTTCCGTCGTGGCCTGGGGTAGCAATACCGCCGGCCAGTGCAATGTTCCCGCGGCTCCGGCCGGTCTGTCCTACGTTCAAGTCGCAGCCGGCTGGTTCCACACTCTTGCGCTCCTGAGCGATGGCTCGGCGATGACGTGGGGCGTGAACCCCTATACCCAGTGCGGCCTCCTGATCCTGCCGGCAGGCCAGAAGTATGTGGAGATCACCGCGTGCCGCAACCAATCGCTCGCTCGGATCGAGGGTGTTCCTTGTCCGGGCACGTCGACCGTGTATTGCACGGCGAAAGTCAACTCGATCGGTTGCACGCCCTTGATCAGTTCCAGTGGAACTCCGAGCGCCACCTCGGGGAGCGGTTTCACGATCGCGGCGAGCAACGTGATCAACAACAAGCCCGGTCTCTTGATCTACACCGACGGCGGCCAGGCCGCGGTTCCCTTCCTCGGCGGAGTCCGCTGCATCGGCCTTCCGGTGCGTCGATCGACCGCGATCGGCTCGGGCGGGAATCCGCCGCCGAACGATTGCTCGGGTGTCTATTCGATCGACATGAATGCGTTCGCGACCGGAGCGCTCGGCGGAAATCCCGCGGCGTTCTTGATCGTTCCCGGCACGATCGTCGACGCTCAATTCTGGGGGCGCGACAACGGATTCCCCGCGCCGAACAATTCGACGATGTCCGCTGGCCTGGAGTACACGATCTGCTCTTGATTGGCCCAGGACGGTCTCGGCGTCGCGGAATCTCCTGAATGGCGGAGGCGGAAGGATTCGAACCCTCGATACCTTTCGGTATGGCGGTTTTCAAAACCGCTGCAATCAGCCACTCTGCCACGCCTCCGTGGAACGGCTCGAAGCGCGGAGTCTCACCGATAACGGGCGCGCAGACAATTCTCTTCGCGCTCGGAGCTCGATTCAGCCGAGCACGTGCGCCAGCGAGGCGAGGCCGGCGGCGAACCAGACAGTCCATCCCACGGTCCAGGCCGTCAATCGCGTGCGGCCCCAGCCACGGCCTGCAGGCAGCGGCGAAAACTGCATGGCGATGCCCATCAAGAGCACCAGCGAGCTGATCGGCTCGATGCGGTGGACGTGCTCCGGCGGACAGTGCTCCCAGGCATTGGCGTAGCCGCCGAGGAAGGGGCCGAGGAACGGCCCGGCGAGCGCCGAAGCGAGGGAGTGCGGATGCTCCGCGTATTGCGAGCGCGCAGCGCTGACCGCGTCCCGGAGCAGGATCATCGCCAGCGCATAGAGGCCGAGGAGGATCTACAGATGGGCGCGCGAAAGCCGGCGCTGACTCCGCGATGCCGGCCGGGACTCTTGCGCGAGCGCGTCCGCCATCGTCGATCTACGCCGGCGGCTCGGGCGTGGGCGGCAGGGGGTCGCTGCTCGTGTCCGTGCGGACCTGGTCGAGCACGGATTCCGCGACGCGGATCGTCGCCTTGGCGCGCAGCGCGAGGGCAATCGCGTCGCTGGGCCGCGCGTCGACGATCGCGACCTCGTTCGAGTTGCGCCGACGCAGGATCAATTGCGCGAAGAATGTGTTCTGTCGCAAGTCGACGATGTCGCAGCGCACGATGTCCGCGTCGAGCGATTGCAGGATCGAGTGCGCGAGCTGGTGCGTCAGCGGCCGCGGCGATTCGGCGCTGGTGACCACGCGGTGGATCTCGGCGGCTTCGGCCGCGCCGATCACGATCGGAAATCCACGGCCGCCGCCGCGCTCGTTCAGGAAAATGAACTGCTGAGCCGAATCCTCGCGCATCACGATGCGCGAGAGCAGCATCTCGACCATCTTCGGCTCGGCTTCGCTGGGCATAGCTTGGCCGTGGAGCCTGGGACAATTCGTCCCCGCGCGCAAGTGCGCTTGTCTCAGCGCAAGCGCCGACCGCGCCCCGAAGGACCGCGCGGAGGACGATCGCCGAAGGGGCGAGGGCGCGAGTCACCCTCGAAGCCGCGGCGCACGGCGCGCGGGCCGAGACTGATCCGCGCGGAGTGGACTGCTCCGCGGTAATGCGGCTCGAGCACGAGCAGGGTGCCGAGCTGTCGCGCATCGACGGCTTCGTCGCGCCAGCCGCAGTGCAGACAGCGCGCGCCGATGGGTTGCATCCGATCGAGCCGCACGAGCGTCATGCGCTTGCAGTGCGGGCAGGCCGGAGGTTGCGGCGCGGGCAGGCAGAAGCGCAGCGCGATCCAGCTCACTCCGAGTCCGAGCAGCACGGCGAAGCAGGTCGCGAAACTGGAGTCCGCGCCGCGCACGGCGAGACGCAGTCCGCAAGCCAGGGCCAGGAGCGACATCGGTGCGACGAGCCACGCGCCTTGGATCGACGCGCTGTCCTTCTCGACCAGGCGCGGCGCATGTCGAGCGGAGGCTGCCGGTTGGCCGCGATGCTCATTGCGCCGGCCGGTGTCGCGCGAACGTCGCGGCTCGCGCGGTGAATGTTCAGAAGGCCGGAACATGTGCATGTCATGGTAGCAGGCGCGGCGAATCTCGTTCGAGCGTCCTGGCCGCGCGGGGAGAAAAAGTTCGCGGCCCCCTTCCGGTCCCCCGAGGATCGCTGCGCTAGAATCCCTGGCCGCGCTCCTCTCCGCGGACCGCCGATCGCCACCATGCCCCACCCCGAGCTCCAGATCAGCGCGTCCCCGGCGGTCTTTCCTGACAATCCCGTACTCGTTCGCATCTGGCGCGGCGATTGGGTCGAGTCCCAGCACCGCGGCTCGTGGGCCCTGGTCGACGGCAACGGGAAAGTCCTCGAGAGCGCGGGCGACGTGCGCGCCAGGGTCTTCGCGCGCAGCTCCCTGAAGTCGATCCAGGCCCTCCCGCTCCTGGAAAGCGGAGCGGCGGAGCGCTTCGGACTCGGCGAGGTCGAGGTCGCCCTGGCCGTCTCCTCGCACAGCGGCGAGCCCTGCCACACCGAGCCGGTGGCCAGGCTCCTGGCGCGGCTCGGCCTGGGCGTAGAGGCTCTGCAGTGCGGTCCCCAGCCGCCCAACGATTCCCAGACCCGCGCCGAGCTCGAGCGCCGCGGCGAGAAGCCGTCGAGCCTGCACAACAACTGTTCCGGGAAGCACGCCGGCTTCCTGTGCCTCGCCTGTCACCTGGGGCTGGCCCCCGAGCGCTACCTCGACCCGCAGGCCGAGGTCCAGACCCTGGTCCATGCCGCGGTGGAGGCCATGACCGGCGTCCTGCCCGGCGAGCTCTCGACGGCGATCGACGGCTGCAGCGCGCCGACCTTCCGCATGCCGCTCGGACGCCTGGCGACCGCGATCGCGCGCGTCTCGAATCCGGAGCGCCTGCCCGCCAAGCGGCGCGCGGCTTGCGAGCGCGTGCTCGAGGCCGCGGCCCACCATCCCGAGCTGATCGCCGGCCATCACAGGCGGTTGTGCACGGATCTCTCGCGGGCGACGAAGGGCCGCCTGTTCCCGAAAATCGGCGGCGAAGCGGTCTACGTGGTCGGGATCCGCGGCGCGGATCGCGGCCTCGCGGTCAAGATCGACGACGGCGAGACGCGCGGGCTGCATCCCCTGGTGATCGCGCTGTGCGAGCGCTTCGGTTTCCTGGGCAGCGAGGAGCTGCGCGCGCTGCATGCCTGGCGCGCCGGCAAGCTGCGCAACTGGGCCGGAATCGAGGTCGGCAGGGTCGAGGTCGTGGGATGAACCCGGCCGCGGCGGACACTGGACAGCCCCGCGCGGCTCCAGCGCTGGCCGCGGATGCGCACAAGGGCAGCGCTGGGCGCCTTTTGTGTGTCTGCGGCTCGCGGCTGATGCCCGGGGCAGCGATGCTCTGCGTGCGCGCCGCGACGCGAGCGGGAGCGGGGCTGGTTTCGCTGGCGGCTCTCGACCTGGAGTTGCTCGCGCTGATCCCGCTCGCCGCGCCCGAAGCGGTGCTGCTCGATTGGAGCGCCGTGGAACTGGGACGTTCGCCGCTGCGCGAGCAGCTCGCCGCGCGCGAGGACCACGCACGCCTGGCCGGATGCGGCTTGGGGCAGAGCGAGCGCACGAAGCAAATCCTGGCCGCGCTGCTCGCGGATTCGTTCCCTGGCCCGCTGGTCCTCGACGCGGACGCGCTGAACTCGCTCGCGGGCGAGCCGGAGCGCCTGCAGGGACGCGCGGGCTTCACCGCGATCACGCCGCACCCGGGCGAGGCCTCGCGGCTCCTGGGCCGCGAAGTTCCGCGCGACGAGGCCGGTCGCATCGAGGCCGCGCTCGAGCTCGCGGCTCGCAGCGGCGCCAGCGTGGTGCTCAAGGGCGCGCGCAGCGTGATCGCCAGCGGCCGGAGCGTGTTCGTGAACACCACGGGCAATCCGGGCATGGCGACGGCGGGCTCCGGCGACGTGCTCGCCGGCATCGCAGTCGCTTATCTCGCCGCGAGCGCGGCGGCCGAGCGCGCCGACTTCACGCCGCTCGATGCCCTGCGCGCCGCGGTGCACGTGCACGGCCTCGCGGGCGATCTGGCCGCCGCGGAGCTTGGCCAGCGCGCGCTGATCGCATCCGATCTGATCGATTTCCTGCCGGAGGCACAGCAGAGGCACGCGTCGTGTTCACCTCCTCGCTCCTGCTGAGCGCGATCGCCCTGTGCCCGGCCGCGCAGTCCGCCAGACCGGAGCCGGGCGCGCTATCGCGCAACGGCGTCTCGCTGCCGATCGCGCCGGCTTTCGAGCGCGAATTGCGCGTGCGCGAGGCCGCGGCGGATCCCAGCGCCGCATCGCAGTGGCTCGACGCGTCGCTCGACGGCAGCGCGCCAGGATTTTCCTGGACGCAGACCGCCGATGCGCTCGACGCCCTCGCGCGCGCCCTCGACGCACGGCCGGAGCTCGACATCGATCGCTGGCGGCCGGCGCTGCAAGCCCTGACCGGCCATGCACATCCCAACCTGCGGGCTGGAGCCTGGCGCGTGCTCGCGCGCTCGCCGAAAGGCGCGGTTCGCGCGGCGCTTCCGGCGGGCAGCGTGGTGACCTGGGAAGAGCGCATGGAGCGCGCGCGCACAATTGCCCGCTCCGGCGCGGACAGCGCGGAGCTCGAATCGCTGGCGGACGACAGCGATTCCCGAGTCGCGGAAGTGGCCCTGGCGGAATGGATGCAAGCCAGCGGCCGCGACGACCAGCGTGTCGCGCAAAGCTGGATGCGCGCCTTCGACCGGGCAGGCTCTGGCGCTGACGAGCGGGAAGTTCGCCTGTTCGAATTGTTGGAGCTCGCTCCCCACGGCCTCGCCCTCGCCGAACGCGTGGAGGGACTTGCAGCCGCGCACGACAAGAGCAATGCGGCAGCCTCGCGCCGCCTCGAAGCGCTCAGCCTCGCGAGCCTGGCGCGCCAAGCAGGAAGTCTCGACAGCGCCGACCTCGATCGACTGGCTGCGAGCTGGGACGCCGTCTCACGTTCCTCGCCCGGCGCGCGAGCCCTGCTGGTCCGAGCCGCGCGCACCCTCGGACCTGCCCTGGGGGAGCGTCTGCTCGCGGAGGCCTGCTCCCACGCGGAGGAAGTGGACATCGCGTCGAGCTGCCTGGCGGGCGCCGTCGAGTCGCTCGATGCCGCGCACCTGCTCGAGAGCGTCGCGCCCAGGCTGCGCGAGCAGCCGGCGCTCGCGGAGTTGCTGCTCGACAGCCTGCGCGGCCGCGTCGACTCGTGGGAGCCGCAAGCCCTGGTGGCCTGGCTCGCCCCCGGCATGGCTCCGTCCCAGCGCGCCCACACCCTGCTCGTGGTCGCCGAGACGTTCCGCCAGAACGCCGATCCGGGCAGCGCGACGATCCTCGAGCGCGCCCTCGACGACTCCGACCCCGCGATCGCCTCCGAGGCCTTTCAGGGTCTCGCGGGTGCCCCCGATCCGACGCCGTGGATGGAGAGCCTGCACCGCTGCTATGCGCGCCACTCTCCAGCCTGGCAGCGCGAGCGTCTCGCCGACCTGTCGCGCGAAATCGCCTGGAAGCCCTTCCGAGCGGACCTGCTCGAGCTCGCATCGAGATCACGCACCGCGAGCGCGCGGGTCGCCGAACTCCTGGCACCCTTCCAGGGCGATCTCGAAGTCGCGGACGCCCTGCGCGAATGGCTCGAGCAGGATCTGTCGCGCCTGCGCGAATCGCCGCGCGGCGGACTCGAATCCGAGGAGAGCTCGGAGCTGATCTCGAGCGTCCTCTCGCTGGTCCGCGCCTTGAACCTCGTCGCGGGCGAGCGAGCCACGGCAAGCCTCGAAGAGGCCCTGGTCTCGAGCCGCGGCCGATCGCTCGAGCTCGGCAAGACGACGATCTATCAACTTGGCCGCAGCGAGCTGGGCCGGCGCGGCCTGGTGCGCTGGCTCTCGCACGAGACTCCTTCGCGGCTGCGCGCCGAAGCGGCGCTGGCCCTGGCCCCGCACCCGGGCCGCGAAGCCGCGATCCGCGTGCTGCTCGAGGACTACGCGCACTACGACGAGGACCTGCGCTCGCGCGCCCTGCGCGCCTTCGCGATGGCCGACGACGAGACCAGCGCGCAGAAGCTCGCCAGCGTGGCGCGCGCCCAGGCCTCCGGCGCGGCGGAGATGATCACAGCCGTCGAGTGCCTGTGCGCGCGAGCGCGCCGCGCGAAGCCGATCGTCGAACAATTGTTCGCCTGGTTGGACGACGGCGCGCTCGACAGCGAATTGCGCACCCTGATCATCGTCGAGCTCGCGCGAGCGGGCGACGAGAGCGTGCTCGCTCGCCTCGCGCAGCGCCTCGCGGGTATCGAGTCGTTCCGCGACTCGGGCGAGCCGAAATCGCCGCGGGCCGAGGAGCGGGCCCTGGAACGCGAGACGCTGATCACGGCGCTGGCCGTCGCCGATTCCGTGGCCGCGATCGAGGCTCGCACGGCCTTCGTGTCGCCGCTCGAGCGCGCCGCGAGCGATCTTGCAGCGCGCTCGAGCGGTCAGCACCGCGCCGAAGTGGAATTCACGAGCCGCGCGGAGCTCGGCCTGGTCGCAGCGCTCGCGCGCGCCGGACGTCTGGAGCACGCCCTGGACACCGTCGCCGGCTGGCGCGGGCTGGATGCGCGATTCCTGCTCGAGAGCGCTGCCAGGGCCGACGGCGCAGCGGCGAAGTCAGCGGGCGGCCTGTCCGCGGGCGAGCAGCTGGCTCTGGCCGCGGCCGTGGGACTCGGCGGCGAAGTCGAGGTCGACGACACCTCGCGAGCGCGGTTCGAGGCACGCCGGCGTGCCCTCGAAGGCGCGCGCGAGCGCGGCGATCACGCGGCCTTCGCCGCGCGCGGTGCCGCGACCCTGCACGATCTGCGCGCGGGCACGATCTCGACCCGGATTTTCGCGCGCGCTTTCGGCGATTTCGATCCGGGACATGGAGTCGACGGCCTTGCGAAGCTCGAATGCGACGTGCACCTCGCCCGTGCGCGCGTCGCGCTAGGCCTCGGGGACCGCGCAACGGCTGCGCGGGAGCTCGGCCTGGCTCGCGCCGCTCGAGGCGCTTCGAAGGCCGCGATGGACGCCGTCGCGAGCTTCGAGCGAGAACTCGAGCCGAGCGGCCGCTGAAGCACGGCTCGCTGTCGCATACCGAGCTCGCCGAAGGCACACTGACGCCATGGCCGTGACCAGAGTATCGATGCCCAAGGACGCGCTGCCGACGCTCGATGACGGCATCGGATTCGTCGCCCTCGTCGACCGCATGCAGCAGGACACCGCGATGAAAGTGGTGAACGCCGCGCGCATCAGCTACGAGAAGACGAAGACTGGTTACGACGCGAATGACGCGAAGCTCGCGGGCTTCCTGTGGGCCAACGGCCACACCTCGCCGTACCGCCATTCCTTCTACACCTTCCACTGGAAGGCGCCGCTGTTCGTGTTCCGCCAGGCCTTCAAGTACCAGGTCGGCTCCGGCTGGCGGACGTACGAGGTCGAAGGCGAGACGGTCAACCTGGAAGTGTTCGACATGATGTTCGACACGGACAAGGGCTGCTCGTGGAACGAGATCTCCGGCCGCTACGTGCAATGGGCCGAGGAGGTCTACGTGCCCAGCCGCATGCGCGCGAATCCTCCGCACGGCAACAAGCAGGCATCGGTCGAGCTGGGCGACGAGTTCGACCACTCCCGCGAGCGCGAATTGATGTTCGCGGAGTGCGCGCGGGCCTTCGAGCTCTACCGCGAGCGCATTGCGCGCGGCGTCGCCAAGGAAATCGCGCGCATGATGCTGCCGCAGAACATCTACACCCAGGCGTACTGGACCGTGTCGCTGCAGGGCGTGATGCATTTCCTCGAGCAACGGATGAAGCAGGACGCGCAATACGAGATCCGCCGCTACGCGAAAGCGGTCTACGACCTCGTGCGCGAGGACCTGGAGCGCGTGGGAATGCGCGAAGCGGATCTGGTCTGACAGGGAGCCAGGCGCACTTCCCGCCGATTTTTGCCCGCGCGTCGCCGGGAGATAGGATCGGGTCACGGGAATCGCGCCGGACTCCGCATGAATCCCTGGCTCGGATCACCTTATCTCTGCCTCGCGTGGATCATTCCGCTCGTGACGCTTGTCGAGCTGGCGAGCATCCCCCGCGTGCGACGCTGGAATGCGTGGCTGACGGTGCTCGTCGCCGTCGTGCTGCTCTACCAGCTGCTGGTGAGCGCCGTGTCCGCGATGGCGCGCTTCGACGCGGTACTGCTCCCACGCCTCGTCCTCAGCTTGAGCAGTCTCGCGAGCCTGCTAGCGGCGACCGTGGTGGCGGGAATGGGTGCGCGCCAGATCTGGAGCGAGCGCGCGGCAGCGCGGCAATGGCTCTCGTGCATGCGCGGAGCGGGAATCGTCCTCGTACTCTTCGTGTTCGCGCTCGACCTGCAGCTCGCCCTGCGTGCCCTGTCCGCGAGGCGGATGCTGCACTGAGCAAACCGCGCCTCGGGATGCTCGTCTCCATCCAGATCGGCGTGTCGGAAGTGACGGCTACGGAATCTTCTCCAGCGCGAGCTGGCAGCGCGTGAACTTGCCGCTCGCGATCACGGCGCTCGGCATCTCGTCGCGGTCGGCCTTTCGCATCTGATGTCCGCTCCCCTCGGCGGAGTACCAGAGACTGTCGTCCGGAGGAAGGTGAGCGATGCGCGCCAGGCCGTTGGCGTCGCTGACGGCTTGCCATTCGTGCCAGGGGAAGAGGCTCGACCCGACTCCGACGAAGTAGACGTTCGGCGAGCAAGACACCGATGCGCCGGCGAGCGGCGCGCCCTGCTCGTCGACGACGAGCACCTCGAGTCCGCCGGTGGGCTCCATCTCGACCACCAGGGTCTCCCCGTTCGCCACGTCGATCGGCTGCGCGATGCGCTCCGTCTCGCGCGCGCGGGCCAGCGCCACCTCCCGCTCGGTTTCGCTGGCATTCGCCGACAGGTTCATCCTCGTCTGCTCGAGCGTGCGCGGCGGGACGAGCTTGGAGACCCAGCCGTCGCAGACAGCGATGATCTGGCCCGAGGCGGGCCGCACTCCCTCGATCACAAAAGTCCCGTCGGCTGCAATCGTCGCGTCGTGTTCACTGGAGAGGCCGAGATGGGCACGGCTCGCGTGCAGGTTCACTTTCACGTGACCATCGACGATCGGTCGCGGCACTGCGTCGTCGAGCCGTCCGCGCAGCGCGGCCAAGGGCTTCAATTCGAGCGAAAGGTCCAAGCGCGCGTGCTCGCCGACTTCGAACGACGTGAAGTCGCTCGCGAGCTTGCCGAGCTCCGCGCTCTCGTGCGTGACCGTGACCCAATGCGGGCCCGGCGCGAGCCGCAAAGTCGACCAGCGGCCGCCGCGCTCGCGAGTCCAGCCCTCCTGATCGAGTTGCGCTTGCCACTCCACGGCGATCCGCACCTCGGGCACCACGCGATCTGGAGAGCCGTGCCAGGCCGTCAACCAGACCATCGCGCCCTGTTTCAGCACGATCGTCTGCTCGCTTGGCGCGAGCACGAAGCTCGTCTCGTTAAAAGGAATGAAATCGGGATGGGAAACCACGAGATCGACGCGCACGGTCTTGCCATCGATGTCGACCCAGCGCGTAAAGTCGACGCGCGCGCGTCCGTCGCGACCCGTGCGCGCCTTGGTCTCTCCGCCGCGCATCGAGTACCAGGAACCTTCGGCGCCCTGCTTGCGCAGGCCGCGGATCATGACTTCCGCGTCGAAGATCGGCTCCTGGCGCTCGTCGACGACGCGCAGCATCAGCCAGTCGCGCGCTTCGAGATCAGGCTTCTCCGGCGCAGCCTGGACCGGCGTGGCCGCAGGGGCGACCGGTGCTTGGCCGGTGGGAGCGTTGTTCTCGATCGCGCTGCGTTCGCCTGTGCCCGGAGAGTCGGGCGCATCGACCGTCGCGATCGACGTTGGAGCAACCGCGGCCTTCGGGATCGAATCGCTGACCGTTTCGGATTGTGCGGCGCTCGCGTCATCACGGCGCAGGAACCACGCGACGAGCGCGATCAGCGCGAGCGCGGCGAGGGCGATCAGCCCAAGCTTCGTCAGGGAGCGCGACGGTTTGGAATCCATGGCGTGTCGAGAAGCGATGGGGACTGCCGAGGATAGCGTTTCTTCCCGCTCAAACCGGCCCGTGCAGCAGCTTCATGCAGAACAGCGAGCCGCCGGATTTCAGGAACTCGCTGGAGTCGAGGCGCACCACCGCGAACTTCGCTGCTTCGAGCTTGCCCGCGGTTTTTTCCGCGCCTGCATCGATGAACACCGTCTTCCCGTCGGCGCAAAACGCATTGCAGGCGAGGTAGCGGCGCGCTTCGTGTCCGTCAGCTTCGATCGCGCGCGGAAACATGGCGTGGACCAGCGCTTGACTGCGCTTGCTCAGCGCGTGCGGCGTCCACAGGCAAGTGTCTTCCGAGAGTAGCGCCAGCGCCGTGTCGAGGTGATAAAAGTGCGGATCGGCGAGCTCGAGCAGCAGCGTCGGCACGCGATAACGCGCCGCCAGCTCCTGCCACGCCGCGCGCGACGAGCGCGGACCGACGCCGGCCCACAGCAAGCGCCGGCCGGGATGCCACAGACCGTCGCCCATGCCTTCGATCGGCGACGACTTCGCCGGAGGATCGACGCGATACCCCATGCGCCCGAGAGCCGCGACGACGTGATCGACCTCGCCGCTGCGCTCGGCGTGGGCCATGCGAGAAGGCACGACGCGCGCCACGCCGTCGGGAGCGACGTCGCGCGCGATCGGCAAGGCCTGGTTGGCGCAGAACACGAGATCGGGCTGGCCGGCGAGGGAAGCGAGCACCTCGACCTCGAGCCCGCTGGCTCGCAAGGCATCGACCCAGGCCTGCCATTGCGCGCGCGCGAGCTGCTTGTCGACGCGGTGCAACTCGCCGCGCTCGTCGCGCATGTGCGGATTGATCGCGTACTCGAGATCGAAGTGCTCCGGATCGGCGACGAGCACGCGCCTGGGCGCCTCGCAGCGCGGTAGATCGGCGAGCTCGAAGTCCAGGTCCTCGCGGCGATCGATGGCGAACATGAGCGGTATTCCACCACCGATCCTCGCGCGCGGGAAATCGAGCAGGGCGCCAGGTTGCCGGCGCAAGGCTCGCTGGCCTGCGGGGACCCTACCAGATGCGTTCCGCGTGCAAGGTCACCGCGCCCATCTGATCTTCCGCGAGCCCGCTGATCAGGAACGGGCCTTGATCGACCAGCAGGTGTCCGTCGCGCGTGTAGACGTCGGGAAAGACCACGACTTCGGCGATCCCGCTCTCGTCCTCCAGCGTCAAGAAGCGCATCCATTCGCCGCGCGAAGTGCGCGTGCGGCGCGAAGCGGAAAGCCAGCCGCACAGGGAAATCCGGCCGTGCACGAAGTCCGCGATCTGCGCGCAGGCCTTGCGCGGCGGAGCGATCTGGCGCGCCTGGGCGCGGCGTGTTTCGCCGGCGCAGGGAAAAAGCACCGTCGGATGGGCGCGGATGGCGAAGCCCAGGATCGAATGCTCGACCAGGCCGCGTTCGGTCGGGCCGAGGTCGCGCAGAGCGGGCAGGGCCGGTGCGCCGACCTCGGGAGCCGCGAAAAGGCTGGCGGATTCTCCGCGCGCGAGTCGCACCGCGCCGAGGCCCAGATTGGTGGCCGACCAGCCGCCGGTGCGCGCGCGCGCGGCGGCGACGACGTCCTGATCGCGCGAGCTCGGCGTGGCGCGGCAGGCCGAGAGCTCGCGGGACGAGAGCTCCGCGCTGCGCGGGACGCGCTGCTGCGGCGTGTGCAACAGGTGCAACCGCCACATCAATTCAGGCCGCGTGCGATCGAAGGAATCGAAGGCGCCGCATTGGATCAATTGCGAGCACTCGTCGTTCTGCGCGCGCGTACGCTCCAGGAAATCGGGCAGCGACAGGAAGGCGCCTTGGCGCGCGCGCTGCTCGAAGAGCCGCTGCAGAGTCGCGCTGCCCAGGCCTTTCACCTCGCCGAGACCGGTGCGCAGGCACGGCGTGGTGTCGTTCCATTCGATCGCGTGCTCCAGCGCGCTCTTGTTGACGTCGGGACCGAGGATCGGCACGCCCAGGCGGCGTGCTTCCTCGACGTAGACGCGCCGCTCGTAATACCCGGTGTCGCTGGCGAGGAAGGCCGCGAGGTACAGCGCGGGATGGTGGGCTTTCAAGTACACGGCGCGGTACGCGATGCGGCCGTAGGTCACCGCGTGGGCCTTGCAGAATCCGAAGGAAGCGAAATTGGAGATCAATTCCCACACGCGCGCGGTGTCTTTTTCGGCGACGCCGTTGTCCTTCGCGCCGGCGAAAAAACGCGCGCGCAATTCGTCGAGCTCCACGCCGCGGTGCTTCTGCAAGGCGCGCCGCAAGCGATCGGCTTGCGCCAGGTCCATGCCCGCCAGGCGCGCCGCGACCTGCATCACGTCTTCCTGGTACAGCATCACGCCCTGGGTGTCCCACAACAGATCGGTCAGCGACGGATGGGGCGCGTGGGGTTTTTCCAGGCCGCGGAAACGGCGCACGAAAGCGTCCTTCATCCCTGAGCTCGCGGGGCCGGGGCGGATCAACGCGACGGCCTGGATCACGTCGTCCATGCAGTGCGAGCCGATCTGCTGCAGGAGATGGCGCATGCCGGGCGATTCGACCTGGAAGCAGGCCAAGGTGCGGCCGCTGCGCAGGAGCTTCGCCGTGGCTTCGTCGTCTTCAGGGATGCTCGACAGATCGAGCTCGATGCCGCGCGCTTTCAAGGCTTTCAAGCAATCGTCGAGCACGGTCAGCGCGCGGTTGCCGAGCAGATCCATCTTGACCAGGCCGACGGCTTCGATCGCGTCCTTGTCGAGCTGGGTCACGACCACGCCTTTCCTCGCGCGCTGGCAGGCGACGAAATCGGTGATCTCGTGCGGCGCGACGACCACGCCGCCGGGGTGCACGCCGTGGTGGCGCGGCGTGGCGAACAGGCGCGCGCCTTCGCGCAAGGCCATCTGCCAGCGCGGATCCGACAGCGGGAAGCGGCGGCATTCGGGCACCGAGAGCAAGGCCGCCACCAGCAGGTTTTTCGCCAGGTCCGCGGGCAGGTCCGCCGCGCCCTCGCGCTCGAGCATCGGCTCGTCGCTCGAGGGCGGATGCCAGGGCAGGCGCCGCGACCAGCGATTGATCTCCGCCGGCGGCAGGCCGTGCACCAGCGCGGCTTCGCGGAACGCGGCGCGCAGGCCGAAGGTCGTCAGCGTGCAGATCATCGCCGTGCGCTGGGCTCCGAACGCCTGGTACACGAACTCCAACACTTCGTCGCGCCGCCGCCAGCAGAAGTCGAGGTCGATGTCGGGGCGGTCCTTGCGCGTCGGATTGAGGAAGCGCTCGAAGGGCAGGCGGTAGCGCAGCGGATCGGCGTCGGTCAGATGCAGGCAGTAGGAGACCAGGCTGTCCGCCGCCGAGCCGCGGCCGACGCAGGGAATCGAGCGCGAGCGCGCGAACTCGGCGATCTGGTTGACCAGCAGGAAATACGGCGAAAAACCGAGGCTTTCGATCGCGGCGAGCTCGTAGTCGAGCCTGCGCACGACTTCGGGCTTGAGCGGCCTGTAGCGCACGCGCGCGCCGTCGAAAGCCAGCGAGCACAGGCGCGAATACGCGGTTTCCTCGCGGCCCAGCTCGATTTTCGGGAAGACGACGCCGCCGAGTGAGGGCCGCCAGTCGCAGTGGCTGGCGAGGGCGCGCGTACGCAGGAGCGGCGCGGGCGAATTCGAGCTCGCGGCCGATTCCACCGGCCAGGGACCGGCGACGTCGGGAATCTCGGCGTACAGAGGCGCCAGCTCCTCGAAGCTCGCCAGGTGCGCGGGCTCGCGCGCGAGCCACGCAGACGGCAGATCGTGGATCAAGGCGTTGTGCTTGATCGCCGCGCGCACCGCGTGGTTCGCGCGGCCTTGCGCTCGCGCGTAGTACACGTCCGGCGCCGCGATCAGCGCGCAGCCCACGGCGCGCGCGGCATCGATCAGCTCGAGCGCGCTGCACGGCGCCTGCGGCGGCGGCGTCTTCGGCACGTCGAAGTCGACCGCGTCGTCGGACTCCTCTTCTTCGCGCGCGGCTCCTCGGCGCAGCGCTGGCAGCGGCGCGAGATGGGTGTTGCGCGTGATGGCGGCCGGCTCCTCGGGGGCAGCGCGACGCCGAGCGAGCAGGATCGCCGCCGGCGAGACCGCGGCGAACAATTGACGCGCCGGAATGCGTCCGTGCAGCTCGATCAACAGACGCGGATGATCGACCAGGAAGAACAGGCCTTCCTGCCAGCGCACCAGCGCGTCGACGCGGCGAAATTCTCCGGCTCCGCGCTCGCGCGCGTCGTCGCCGATCAGCGCGCCTTCGCGACCCAGGCCCGGCCCGAGATGGCGCGCGGTGATCACGCGGCACAGGTTGGCGTAGCCGCGCTCGCTGGCGACCAGCAGGACGACGCGTCCCTCGCCGCCCGAAGGATCGGAGATCTCCGCGCCGACGATCGCGCGCACGGCGTGCTTGGGATCCTGCGCGCGCTGGCGTTCGGCGGCCTGCAGGAAATCGACCAGGCCGGAGAGGGTGTCGACATCGCACAAGGCCAGGGCCGGCAGCCGGAGCTCCCGCGCGCGAGCGAGCAGCGCCGCCGGCGAGTCGACGCCGGTGAGCAGGGAGTGATGGCCGTGAACGCGCAGAGGGATGTACATGGCGAACCAGGGCCACCCTCCCCGGAGCACATACCCTAACAGAAGCCTAAATCATGTCGTCGGGCAGCCGCCCGCGCACACCGCCGGGACCCCGAGGGGTACTGCCGCGCATCGCTGTGCAGAGGCGCGGAAAGCTGCTGCCTCGAGCGACTTAGGGGCGCGAGGCTCCAGTCCGGGCATCGCCCACGAGTTTTCGGGCTGCCGTCGCCGTGGAGGGCGTTGTCCGCGGGCCGAGCACAGCCATGCGGGGCAGTCTCCGGTGCGGCCGCGGTCTAAGACAGCTGCTTGGGCTGCGTGGTCGGCAGCCCGGGCTGGACCGCTGGCGCGCGTTCCAACGAACGCTCGTAGAGCTTGGCGGCGATGAGCAGGCGCTCGACCTGCTCGAGCTGCTCGCGCGCGTGGTCGATGGAAACGCGGATTTCCTCGCGGATTCGCTCGAGCTCTTCCACGCCAAATGGGCTCACAGAATATCCCTCAGCCATTCCTTTGACCGTCTCCGGATCGGAGGATCCCGTCCATACCCGGTACCACCGATTCGCGGCGAAAAGACTCGAGGGGCGAGGAACACGCGGCGGATCCTGCTCGTCGCCAGCCGCTCGACCTCGGCCGCGGAGCGGTGCCTCGAGCGCTCCTAGAGCCGCGTCGCAAACCATTCGAGGTGGCGCTGGGCGGCGAAGATCCAAGGCGCTTCGAGCTCGGTCAGAACCACCGTGCGCTGCTCGAAGTTGCCGTTGCCGATGTCGACCACTCGCACCGAGCGGGTCAGGGAAGGCGAGCTTCACCCGAGCGCGAACGACTGCTCGAGGGCCTTGGCCTCGTACGGTCCGTTCTTCAATCGATCGGCGAGCAGACGGAAGGATTCGGCGTGGGCCGCGCGCGAAATGCGCCAGTGCTCGACCAGCAGATCCTCGCGCGACCAGTTGCGGTAGGCGCGCTCGAAATGGCGGCCCTCCGCGCGCAGATCGAGGATCGGCAGGGCTTCCTCGGGGCCGGGCGGTTGGATCTGCGTGAGCTGCATGCTGAGCTCGTCGCGCCGGGCGCGCGCGGCGAAGTATCCGGGGAATCGCTCCGGCGTGCGCGGATCGGATTCACTCTCCGCGGGCAGGGCGCGCTCGAGTTCCTCGACGTCCACGAAGGCCCGGAAATAGCTGCGCGCGATGCGCTCGGCCGCTTCGGGTGAGAGCGAAGGGGCCTCGGCGTTCGCTGCATCCGCCGCGGCGGGCAGCAGTGGCCCGAGCAGGGTTTCCGCGGGCGGCAGGGCCTGGGGCTCGCGCATCACCGCGCCCGAATCCTCGAGGGAGACGCTGGCAAGCATGGCTTGCGCGGGCGCAGGGCTCGCGAGCGCAGGCGCGACCACCATGGATCCGTCCACCTGGAGCCAGGCCCAGCCTGACACCGCCGCGCACACCAGACTGGCGCCGAGCAATCCGCGCTTCATGCAGCCTTCCTACGTCGCGATCCGCCGCACGGCTTGCAGCGGCCGACGATTCTTAGCTCAGAAGACGAAGGGCACGAGGCGCTTGACGCGCTGGGCGTACTGCCCGTACTCGCTGTAGCGGCTGCGCAGGAAGCGCTCCTCGATCAGGATGCGCGTCAGCATGCCGCCGAGAACGACCAGGCCGAGCAGCGCGCTCTGCAGGGAGAAGTGGACCGCGACTCCAGCCCAGGTGAACAGGATCACCGCGGCATAGATCGGATTGCGCACCAGGGCGTAGGGGCCGCGCGTTACCAGCTCGCCCGACGTCGTGTCAGCAGCGGCGTGAAAGCTGCGCATTCCGAAGACGATTCGCGCCCAGATCATCAGCAGGGCCGCCGCGGCCTGCAGGCCGATCGAGACCGGACCCGTGCCGAGGAGACTCCCGGTGTAGATCAGTCCCACGAGGCCTAGCACGGCCGCGCCGGTCGCCAAGAGCGAGATGCGCGATGCGTTCATCGCGCGCACGGTATCCGATCGCGGCGCTCGCCGCTCAGGCCGCTCGGCGCACGCCCTTCGCGGAGAAGCGCTTCGCCACGCGATCGAGGCGGTGCATCGCCAGCGGGTGGGTCAGCGAGCGCTCGGCGCGGCCAGTGGCCTTGTCCTCGGCGACTCCCGCCGCCTGCTTTCGGGCCGCTTCGCGGTCGACGAAGGAAAGCAGCCGCGGTCCGGCGACGAGCAGCAGCACGCCATCCTGCGCGGCCTCGCTCGATCCGACCAGCTCGCAGGCCACGTTGTCGGCGCTGCATTCGTCCAGGCGCGAAAGCCAGTGCAGCTTGCGCAGCGTCCTACGCCACCAGCGCTGGTGCCCGAGCGCGATGTGCGCCATTTCATGCGCGATCACGAACGAGAGCGCACCGGTGCTGCGTCCTTCGAGGCAAGCCGCGACCGCTTCGTCGGTGAGGAAGATCCCGTTCTTGCGGCCGAGACGCAGCGCGAAGCCGTTCACTTCGCCGGCGTCGATCACGTACACCTCGGGAATCTCCTCCAGCGAAAGCCGCTTGGCGAAGGTCGCGGCGCATTCGTGGATCTGCGGGAACTGCGTCGGTCCCACGCGCAGCGCCGAGCCCTTCAGGATCGTCTTCGCGCGGCGGATCGTGAAGTACTCGACGGCGAGGAACACGGCCCCGATGACGATGGGGTAGATCATGACCACCAGGAACAGGGTGGCGATCACCGCGACGGCGAGCGAAATTCCGAGCGCCAGATCCGTCCGCGGCTCGATCCAATCTTTCGCGTCGATCTGTTCTCCGCTGCTGTCGAGCTGCGGTAGACGCGCGGCGGTGACGACGTGGCGGGGGAGTGAGCTGCCGGGGATTCCGCTGCGCGCCAGCAGCTCGCGCTGCCATGCGGTGGCGGTGAGGTCGGGAAGGGGAGGAGGCTTCATGGACGCGTTTTCGGCGCGCCCCGAGCCCGGAATCGAGTCAAGTTCCAGAATCTGCGGGGAGTCGACCCCCCGCGTTTCAACCCTCGAGTGCCCGGCGCAGGTTTTCGTCGATCTTGTCCAGGAATGAGTTGGTCGACAGCGCGGCCTGCTTCGGCCCGATCAGGATCGCCAGGTCCTTGGTCATGTGCCCGCTCTCGACCGTGTCGATGCAGACCTTCTCGAGCGTCAGCGCGAACCTCTCGACGTCGGGCGTCTTGTCGAAGCGCGCGCGCCAGGCGAGCCCGCGGGTCCAGGCGAAGATGGACGCGATCGGATTGGTCGAGGTCTCGCGCCCGGCCTGGTGCTCGCGGTAATGGCGCGTCACGGTTCCGTGAGCCGCCTCCGCTTCGACGGCCTTGCCGTCCGGCGACAGGAGCACGGAAGTCATCAAGCCCAGCGATCCGTAGCCCTGCGCGACCGTGTCCGACTGCACGTCGCCGTCGTAGTTCTTGCAGGCCCACACGAATCCGCCGGACCACTTCAAGGCCGCGGCGACCATGTCGTCGATCAGGCGGTGCTCGTAAGTCAGGCCCTTCTGCTTGAACTTGCCCGCGAATTCCTTGTCGAAGATCTCCTGGAACAGGTCCTTGAAGCGGCCGTCGTAGGCCTTGAGGATCGTGTTCTTCGTCGAGAGATACAGCGGATATCCGCGGGCCAGCGCGTAGTTCATCGACGAGCGCGCGAAGCCGCGGATCGACTCGTCGGTGTTGTACATGGCCATCGCGATGCCGGAGTCCTTGAAGTCGAACACTTCGCGGGTCTCGGGCTTGCCGTTCGCGGGCGTGAACGTGATCGTCAGCTTGCCCGGGCCGCTGGTCCTGAAATCCGTGGCGCGGTACTGATCGCCGAAAGCGTGGCGGCCGACGACGATCGGCTTGGTCCAGCCCGGCACCAGACGCGGCACGTTGCGGCACAGGATCGGCTCGCGGAAGATCGTGCCGTCGATGATGTTGCGCACCGTCCCGTTGGGCGACTTCCACATCTGCTTCAGGCCGAATTCCTTGACGCGCGCTTCGTCGGGAGTGATCGTCGCGCACTTCACGCCCACGCCGTACTTGCGGATGGCGTTGGCCGAGTCGGAGGTGACCTGGTCGTTGGTGATGTCGCGGTGCTCGATCCCGAGGTCGAAGTACTTCAGCTCGACGTCGAGGTAAGGAAGGATCAGGCGCTCGCGGATCTCCTTCCAGATGATGCGAGTCATCTCGTCGCCGTCGAGCTCGACGAGAGGGTTGGCCACCTTGATCTTCGACATGGTTTTCGTCATGGGATTGGGCTCGCCGGCTGGTTCGGCGGGCGAAGGTTGTAGACGAAATGCGCTGTCTCGCCAAGCAGCTCGCGCATTGCCCGCCCCGCCTCGCACGCTGGCGCGAGAGGCTGCGATCGGAGATATGACAGCCCTGAGCCTATGCCGCCTCGCGGCTCCGGTTTCGTGCGGGCCTGCCGCACCGACTCCGAGTTACGCCTCCGCTGGTCGGATCAGGGCCCGACGGTGTACTCAAGGCCGCCCGACAAGGTCGCGTTGTTCGGAGGCGAGAAGCCATTGTCGCGACCCCAGCACTGAGCATCGACCACAGTGCCGGGAACGGTCAGGAAAGGCGCCGGTATTCCGCCGAGCGAGCCGACCGCGAAGGCGTTCATGTCGAGCAGGTAGACGCCTGAGCAATCGTTCGGCGGAGAATTGCCGCCCGAACCCATCGCCACGCTGCGCCGCACCGGCGTGTTGACGCAGCGCACTCCTCCGCTGAAGGGCACCGCGGCCTGGCCCGCGTTGGTGTAGAGGTACAAGCCCGGCTTGTTGTTGATCACGTTCCTCGTGACCAAGGAGAAACCAGAGCCGGCGCTGGCGCTCGCGCTGCCCGTCGCGTCGAGCACCGGCAGACATCCGAGGCTGTTGACCTTCGACGTGCAGTACACGAGCACGGGCAGATTGTGAGCGAAGTCGAGGTCGATGATCTTTTCACCGGGAGGCGGAGTGAGGAAAGCCGCATTCAATTCGACGTAGTTGGTCGGATCGAATTCATGCACCTGGCAGGTGATCCCGTCGACGACGAGCACGTTGCCGCTGAACGGGCTGAACTCGATGCCGTGCGGCCGATTCCAGCCCGTGCCCGCGAAGCTCCCGAGCAGAGCGTGCGCGCTGTCGTAGCGGTAGACGACGTTCGTCATCATCGCCGTGACCAGGATCTCGCCGTTGGGATTGAACGCGATGTCGTTCGATTGCGACGTGGCCGGCTGGCTCCATTGGCTCACGAAGGCGCCGTTGCTCGCGTTCACTTCGAGGACGAAGCCGCTCGCGTAGCCGCAGATGAAAAGGTTCCCGTTCGGCCCGATGCGCATGTCCGCCGGCGTGTTGACCGCGGTCAGCGTCTGCACGTACGCGCCCGTCGTCGAGTCGTATTCGCGCACGTCATTGGTGTTCCAGTCGCCGATGAGCACGTTCCCGTTCGGCCCGTAGAGTCCCGCCCACTGCGTGCCTCCGCCCGCGTTGTAGGTCTTGATGTACGCGCCGGTCGTGGCGTTGAACTCCTCGACTCCGCCGCTGAAGTGGCCGACGAGGACGCGGTTGTTCGTGAAGCCGAAGTGGATCCCGAGCTGGCCGACCGCGGCGTTCGAGGGGCAGAACACGTTCTGGAACGCGCCGGTATTGCCGGTGTACCTGCGCACCTGATCCACGACGTCGCTCGTGACGAAGAGGTCGCCGGGGGTCGCGAAGGCCGAGGCCGCCAAGGACAGCGAAAGCAGGCAGAGCAGCGCGCTCCGACCGAGTCGAGCGAAGGCCTCCAATTGAATTGCCATGGCGGAAATCCTCCGATTCACTGCGAACGAGTCGTTGCCAGCAGTGCTCGCGAAACGGCGCTGCGGCGCGGGACGTGACCTCGTCGAGTATAGACGGAAGGAGCGGCTCGAGGAGATTGGAGTGCCCTGACGCCGCACCCGGTGTTGCTCGCTCGCGTGGCCCGGATTCCGAGAGCCCCCAGAGTCGCCTTCCCTCGGGGGCTGCGGCAGTTGCCTCCGAAGTCAGTGCGGAGTGCTACCTTCGTCTGGAGGGGGACAGGAGGCAGGTGCCTCGAGGTCCCTCCATCCGCCGTTGCACGCAACCAACAACTTCGGGAGGTTGATCATGCTCGCACGCCTCGGACTTTGTGTTTCAACCGTGGTCGCCCTGGCCGCCGCGCTCCCTGCGCAAGTGAGTGTTGCGTGGAGCGACACCTACGACGGAGCAGCCATTCCTCAACAGAAGACCGAAGTCGACGCTGTCGCGGCCGTGCCTGGTGGCGGAGTCGTGTGTGCCTGCCACGTCAGCGAGTGGATGCCCGGCACACCGCCATTCTGGCTCGCGAGAGCAATCGACGTCGTCCGCTGGGACGCGGCTGGACAAAAGGTCTGGTCGACTCGGGTGCCCGCCGGCAACAACATGATCCCGAAGTCGATCGTGGTGGGCGCGCAAGGGATCGTGTACGTCGGCGCGAATCTCGGCAACTACACCCACAATTTGTTCGCGCTCAACCCTGCCGGCGCGCTGGTGTGGAACCGAGTTTCGCCCGGCGGGGAGGGACTTGTGAAGCTGATCGCTGCGCCGGGTGGCGGCGTGTACGTCGCCGGCTACGATCAGGCATCCGACATGGCGATGCGCGTCATGTACTGGACGCAGGCAGGCGTGCAGCAGTGGGCAACGTCGATCCAAGGTCCGCTCGGTGGTATCGATTTTCCTAGCGGGATCGTTCTTGATCCCGCGGGGAAGATCGTGATCGCCGGCCGATTCTGTCACCCGACGACATCCGAGATCCATCTGGGATTGGCAAAGCTCAGTCCCAGCGGCCAGCTCCTGTGGTCGCGTTCGCAGAGCGGCGGCCGTTCGACGGGTTGGTGCGTCACGACCGCTCCGAACGGGGACATCCTTGCCGGCGGCGAGATCGAGCCCGTGGCGAATTTATGGAGTTCCTCGCTGGTTGCTCGCTACGACACGAACGGCACTCCGCTCTGGAGCCAGCTGTTCCATCACCCGGAAACGGGCTCCAACTCGGTCGAGCATATCGCGGTGGCCGCTGACGGCAGCGTGTGGGGGACCGGGGGGATTTATTTCAACAATCGCTACTACATCAATGTCGTCCACTACTCGCCTTCCGGCACTCCGCTGCTCCGGTACTGGCACAAACCGCCGGGCGACCAGTTCATGGCTCCCTCGGGACTCATTCTCGGCAGCGCCGGCCAGGTTTGGGTCGGAGGAAGCGGCACAGAGCGCGTGACTCCTCAGATTCTCAACGGGTACGCGACGCTGCTGCAGTTCGATTCGACCAGCACGCTCAACTGGCATCACGAATTCGACCTATCGGTGCCCAGTGGGAACGAGTACTTCGGCCGCGGGTTCGTGCTCGCGGAAGGCAATCAACTCGTGTTGGGTGGGATGACGGGGACCTACCAGGCAGACGACGCGCTGATGCTCGCGATCGACATCCGCGATCTGCCGCGCGACTACTGCGTCGCGAAGACCAACTCGCAGGGTTGCATGCCGGCCATGACGTCTGCGGGCGTCGCCAGTGCATCGGCGACTTCTGGATTCGTGGTCACGGCCCGTAATGAACTCAACCAGAGGGCTGGCCTCCTGCTCTACAGCCTGGCTGGCGAGGCTTCGCTGCCGTTCCAAGGCGGAACGCTTTGCCTCGCTGTTCCGGTGCGCCGGACGCCCGGGGGCAGCGCGGGCGGATCCTCGTTGCCGGCGCTCGATTGCTCGGGAAGCTATGGCCTGGACATGAATGCCTTCGCCGCGGGTGCCGCCGGCAGCAATCCTGACCCGGCCTTGGCGGTCACGGGCGCGACGGTCTGCATGCAGGCCTGGGGCCGAGATCCCGGCCTCGCGTCGCCCAACAGTACGAGCTTGTCGAACGGCTTGAGGTACGTCGTGGGGCCGTGACGGTCCGGCTCAGGTTCCGCGGGCAGATGGCCCAACCGTCAGAGGGCAGGCCAGGGCCGTCGGGTACACTGGAATGGCCTGGGCTCCATCTCCTTGGTCAGCGTCCCTACCAGGGCTGTCGATAGGAGGGCAGAAGCGCCATTCCCTCCCCCCGCACGGTCCTTCCGTGCGCGGTAGAGTGTGGCGCTCGAACCCGGCGCTCCGACCTCGATCCGCACCCTGCTCGCATCCATGATCCAGCGCCAGAAGCGCCGTCTCGTCCTGTTCCTGCCGCACCGCGCCGACCCTGCCCAGGGCGTGCGCGTGTCGGCCGACTTGACGCCGCTGGAGCTCTTGCAGATCGCGGCGATCCCCGACCGCGAGGGGTACGAGATCGTGCTGATCGACGCGATGATCCACGACGACTACGAGAAGCGCATTCTCGAAGCCTGCGAGGGCGCTCTGCTCTTCGCCAGCTCGTGCATCCTGGGCTACCAGATCACCCACGGCGCCGAGGTGGCCCGCATGGTCCGCGCGCGCTTCCCTAAGCTGCCGATCATCTGGGGCGGATGGTTCCCGAGCGTCATGCCGGAGCTGTATTTCAAGGAGAACATCGCCGACGCGGTGGGCCTGGGCCAGGGCGAGATCACCTTCTGGGAAGTCGTGCAGGCCTTGGAGAGCGGGGTCGACCTCGCGACGGTCGCGGGGCTCGCTCTGTGGCGCGACGGGCGACTCCATATGACAGCGCACCGCGCGGTGGTCGGCTTCGACCAGATCCCCGACGTGCCCTGGCACCTGCTCGAATTCGAGCGCTACGTCGAGCGCCAGAACGAGACCGGTCGCATGAAAGTGCGCCACCGCTATCCCGATCCGTGGGACATGCCGGCCGACATGCCGGTGCGCGGATTCAGCTACTACTCCAGTTACGGTTGCCCCGAGCCCTGCACCTTCTGCTGCTCGCCGATGGTCACCGACCGGCGATGGAAGGCGATTCCGGGCAAGCAGCTCGCCGAGCGCGTGCTCGCTGCGCAGGACCGCTTCAAGTTCAACGTGCTGCGCTTCCAGGATGCGAATTTCGGCGTGGCCGAGAAGCGCTCCAACGAGTTCTGCACGGAGCTGATCAAGGCCGGCTCGCCCTTCTGGTGGAACGCGACCTACGAGATCGAGACCATCGCGCGCTACAAGGAAGCTTCGATGGACCTGGTCGCGGCCTCGAAGATGCACATGGCGGCGCTCGGCGCGGAAGCGGGCTCGAAGGATCAACAGGATCGCATCAAGAAGCAGATCGCCATCCCCGACATCGAGATCGCGCTGACGAAATTGTTCTCGCGCGGCATCCAATCGGGCTGCTCGTGGATCATCGGATACCCCGGCGAATCGCGCGAATCGATGCTGGAAACGATCCGTCTCGCCGCGGCGATGAAGTACGCCTTCCCGCGCTCGGCTTCGGACATCTTCCCCTTCCGGCCGATCCCGGGCACCGAGGACTACGACCTGTCGCTCAAGCTGGGCTACCACCCGCCGCAGACCCTCGAGCAATGGGGCGCCTGCCTCGAGTACAAGCTCACGATCGACGACATCCGCCTGCCGATGGACGTCTTCCAGCTCTGGAAGCGCTACGGCGTGACCTCGACGTTCTACGACGGTCTCGCGAACGAAGGCTCGGGGGCTTTACGCGGAATGATGAAAGAGATCGCAGGCTGGCGGCTCAAGAACGCCAACTACTCGTTCCCTTTCGAGCAGAAGCTCTTCCACCTGTACACGAAGTCGCGCGGCAAGAAGGCCGCGCCGCGCAACATCGAGATCGATCGCACTTCAGGCGTGACACCCCACGCCCCGGGTGTCGGAGCGAATTGACGGAGCAGACGCAGTGATCCAAGCACGCAAGAAAATCGTCCTGTTCCTGCCGCACCGCGCCGATCCCAAGCGCGGCGAGATCTTCTCCGCCGACCTTCTGCCGCTCGAGCTGTTGCAGATCGCGAGCGGGCCGGTCGCCGCCGGCTACGAAGTCGTGATGATCGACGCGATGGTCGAGCCCAACTACATCGAGAAGGTGCTGCAAGCCTGCGAGGGCGCGCTGCTCTTCGCGAGCTCCTGCATCCTGGGCTACCAGGTTTATGATGGATACGTCGTCGCCAAGGCCGTGCGCGAGCGCCATCCCCGGCTGCCGATCATCTGGGGCGGATGGTTCCCGAGCGTCACGCCCGAGATGTACTTGAAGGGCGGCATCGCGGACGCCGTCGGAATCGGTCAGGGAGAGCTGACGTTCATGGACGTGTGCGAAGCCGTCTCGAACGGCGAGCCGCTCGCCAACGTGCCCGGTCTCGCGATCCTGCGCGACGGCGAAGTCGCCTACACCGCGCACCGCGAAGTCGTCGGCTTCGACAAGTTCCAACCGGTGCCTTGGCATCTGCTCGAGTACGAGAAATACGCCGATCTGCAGACCAAGCCCACGCATCTCAAGGTGCGCCACAGGTTTCCGCTGCCGGGCAAGTGGACCATCGACAACCCGCCGCGCGGTTTCAGCCACTTTTCGAGCTTCGGTTGCCCCGAGCCCTGCACTTTCTGTTGCTCGCCGGCGCTCACCGGCAGGCGCTGGAAAGCGATCGCGGGCGACAAGCTCGCCGAAGAGATCGCCGAGCTGCAGCAGCGATTCAAATTCGACGTGCTGCGCTTCCAGGACGCGAACTGGGGCGTCGCCGAGAAACGCACGCGCGCTTTTTGCGAGAAATTGATCGAGCTGAAGGTTCCGATCCACTGGAACGGCACGATCGAGATCGAAACGATCATGCGCTACAAGGAGCAGTCGCTCGATCTGCTCGAGGAATCGAAGTGTCACCTGTTGTGGCTCGGCGCCGAGGCCGGCACGAAGGAGATGCAGGAGCGCATCAAGAAGTTCATCGACATCGAGAACATCCCGAAGGCGATCGAGGCGCTGGCGAAGCGCAACATCATTCCGGGGACGTTCTGGATCATTGGATATCCCGGAGAGACTCGCGAATCGATGGAAGCGACGCTCAAGCTCGCCGCGTCGATCAAGCACACGTATCCGCTCGCGGGCTCCGAGGTCTATCCGTTCCGTCCGATTCCGGGCACCGAGGATTTCGCCGCGGCGATCAAGCTGGGCTACGTCCCGCCGAAGGATTTCTACGAGTGGGGCCAGTGCTTCGAATACAAGTACAACTCCCACAACACGCCGCTGCCGGATGACATTCGGCGCACGTGGACGCGCTACAACAACACCGCGGCGATCTACGACAAGCACGTGACCGAGGGCGCGGAGTGGATGCGAAATTCGCTCGCGCGCATCGCGGGATGGCGCTTGAAGCGCGGCGAATACCGATTCCCGATCGAACAGAAGATGTTCGACATGTACGTGAAGGCGACCGGCCAGGTCCAACCGAAGTCCTCGGCCGAGTACGTGCCCGCGGTCGACGTCTAGGACCCCGCTCGGTACCCGGTAAAACACCACCATCCTGAACACTCTCCAAACCTGAATGGTTTGAGGAGTGTTCAGGATGGTGGTGTTTTACCGGGTACCAGCACTTTCCTGCGTGGAGTTCCATAGTTCGAGCGTGCATGGAGGCTGACACGATGGGGACCAGCTCCAACATCTCGATCGAGACTCTGCTCGCCCATGCCAATTGGGTTCGAGCCCTCGCGCGGCGGCTCGTCGCGGATCCGGATGCGGCGGAGGATCTTGTCCAGGACACGTTCGTCGCCGCGCTTTCGCGTCCGCCCGAGCAGCGTCACGGACTGGCGAGCTGGCTCGCTACAACCTTGAACAACGCGCGGCACACGCGGCAGCGGCGTGAGCTTGCTCGACGGGCGGTCGAGCCGCGCGGCGCTCGCAACGAGCGCCTGGTTTCCACCGACGAGCTCGCGGCGCGGGCGGACCTCCAGCGCGCTCTCGTCGAGCATGTCCTCGCCTTGGACGAGCCGTATCGAAGCACGCTGCTCCTGCGCTACTTCGCCGAGCTCGAGCCGGCCGAGATCGCGACGCGCGAGGGTCTGCCTCTCGCGACCGTCACCAGTCGCATCACTCGCGCCCACGCGCTGCTTCGCGAGCGGCTCGATCGCGCGCATGGCGATCGCAGCACCTGGTTCGCCGCGCTGCTGCCACTCGCAGCGAGGCCCGAGTCGCTCGCCGCTGTCCCCGTCGCTGGTTCGCTCGCCGTATTCGGAGGTCTCGTCATGAACGCAAAGCTCGTCGCATCGGGTGTCGCGCTTGTCCTGATCATGCTCGTGGCTTCGCTCGCGTTCCGCGACAAGCCTGCGGAGCAAGCGAAGGAGCCCGTGGTCGTCGCTGATTCCGTGGCGCCGCTCGCGACCGGCGCTCCTGGCGCCCTGGGCACCGCGAATCCCGGACCGGAAGCAGTGCCCAGCGATCGACGGGCCCAGTCCATACCCATGCCGGCGAAGGAAGCCGTCGACGCAAAGGCTCTCGAGGCGAAGTCGGCGTCGCGCGTGCGCGGCCGCCTGCTGGGCCCCGACGGGCTCGCGCTGTCTGGCTTGCGCGTCGGTTGGAACGGAGCGCGCGAAGGCAGCGTGACGACCGGCGGCAGTGGAACCTTCGAGATCGAGACCAGCGCCGCCCAGGGCGAGCTCGACGTGGCCGACGACGCCTGGGTGACCGTGCGCTCGGGCTCGTGGACCGCGGGCAGTGCGCTCGAGCCCATCGTCGTCGCCGCGCGGAGCGTCGATCTCGGCGGAATGGTCCAGGACACAAACGGATCGCCGTTAGCTGGAGCACGCATCGCGCTCGAATTGCCTTCGGGGTTCGGCGCGCGGTTCGGTAGCAGCCTCGAGGCGAGCAGCAGCCGCGCCTGGCGTGCCCTCAGCGATGTCGACGGAAGATTCAAGTTGCCTAGAGCACCGCTGCTCGATGGAGCGATGCTCGGGGCCGTGCTCGAAGGCTATGCCGCGAGCCAGGTCTTGGAACCTGCGATGGCGGACACGGCGATTTCCATCGTGATGGAACGGCCGAAGATCCCGCTCGCAGGCGCGCTTCGCGGTCGCGTCGTCGACGGGCAGGGCGGCCCCGTCGCAGAGGCGCGCGTGTTCCTGGGTCTCGCGTCGACCACCAGCGATGCCGAAGGCCGATTCGGCATCACGCTGGCCCGCGCGGTTTCTTCGGATCGCATCACCGCGATCAAGGCGGGCTACCTGCCCGGAAGCGTCGAGCGTCCGCGCGAGCCGCGCGAAGGCGACAGCGGCTGGCCGGAGCTGGTCGAGGTGCGCCTGCCTGGTTTGGCGCTCTCGCTCGCCGGCATCGTCGTCGACTCGAAAGATCGGCCCCTCGGGGGTGTCCGCGTCTGGATCGCGGACCCGACCGCGATCGGCGCGATCGGCAAGATGCCGGCCTTCGCGGAGAACCTCATGGTCGGCGCGCCGGTGCCTCCCCAGGCGCTCGAGAGCGAAGCCCGCGCGCCGGCGGCCGACGGCG
Organism: Planctomycetota bacterium; assembly: GCA_035490315.1. GTDB lineage: Bacteria > Planctomycetota > UBA1135 > UBA1135 > JADJQU01. The sequence continues at coordinate 28,528 of DATHET010000098.1, forward strand.
ACAACTTCAACGATTTCTACATGCCGGTGACGCCTTCGAGCGCATTCTGGCATTGGGTGCTCACCGACGAGCAAGGGCATTTCGAGATCGGCGGTCTCACCGAGCGGCGCTACCGCTTGCGCCTGATGGACCCGAAGACTCTGTTTGCCACGACGACCGAGGAGTTCCGCGCAGGCGACGGCACGGTCCGCGTGGAAATGCCGGCGGCGGATTTCATTCCGAAGCTTGCTGGCCGCGTGGTCGACGACAGCGGCGAGGCCGTCGCTGGTGTCGAGGTGGAATTGACGGCGGAAGCGGTCGGCGTGCGTTCGCGCGTTTTCGGCGGCCGCGTGTACGTCACGGTTCGCGCGCCGCGCGAAACCGCGATCAGCGACGCGGATGGGCACTTCGAATTCGAGGACGTGCCGCGCGCGGGGATGCAAATCACGCTTACCTCCGAGCAGATCGTTCCGCTCGAGCTGGACGTCGCGGCGCTCGCGAATCCCGCTGCGTGCTCGATCGTGGTCAACACGCGCTGCTCGTTGGAAGTTCTCGTTTCCTCCAAGGACGTCCTCGCCGACGAAGTCGGTGTGCGCGATGGCGACGGGAAGCCGATCGACCTCATGGTGATCGCGCGCGGCAGCACGAATGCCTACACGACGATGCGGCTGGTCGACGGACGCTCGGGTGTTTTTTCGACCAGCTCGGCGGCGCGGACCGTGGTCCTGCTCAAGGACGGCGAGATCGTGCGCTCGTCACCGATTCGCCTGCGATCGGATGGTCCGAACCTCGTGGAGCTTTGAGGATCGCCGTCCGGAGTTCTCGAACCCGCTGAGACGGCGGTTCAGGAGCGCTTCCAGCTCGCGCGCGCATGCTGCCACCACGAGCGCAGCTTCTCCTCGCACCTGTCGATGGCTCTCGCTGCGATGCGCGACTCGCCGGCCAGCAGGGCCAGGCCCACCGCGAAGATCACGATGCCGCCGGGTCCTGGAATCAGCCCGGCGATCGGACCCACGATGATCAGCACGACGGCGATCGCCAGCGTGAACACGCGAGCCAGCTTGGATCGCTGCTTTTTCTGGCGGGTCTCGTAGAGATCCTGGAATCGTCGACCGGGGTCTGCGCTCTTCAGTTGCTTCCAGTTCTCTCGCATGTTCTTGAACATGCGGGCTCCTTAGGACACCCGGCCGCGCGCATCATCGATCTTCTTCGAGGCGGCCAAGGCAATGTTGGCCAGTCCGTCATCGCGGTATCTTGTCCCGCCACGCAAGAACCATGATTTCCCGCTCCCTGCTCGTCGTGCTGATCCTCGTGAACGTCGTCGTCCTCCTCGGACAGATCTGGCCCGAAGGTGCACCGCCCTTCGCGCGCGGCGTGAACATCGCCTTCCTTGCCGCGATCCTCTGCCTGCTCGTGTTCCTGCTCAAGCGACGCAGCGGCACCCGGTAAAACCCGGCACCTGGTAGGCCACCGCCATCTTGAACCCACGCAAAACCGAGCCGGTATCGCGTGTGTTCAAGATGGCGGTGCTTTACCGGGTACCGAGGGCAAGGATCCGGAAGCCGATGTGGTCGTAGCGGCGCTCGGGCTCGAACCTCAATCGGAAGGCGGAGCGCAGGGGCCAGCCTTCGTCGGCCCAGCAGCCGCCGCGGCGGGCGCGCGAGGTGTCGCGGGTTTGATTCAGCGTGGCTGTCGAGCGCGCGTCGTGCAGGTCGGGGTCGGTGCCGCCGGGGAGCTGGTTGTGGAACCAGTCGCGGCACCATTCGTAGATGTTGCCGTGCATGTCATGGAGGCCCCATGCATTCGCGGGGTAGCTGCCGACTTTCGCGGCGCCGTTGAGCGAAGGGCCGGGCTCGCCGCCGTTGTAAGGCGCGCCCTTGAAGTTCGCCTGGGTGCTGCTGAGGCTGTCGCCGAAGGACGTGGCCGTGGTCGTGCCGGCGCGGCATGCGTACTCCCACTGGGCCTCCGTCGGCAAGCGGAACTCCCAATCGCGAGGGAGCGCGTCGGATCGATGAGCTGATTCGGTGAGCTTGCGGCAGAAGTCTTCCGTCTCGGCGAAATTGACGTTGCCCACCGGGAAGTCGTCTCCTTCAGGGAGCTCCGCAGTCAGGGGACCGGGCAGCATTCCCATGACCCGTTTCCACTGACCCTGTGTCGTCTCGTGCTTCGACATCCAGAAGCCATGGGTCAGTCTCACCTCGACCTGATCTTCGCCCGGCCGCCGCTCCGGCTCGCTCGGCGGACTGCCCATCAGGAATCTCCCCGGCGGACACCAGCACATGGGAATGCCCTCGACGTCGCGCTGATCTCCTGGCTTCGAGCCATCGAAGCTCGAAGCGACCGCGGGCTTCGCCAATCCCGTCGTGGCCGTCGGCGTGTCGGCACCTCGGCAGCCGAGCAGGCCAGCTGCGAACAGGGCGAGCAAGCAGCGTCGCCTCGCCACAGACGCGATCGGCAGGCAATCGTGCAGATTCTTCATGGTCGTCACCCTCGCGAGCGCAGCTTGCTCGGCAGAACCCTTCGAATCCACTCCCATTCCCCAAGGAGCGCTGTGCGACGATCAGACTGCAGCCGCGCGCACGGATTCGCGGCCTTCGATTTGCAAGTCACGTCGGCTGGGGCACACTTCGACGGTCGCGCGCCGGATTGCTGGCGACGGGCCAAACGCTGCCCCGTCCCATGCAGACTTTTCAGACCCCCGGTATCGAAATCCGCGCACCGCTGGATGCGCTTGGGGCTTCGATCCTGACTCCAGCGGCGCTGGAATTTCTTTCGCGACTCGAGCGCGCCTTCCGCCCCGCGCGCCGGGAACTTCTTGCGCGGCGCGCTGCGGTCCAGGCGCGGCTCGACGCCGGCGAGCTGCCGGGATTCCTCGACTCGACCGCGATCGCGCGGAATTCACCGTGGAAAGCGGCCTCCGCGCCGGCGGATCTGCGCGATCGACGGGTCGAGATCACCGGTCCCGTCGAGCGCAAGATGATCATCAACGCCTTGAACAGCGGCGCGAACGTGTTCATGGCGGACTTCGAGGACTCGAACGCGCCGACCTTCGCCAACCAGCTCGCCGGCCAGCAGAACCTGATCGACGCGGTTCGGCGCACGATCCGCTTCGACGACCCGCGCACCGGCAAGAGCTATCGACTCAACGATTCGATCGCGACGCTCGTGGTGCGACCGCGCGGCTGGCACCTCGACGAACGCCACGTGTTCATCGACGGCGCGCCGATGTCCGGGTCGATTTTCGATTTCGGATTGTTCTTTTTTCACTGCGCGCGCGAGCAACTGGCCCGCGGCAGCGGTCCGTATTTCTACTTGCCGAAGCTCGAGAATCATCAGGAAGCGCGGCTGTGGAACGAGGTATTCGTCGCGGCTCAGGCTGCGCAAGGGATTCCCCGCGGCACGATCCGCGCGACAGTCCTGATCGAGACGATCCTCGCCGCCTTCGAGATGGACGAGATCCTGTTCGAGCTGCGCGAGCACTCGAGCGGGCTGAATTGCGGCCGCTGGGACTACATTTTCAGCTTCATCAAGAAGTTCCGCAATCGAGCGGACTCGGTGCTCCCCGATCGCGATCTGGTCGGCATGACGCAGCCCTTCCTGCGCGCCTACAGCCAGCTTCTGATCCAGACCTGCCACCGCCGCGGCGTCCACGCGATGGGGGGCATGGCCGCGCAGATCCCGATCAAGAACGATCCGGCGCGCAACGAGGCGGCCCTGGCCAAGGTGCGCGCGGACAAGCAGCGCGAAGTCGGCGACGGGCACGACGGGACCTGGGTGGCGCACCCGGGCCTGGTCGCGATCGCCCGCGAAGTCTTTGATGCCGCCATGCCGGGGCCGAATCAATTCCAGCGCCTGCGCGAGGACGTGCACGTTCGCGCGGAAGACCTGCTCGCCGTGCCCGAGGGCGCGAAGACCATGGCCGGCCTGCGCAAGAACGTGCGCATCGGCGTGCAGTACCTCGCCGCCTGGCTCTCGGGCAACGGCTGCGTTCCGCTCTACGACCTGATGGAAGACGCCGCGACGGCCGAGATCTCGCGCGCCCAGGTCTGGCAGTGGATTCGGCATGGAATTCGCCTGGAAAGCGGCGAGCTCGTCGATCGCGCGCTTTTCACCCGCGTGCTCGCCGAGGAGCTGGCCGCGCTCAAGGATGCCGGCGTCGAGGCCCAGCATGCTCCGGGCAGGCTGAGCCTCGCCGCCAAATTGTTCGGCGAACTCTCGACCGCGTCGGAGTTCACCGAGTTCCTCACTTTGCCTCTGTACGAATACCTCGTGACCGCCACCGCTTGAATTCATGAAGAACAACGATCGCTACCAGCCTGGGGAAAACGGAAAGAACGGGCACGACGGCAAGAACGCCATAGCGACTGCGCCGGCGGCGCCGCCGCGCGTTTCGCTCCTGCCCGAGCGCTGGGCAGGCATCGTGCGCGACTATTCGACGGAGGACGTCGAGCGTCTCCGCGGCTCGGTGCAGATCGAGTACACCCTGGCGCGCCTGGGAGCGGAGCGCTTGTGGGCGCTCTTGCACTCGCAGGACTATGTCCACGCCCTCGGAGCCCTCACCGGCAATCAGGCGATCCAGATGGTCAAGGCCGGCTTGCAGGCGATCTATCTCTCGGGCTGGCAGGTCGCGGCGGACGCGAACCTCTCCGGTCACATGTATCCCGACCAGTCGCTGTACCCGGCGAACTCGGTGCCCGCGGTCGTCAAGCGCATCAACCAGGCTCTGCAGCGCGCCGACCAGATCCAGCACATGGAGAAGTCGGGCGACACGCACTGGTTCGCGCCGATCGTCGCTGACGCGGAAGCCGGCTTCGGCGGGCCGCTCAATGCTTTCGAGCTGATGAAGGGCATGATCGAAGCCGGCGCGGCCGGCGTGCACTTCGAGGACCAGCTCGCCAGCGAGAAGAAGTGCGGACACCTCGGCGGCAAAGTGCTCGTGCCGACCCAGTCCTTCATCCGCACGCTGAACGCGGCGCGGCTCGCGGCTGACGTGTGCGGCGTGCCGACCCTGGTGGTCGCGCGCACCGATGCGGACGCGGCGACGTTGATCACTTCGGACGTCGACGAGCGCGATCGTCCGTTCCTGACAGGCGAGCGCACCGCCGAAGGCTTCTTCCGCATCAATCCAGGGATCGAAACGGCGATTGCCCGCGGTCTGGCTTACGCGCCCTACGCCGACCTCGTGTGGTGCGAGACCAGCCACCCCGACCTCGCGGAAGCGCGGCGCTTCGCCGATGCGATGCACGCGCAGTTCCCCGGCAAGCTGCTCGCTTACAACTGCTCGCCTTCGTTCAACTGGAAGAAGAAGCTCGACGACGCGACGATCGCGAAGTTCCAGCGCGAGCTCGGCGCGATGGGATACAAGTTCCAGTTCGTGACGCTCGCGGGCTTCCACGCCTTGAATCATTCGATGTTCGCGCTGGCCAGCGGCTACCGCGATCGCGGCATGGCCGCCTACGTCGAGCTGCAACAGGCCGAATTCGCGGCGGAAGCCGCCGGCTACACCGCGACCAAGCACCAGCGCGAAGTCGGCACCGGCTACTTCGACGCGGTCAGCCAGGCCGTGGCGAAGGGCGCATGCTCGACCACCGCGCTCCAGGGCTCGACCGAAGCGGCGCAGTTCTGATCGGGACACGTTCGTCGGTACGGAGGCAGGGTCGATTCCGACACCCCCTCTCCCGCGCGCGCAGCGCGCGGGAGAGGGGGTGTCGGAATCGACCCTGGCTCCGTACCGACAAAAGTAAACTGAAATCCCGCGGTCGATCGGTGGTCAGCGGCATCCTGGACGCTGACCACCATGACTCCGCCGGATCGCATGCCCCTCGATGATCTCCTGGCACAGGCTGGCTGGGCGAAGGCCCTCGCGCGCCAGCTGGTTCGCGACGAGCATTCGGCCGACGACCTCGTGCAGCGCGCCTGGGTAGCGGCTTTGGAGCATCCACCGGCGCTAGCGGGTTCAGGCGCTCCGGCGACGCTGCGCCGTTGGATGGCGAGCGTGATGCGCAACTTCGTCCGCCAGGATCTGCGCGAACGCGATCGGCGCGTGCAACGCGAGCATTTCGCGGCGCGGCCCGAAAGCTCGCCGGACGCGGTCGAGGACGGCATCGAAGGCCAGCGCAAGCTGCTCGAAGCCCTGCGCGCCTTGCCGGAGGCCTATCGGGCAGCGCTCTACGCGCGCTACTTCGAGGGCCTGATGCCGCGCGAGATCGCACGACGCGAGGGAAGCTCGCTGAAGACCGTGAAGTCCAAGCTCGCTCGCGGGCTCGAGCTGCTCAGGCAGCGGCTCGATCGCGATCACAACGGCGATCGCGGGGCATGGCTGGTCTGGATCCTCCCAATGACCGCGAAGTCGGGCCTGCCGACCGCCCTGCTCGGAGCCTTGATCGTGAACAGCAAAGTGAAACTGGCGGCGCTGCTCGCCGTCGCCGTGTGCCTGCTCGCCGCGGGAGTCCAACTCGTCCGGCGTGAAGCGAATCTTCCCGACCCGGCGCCTGTCCATGCAGCGGCTCAAGCAGCGCTGCCGACGCCTACGGAGCCCAGCCTTCAGCCTGGTGAGGCGCGCGAGCGGGAATCCGTGAGCCGACCTGAGTCCGTGGCCGCGGTCGTTGCACCGCATCCAGTGCTGGATTCGCAGGTTCCAACGCTGGTTCGCGGCCGCGTGCTCGATCTCGACAACCGCCCCGTCGGCGGCGTGCGCCTCGTCTGCGAATCCGACGAGCGTTCCCACGGGCGCAAGCTCGAAGTCCAGGCTGGCGAGCCATCGACCAGCGACGAGCTCGGGTACTTCGAGATGTCCGTGAGCGAGCGCAGCAACGTCCTGGTCGACGATCCGCGCTGGGTCACGGTGTACAAGGCCTACATCGCGGGGCCGACGACGCGCGAGGCCACGATTTTCGTCGCGCCGCGCCTGGTGCTGTCGGGCGTCGTCGTCGATGCCGAGCAGCGTACGGTCGAAGGCGCGGAGGTCGAATTGCGCCTTGCGGATTCAGTGAAGCGCAAGCTCGAGCGGCGGCTCGACGGGGCCTACCGCCAGAATTTCATGACGGTCACGGACGCGAACGGGCGCTTCAAGCTCGAGCGCGCGCCGGCCTGCGAGGCCGAGCTCTTCGCCAGCGCGCCGGGCTGGAAGCCTGGGACGATCGCCGCGCCCTCGCTCGACGCCTCGGACTTGAGGATCGTGCTCGCGGCGCGCGAAAAACGTCCCGCGATCGTGCAGGGAATCGTGGTCGACGGCGATCGACAGCCGGTCGCGGGAGCGAACGTCGGCGTCGGCGGCTTGACCCGGACCACCGCTGCCGACGGGCGTTTCACTTTCGACCTCGACGCCCAGGGTCACGGCGACATCTTCGCCAAGGGCGTCGACGACGTGTGGCGCGCGAAGTACCCGCGCGATCGCCTGCGCGCCGTCAAGCTCGGCCACTTACCCTGCGAAGTGGTCCTGCCGTCGGCCGAGGAGCTGCGCGAAGATCCGCTGCCGCGCGAGTTCACGCTGGTGCTCGAGGGCTCCACCTTGACGATCCGCGGCCACGTCGTCGACGCCGAGGGCAACCAGGTCGCAGGCGCGCGGATCTCCGTGCTCGACGAAGCGCCCTTCGGCCCGATCTACAGCCGCGTCGGCGAGGCAGCGGTGGCGCGGGAGGTGTCGATCGAGGGGCTGCTGCGCGGCGGCGCGGATTTCCGCGACTCGCCGGCGTCGAACGACGGAGCCTTCGTGATCACGGGCTTGACCCATCGCAGCTACGACCTGGCGGCCCTCGATCCGAGCACCATGCGCCATGCGATCCTGCGCGGCGTCGCGGCCGGCACGAGCGACGCCCGCCTCTTGCTTCCCGGAAAGGCTTCGCTGGTGCACGTCGCCGGTCGCCTCGTGTCGAAGTCGTCCTCGAGCCTCGAGGGAATCAACGTGACCATGGGCCGCGTCTCCGAGACGAATCCCGACGACCAGGACTTCGTGAGCTCGAAGGAGACTGATGCGCGCGGCCAATTCGATCTGGGAATGATCGATCCCGAACGATTGCGCATCCAGGTCGTCGGCGAGGAGATCTTCCTGATCATGGCCTGGCAGCCGCCGCAGGGCGCGAAGCTCGACGACCTGGAGATCCCGGTCTCGCTGCGCTGCCCGATCAAGTTGGAGCTGGGTCCCGGGGCGCCGGCGGCGGACGCGTTTTCCTTCGTCGATGCCGCGGGCACGGCGACGCAGATCATCCAGTTCGAGGGGCCGATGCTGATGATGCCCGAGCGCTGCTCGATCCAATCGGGCGCCAGCGAAGTCGTCGCGACCGAGGACACGTCGACGAGCCTGGTGCTCTACCAGGCAGGCAAGGAAATCGCGCGCGTGCCGATCAGGCTCAAGCCGGGCGAGCTGACGATCTTGCGGCCGTAACGAAGCCTTGCGGCGTCAGGGAGCCTTCAGCCCCAGGACTCGGCGCGCCTGCAGCGCCGGATCCTCGGCGTGGGTGACGGCGCGGAACACCTGATCGAGCGTCACGTTCGCCTTGGCTCCGCTCTGCTGGCGCAATTCGTCCAGGCTGCCCTCCGCGACGAGCTCGCCCGCGTGCAGGATCGCCATGCGATCGCAGACGCGCTCCACGACGTCGAGCTGGTGCGACGTGTACAGGACGGAGCCGCCGGCCCGCGCCCATTCGCGCAGGAGCTCCTTGACCATGGCCGTGGTCGGAGCGTCCAGACCTTCGAGGGGCTCGTCGAGGACGAGCAGCTTTGGCCGCGGGAGGATCGCGCAGGCCAGGGCGGTTTTCTGCCGCATCCCGCGCGAAAACTCGCCGACCGGATCGTTCTCGCGGC
>DATHET010000099.1:0-13060 GCA_035490315.1 Planctomycetota bacterium
CCTTGAAGTAATCGCCACGCTCCGCCGTGTCGCCGCGGAAAATGTTCCCGGGCACACGACCCGCGTTGCGCAAGAAAGTCTCGTCGAGCGGCGCGAACGATCGGTACATGCCGGCGAAGCGCTGGTTCAAAAACACCGGCACCACCGCAGTCGGCGGCGCGAGCAGCCCGAAATCCGCCGCCATCGAGTTCGACGCGAACTGCGCGAGAACTTCCTTCGCCGAGAAGACGTTGACGCGGCTCTGGTGGAACATCTCGCCGCGGTCGCTCTTGATCGCGAGGCTCTTCTTCTCCCCAGTCCAGTGCACGCTCGTGTCGCCGCGCAGCTTCACCTCGACTTCCTGACTCGAGTTGCCCGCGACGAGCTCGCCCTTGACGCTCATGCCCGCGCGGCCGACTGGATCCGAAGCCATCCGATCGAACTCGTCGCGATCGACGCGCAGATCGACCAGGGCGCGCTGGCGGTCCTCGGCCGTGAGGCTCGCGTCCAGGGAATGGGCTCGCGGCAGCCGCAGACCTGAGCGCACCCGCCACCAGGCGAAGCGATCGACGCGAGCCGTCTGCGACCACCAGTCGTCGAACTGCCGCAGCTGCCGGTAGTCGCCGACGCTCGCGCCGAGCAGGTAGAGCGCGGCCACGAAGGGCGGCAGGCTGAGCAGCACCACGTCGCGCAGGCGCAGGCGGCGCAGGACGCCGAGGCCGGGTCGGCGGGTCGAACTCATCGGCGCTGTGTGGGGGCGGGGAGGGGGCGAGGCGGACCTAAGCCTCTGGCGGGCAGGCTGGTATGTCGGCCAGGGCCCGCGCTCCCATGAGCAGGCGCCCCAGCGCTGCGAATTGTAGCCCTGCCGAGGGTCCCAGGTCCGAGCCGCCCGGCGCACCGGGCAGACGAGGGCTCCCGCGTACAGCGCTGAGGAGCTCCAGGCGGTCCAACGCGAGCTGCCCGCCCCAAGCGGTCGTGGGGGGTCGGGTCAGGCCGGATCAGTTGTAGCCCGGCAGTCCCGAAGCCCCCCAGGCGTGGCACCAGGCCCAGAGGAGGCTCCCGATCACGAGGGCCGCGACCGCGAGCAGGGCGATCATCGCGAAGCTGCCCAAATCCCCGAGCCAGCCGCGCTTGTGTCGCTCCTCGCTCATGGCTACCCGCCAGAATCCTGGGTTTGGATCGGGAGATTCCGGCGGCTCCGGGTCGGCGCTAGGCGACGAGCTGGAAGAGCGCCATGGAAGCGAGGGCGATCGTCCGTGCCCACCAGAAGATGAGCCACGCCCGATCGGTTCGGGGTCTCGGTCGCCCCGCGCGTCGATCGACGATGAGGCCTTCTAGGAGCCAGTCCCACATCGCTACGGCTTCTCCGCATGCGGCTTCGCGCTGCAGGTCATGCTCGCGAGAGTAGCACCACGGACCGACCCTGCTCGCGGTGCTCGGGGGGGAGAAGGCCGAGGGTTGGACGCCTGCTGGTGACCCGAGGCAGAGCCATCCCGGAAGGCGAAGAATCCCGCTTGATGGACTCGATTGGTCGATATATCGTCGGTTGAACGGAGATGAGACCGAATGATCGACGACGTTGACCTCAAAATCCTGGCGATCCTTCAAGCCGACGGCAGGGCGAGCCATGCCGAGCTGGCGCGGCAGGTGGGCCTGGTCGGGTCCGCGGTTCACGAGCGGGTCAAGAAGCTCGAGGAGCGCGGCATCGTGCGCGGGTATTCCGCGCGGCTGGATCCGGAGGCGCTGGGCAAGAAGCTCCTCGCTTTCGTGTTCCTGCGTGCCGAGGAGGACGGGACGTCCAACGAAGTCGCCCTTGCCCTGGCGAAGATTCCTGAAGTGCTCGAGGTCCACCACGTCGCGGGCGAGGACTGCTATCTCGCGAAGGTGCGCACGGCGGACACGGAGTCGTTGGGCCGTTTGATTCGCGAGCGCTTCCGGGCGATTCCGCAGGTGCATTCGACGCGCTCGACGATCGTGCTCGAGACCATCAAGGAAGATCTGAGCCTTCCGCTGGCGGGTGCATCGTGAATCACGAAAGGACCGAAGCGACGCCGCTGCGCATCGCCCTGGCCTTCGCGGCCGTGTACCTCATCTGGGGCTCGACCTACATGGCGATCCGCGTCGCCGTGGCGGACTTCGCGCCCTTCGTGATGGCCTCGATCCGTTTCGTGGTCGCCGGATTCGCGCTGTACGGATACCTGCGTTTGCGCGGAGCGCCGCGGCCGACCTGGAAGCAGTGGCGCAATGCGTCGGCGATCGGGTTCCTGCTCCTGAGCTGCTCGAACGGCGCGGTGACCTGGGCCGAGAAGACCGTGCCCAGCGGACTTGCGGCGCTCCTGTGCGCGGTCCTGCCGATGTGGATGGTGCTGCTGGAATGGCTCTGGGATCGGACGCAGCGTCCGACGCTGCAGGTCATGTTCGGCATCCTGCTCGGCCTGGTCGGCGTCGCGGTGCTCGTCGGACCGGGATTGACCGCGGAAGCTGGGCAGGTCGACTTCTTCGGCGCGACTTTGATCGTGCTGGCTTCGCTGACCTGGGCGCTGGGCTCGATCTACGGACGAAAGGCCGACCTTCCGGGCTCCGCGGCGATGTCGACGGCGATGGAGATGATCGCGGGCGGAGCGATCCTCGCGATCGGCGCCTGGGCGACCGGCGACTGGGCGCGCTTCGATCCAAGCGTGATCCCCACGAACTCGTGGCTTGCGCTGCTCTACCTCGCCGTCTTCGGCTCGCTGATCGCGCTGTCGGCCTACGTGTGGCTGCTCAAGGCTTCGACGCCGGCGCGCGTGTCGACCTATGCCTACGTCAATCCCGTGGTCGCCGTGATCCTGGGCTGGGCGCTGCTCGACGAGCCGCTGACCGCGCGCACGGCGGTCGCCGCGGCGATCATCGTGACCGCTCTGGTCGTGATCACCAATCAGCGCGCGCGCGGCAAGTTGACTTCCGCGCCGAGGCTGGAGAGCGAAGCGCTCGCGCCGACGCCGATCAAGCGATAGCCCTCGGCTCGGCAGTGCGAGTCCTCGCGCCAGTACAGGACGGAAGGATCGCGCGCGGCGCGGAAGCTCGGCAGGAGGTCGACCACGGGGAAGCCCGCGCGCTCGCCGATCTCCTTCACGCGCACTCCCCACAGGGAAAAATCCTGGTTGGCGCCGGGCTTGCGCAGCTGTTCCTGGAAGGGAATCGCGAGCACCGCGAACTTCGCGCCGCAGCGCAGGGCCGCGTCGCGCGCCTGGGTGATCTCGCGTTCGTAGAGCGCGTAGAGCCTGGTCGATTCCTTGCCTTGCGCGATCTCGAAGGCACCGCGGTGCGAGGAATCGCCCTTGCCCTTGAGGCGATCGACGATCCGCAGCGCGTCGATGCGCTGCATCACGAGCGAACGCGCCACCCAGCCGGGCAGGCTGTACCAGCGCCGGTGATCCTCGTAGCGCTTCCGGTCGCCCTCGGTCGCGAGCTGATTGAGCAGCGCGCCATCGCGGGCGATGTTCAGGATCGGAAACCGGTTCTCGAGCAGGTCGTTCGGCGTCGAGCCGACGACCACCAGGTCGGGCTCGAAGCCGGCGGCGAATTTCTCGATCCATTTGCGCTCGTGGATCGTGCCGAAGGCCGGGAATCCGGCGTTGAGCACCTCGACGCGGCCCGCTCCGTAGAGGCGATCGAACTCGGATTGCATCACGCTCGGGTAGGTGTCCTCGAAGCGCACCTGGTCGCCGACCGTGAAGGAATCGCCGACGACGAGCACGCGCGCCAGGCCGGCGGGCTTGGGGCCGAAGTCGTGATTCGCACGCAGGCCCTGGGCGTTGCTGTGCCACTTCGCGCTGAACTCGCGCGACTGGATCACCTGGTCGTAGTTGGGCAGGTACACGTGGCCGACGTCGGGATCGAAGGCGTGGCGACCGATGTTTTCGAGCGGCGTGAAGGCCGCGTCGTCGGTCGCTTGCAGATAGGCCTCCCAGACGAGCAGCACGACGACCAGCGAGGCCCCGGGGGCGACCACGAGCTTTCGCAGCGTCGCGATCGGCGCGGGCAGGGCTCGGAAATAGGAGAAGAGCAGTGCGGCGAAGCAGGCTTCGTAGATCAGGGAGCTGATCAGCCAGGGCTTCGAGTAGCGCCAGAAGAAGATCTCGCTGGTGCGCTCCGTCAGGAGATAGACGAGCGGCAAGGCGAACACGATCGCGGCGACGGCGAATTCCGCTCCGCGGCGTCGCTGGATCTTCGGAGCGGGCTCCATGGTCAGTCGATGATCTGGATCGCCAGCGCGATGGTCTCGGGTTGAAACTTTGCCGCGTCGAGCATGCGGACGAAGTCCTTCGCCTCGGCGGTGCGCGAGGCGCGCAGGGGCTCGACCCAGGCCGGTGGGATCGGCTGGTAGCGCAGCCAGGTGACGAGAGTCAGCGGCCCGGGTTGATCCGCGCTGAAGCGGATGTCGTAGTTGACGCGATCGCCGCCGTCCGTGAAATCGGCATCGCCTTGGACGCCGACGGGCGCGGTCTCCTGAGCGTGAGGACCGTCGGCGCGCCAGCCTCGGGGCAGGAGGCGCGTGTCCTTCTTCATGGAAGTCATGTCGATCACCGACGTGGTCGGCCGGCCCTGGGCATCCAGCGCGACCATTTCGTACACGGCGACTTCGTTCGGTCGCTCGATGCGATCGTAGTGGGGGATGTCGAGCTCGTCGGCGACTCCGAGGAAGCGGCCGGCCTCGTCCGTGGCGCCCGAGGAGAACAGGACGGTCCGCCCGGCGCGCAGCTCGACCTCGAGCCAGGCGCGGCGAGCCGGATAGCCGCTCGGCAGCTTGTGGCCCGCGAGATTCTGGACGTGCAGATCGAAGCGCAGGCCGTTTGGCTGCCGCTCGACACCTTCGATCGAGAGGCGCGCGGTGGAAAACGCGAGCTGCGAGCGCGTGGCCGCCGCCGTGCGCAAGAGCGACGCATCGCTCGCGACGACTCCGAGCTCCTCGCGGTTGAGCCGCAGGAGATCGATCAGCCAGGCATTGCCGCCCACCAGGACGTGACCGCGCACTCTCTCGCGGATCGCGATGTTGAAATCGAAGCCGGTCGGCATGCGCGCGATCTTCATCGTGCCCTGGTCGGGCATGTGGCAGGCCTGGCAGGTGCGCGACGCGTCGCTGGCACCGGACTCGTCGGAGTACACGCTGTTGCGCCATTCGAGGTAAGGCGCCTGCTCGAGGAATGCAGTTCCGGCGGGAGTCGACGTGTACAGCGTGTGGCAAGTCCCGCACAGCGCCGACGCAGAAATGTGCGCCGCCGCGGTCGGCGTGTAGCCCGTGTTCATGCGCATCGGACCGACCGTCGGATTCTCGAACGGCCCGAAGATCCGTTTCTCACCGCGGATCGTCGCGTGCCCGCTGAAGCTCGCGGCCTTGCCGAGCTCCTCGGGCTGGATCTGATGGCACAGGGCGCAGGAAACGCCGTCGCGCGCCAGCGGATCGTCGCGCAGCGACTCCATCGTGGGCGGCGCGCGGTCGGCCAGGGCGGCGGCGTGGACCGCCATCGGCGCATGGCAGCGCAGGCACAGGTCCTCGACCATTTTCCTGGAGGCGGGAGCTCGCTCGATCTCGCGCGCCATCTGCGCTCGCCAGTAGGGATCGCGGAAGGAGTTGGCCATCGGCGTCGCCTGCCACAGGCCGTGGGGCGAAGCGTCGTCGCCGCTCGCGGTGGTCAGGGCATTGGCGTCGGGACTGTGGCTGTGGCAGCGCGCGCATTCGGCGGAAGTCAGGAAATCCCTATTCACGACCGCGGTCGTCGGCGCGCTCGCCTGCGGGGCGGCTTCACAGCCCGCGCCCGTCGCAAAGGCCAGGCCGAGGCAGGTGCTCGCGACCAGGATCCGGCGCAGATTCCGCTCGCGGCTGGGCATCCGCGCAAGCTACCCGATGGCTCGACGCGGGAACAATCCGACCTTGCAGCGATTTTGCACCGTAATTCACGCGCCTCGGTAACGTGGTCCGCCGGTGGACCCATCCCCAGACAGGAATTTATGAGCAATTCGCCCAATCACTTCCCGATTTCCGTGATCCTCACCGTGCGCGACACGAAAGCGACACTCGCTTTCTATCGCGACAAGCTCGGCTTCGAAGTCGAAGCCAGCTGGCCCGACGAAAAGAATCCGATGTGGGCCAATCTGATGCTCGACGGTCAGTCGGTCATGATCGGCGCGCTCGGCACGCCGGATGACATCAAGCAATTCTGCGCCAAGGATCCGGCCGAGCTCGAGCACAAGCTCGGCGCCCACGCCGACTTTTCCAAGAACAAGCACGGCGTCGGAATCTCGACCTACGTCGCGGTCAAGGACATCGACGCCTGGCACGCGAAGGTCTCGAAGCTCGGCGTGAAATTCGCCGGCGTGCCGAAGACGCAGTTCTACGGCATCCGCGAAGTCGGGCTCGAGGATCCGGACGGCTACTCGTTCATGTTCTATTCGCCGGTGACCATGGCCACCTGCCAGTCGTGCTCCATGCCGATGACCGAGGCGAAGCCCGGCGAGATGTACTGCGGTTATTGCGTCGACGAGAAGGGCAAGCTCAAGCCCTACGAGACGATCCTCGAGGGCTGCGTCAGCGGCTACTTCATCCCGATGCAGAAGATGTCGCGTCCTGATGCCGAGGTCGCAGCCCGCGAGCTGCTAGCCAAGCAACCGGCCTGGGCCGGTCGCAAGTAGGAGGCGCGCGATGACCTACGTCGACGGGTTCCTTCTGCCCATCAAAAAGAAGAATCTGAAGGCTTACCGCAGCATGGCGGCCAAGGGCGGCAAGCTGTGGATGAAGCACGGCGCGCTGCAGTTCCTCGAGAACGTGGGCGATGACCTCGATGTGAAGATGGGGCTGCCTTTTCCGCCTGCGGTGAAAGCGAAGAAGGACGAGACGGTCGTCTTCTCCTTCATCGTCTACAAGTCGCGCGCCCATCGCGACAAGGTCAATGCCAAGGTCATGGCGGATCCCGCCATGCCCGCGATGATGAAGCTGGCGATGCCCTTCGACCCCTCGCGCATGTTCTACGGCGGGTTCAAGACCCTCGTCGAATTGTAGGACGCGGGAGTCAGGTGAATTCGTCCTGAGTCGTGCGGGGCATCCGCGCGCCGCGAAAGCGGCGCGCGGATGCCCCGCACGACTCAGGACGAATTCACCTGACTCCGTACTCGATCACTAATGTCCGCCGGTCGTCGCCGGCGCCGGCGATCCAGCCTCGACAGGTTTCGTCGGCGCCAGTTCCGTATCGGCCTTCGCCTCCGCCTCGGCCTTCTTCCGCGCGCGCTCGTTCGCTTCGCGCATCGGGTTCGGCCGGCCAGCGCCGCCACCGCCTCCGCGACCTCCGCGGCCCGATCCGGCTTCGAGCTTGACGCGCGTCGGCTCGAGTTTCGGCGGCCAGGAGTTGTTGGTCAGGTCCGCGTCCGCGGTTTCCAGGTGCGGGTCGAGCTCGAAAGCCAGGACCGGCTGGGTGGTCATGATCAGCTTGCTGATCGACTTCGGTCCGCGGCGCCAGACTTCCACCGGCACGCGCACTTCCTCGCTGCTCCCGTCCTCGAGCAGCGTCTCGATCACCACCGGCGCGACCAGTCCGCCCTTGTTCTCGACTTCGACGACGTAGAAGCACAAGTTCGACTGCAGCAGCGCCTTGTCCTCGGCCTTCATGCCGTCGACCAGCTTGGCGTAAGCGTCGAGGTCGTCGTCCGTGACGTCGAGCTCGTCGTACGTATTGTAGAAGTCGGCGAGCTCGGGGAAATTGTCGATGCGCTTGGGCAGCGGCGCATTGCGCAGCTTCGATTGCGAGACCGGCTTGCTGTCGCGCTCCGCTTTCTGGAAGCCCTTTTCCAGCACGGGATCGCGCGAGTCGAGGCGGTAGAGCTGGATCTTCGCCAGCGAAAGATCGCACTTCTCGATGCCGTAGAACCAGCCGCGCCAGAACCAGTCGAGGTCGACCGCGGAGGCGTCCTCCATGGTGCGGAAGAAGTCGGCGGGCTCGGGCCGCTTGAACATCCAGCGCCGCGCGTAGGTCTGGAACGCGAAGTCGAACAACTCGCGGCCCATCACCGTCTCGCGCAGAACGTTGAGCGCCGTCGCCGGCTTCGAATAGCCGTTGCTGCCGAACTGCACCACGGAATCCGAGCTGGTCATGATCGGCACCTGATCGGTGCTCGCCATGTAGCTCGTGATGTCCGTGGGCTCGCCGCGCGAGGAGGGATAGCCGTCCTCCCATTCCTGCTCGGCGAGGAATTGCAGGAACGTATTGAGACCTTCGTCCATCCAGGTCCACTGCCGCTCGTCCGAGTTGACGATCATCGGGAAGAAGTTGTGGCCCACCTCGTGGATCACCACGGAAATCAATCCGTATTTCGTGCCCTTCGAGTAGGTGCCGTCCTTCTCCGGCCGCGGGCCATTGAAGCAGATCATCGGATACTCCATCCCGCCGACAGGACCGTTGACGGAGATCGCGGTCGGGTAGGGGTAATCGAAGGTGTGGCGCGAGTAGCACTCGAGGGTGTGCACGATCGCCTGGGTCGAGTACTTGCTCCACAAGGGCTCGGCTTCGTTCGGATAAAAGCTCATCGCCTGCACGTGGTTGCCGCCGATCTCATGGCCCTTGCAGTCCCAGATGAACTTGCGCGAGCTGGCCCAGCCGAAGTCGCGCACGTTTTCCGCGAGGAATCGCCAGGTCTTCGTGCCCTCCGCGCGACCTTTCTCGCTCTCCTTGGCCTCGTCGGGGGTGACGATGAACATCGGGCGCTCGGCGCTGCGCGATTTCTCGAGACGCGAGCGCTGATCGGTGTTGAGCACCTCGTCGGGGTTCTGGAGCACGCCGCTGCCGGCGACCACGTGGTCGGCGGGCACGGTGATGCTGACGTTGTAGTCGCCGAACTCGAGCGTGAACTCGCCGCTGCCGAGGAACTGCTTGTGCTGCCAGCCGTTGACGTCGGTGTAGGCCGCCATGCGCGGGAACCACTGGGCGATCTCGAAGATGCAGTTCTTCTGGTCGTCCTGGAACACCTCGTAGCCGGTGCGGCCGCCGACCTCTTTCGCATTGTTGATGACGTAGCTCCAGTCGACGCCGAAGGTGAACTGAGCACCCGCGGAAAGCGGCGTGGGCATATCGACGCGCATCATCGTGCCGACCACCGTGTGGGCCAGCGGATTCCCCGCGGCGTCGCGCACGCTGGCGATCTTCGCGCTACCGTCGAAGTCCTTGCGGCCGATCAGGCGGCGGATCGATTCGTAGGAAGATCCTTCGAGGCCCGACGAGAGCTGCGTGGTGACCGCGTGCGAGTCCGGCGCGAAGATGTTCATGTCGAGCTGCAGCCACAGGTAGGCGAGCTCGTCCGGCGAATGATTCGAGTAGCGGATGACCTCGGTGCCGGTCAGCGTGCGCGCGTCCTCGTCGAGCTTCACGTCGATCGAGTAATCGGCGCGCTGCTGCCAGTAGCGGCTTCCCGGCGCGCCCGATGCGGTGCGCTGCTCGTTGGGAGTCGGCAGGGTCTCCTCGAGCTGGCGGAACTTGTCGGCGACCGGCGCATCCTGCGGCGCGAGCGCGAATCCCAGCCCCAAGAGTACGACGTAAGCGCTGACGAGAGCGATGGGTGCGCGGCGCATGGATTCGATTCCTTCGATAGCCGGTGCAGGATTCCGAGAACGCAGCCTTGAGCGTAGCACAAGGCCGCGATCCTGAAGGGAGGCTGCGCGAGCCCCGAGTCCGAGCGCCAGCGCAGCGACAGGACTCTGTTCACGCTGTGTTCTCAGGCGCTCTGTCGCGACTCGCGCGCTCGTGCGAAAGCCTTACGAAGCAGCGAACCGGCAGCTTCTCGCCTCGCGCAGCTCCCGGACACGGCGGATGACGCCCACGGTCGCGAGGATGGCGATGGTCAAGATCAGGATCGCGAGCAGCACGAACTCGCCGGATGACAGTCCCGAGTGCAGCAGCAAGGGCAGCAGGGGCAGCTGGACCTGGATCTGATCGAGGACGATGCTGTATTTCGAATCCGAGTTCTGCACAAGCTCGGGGAATCGAGCCTGCAGGTCCTGCACGATCGCATCGCGCACCGCCCACATCTGGCGGCGACGCTCGGGATCCGCCTCGGTGTAAGCGATCTCGACCAGTCCCATGTCGACCGACGAGAAGGAACCCTCGGCCCAGAGGATATTCGCGCTGCCCTGATCGACGGAGAAGGAGAAGATGTTTTTGTCGTCCCAGTTGACGTAGCCGCGCCTTCTGGTCTGCACGATCGTGAAGATGTGCCGCAGCGCATAGGGATCGATGCCCGCGTCGGCGAAGACTTTCTTGAAGTCCAGGCGCAGCTTGCCCGAGATCAGGCCGATCAGCGGGTGCGGCTCCGAACCAGTGACAGCGTGGTCGCGGTCCACTTCGTACTTCAGCTCGTTGCGAAGCGTGAATTCTCCCGGAGGCGTGACTTTCATCTGCACCAGCTCGCGGCCGCTCTTGCGATCGGTCGGATTGGTGGTGTTGATCCGCGAGCGATGGCGCACGCTGTTCTTGTTCGCGTGCAACTGCAGGGTCGGCGTGTCGAAATAGCGGTCGGTGAAGATGCTCAGGTCCGACATCTCCTGGCCGTGGAGATGATTGCCGGGGAATTGCTCGGGGAGGATGTCGGATCGGCCGACGTACTTGGACTTGAGGTACTCGTAGACTTCGTCGGCGCGGGCCGTCGGGATCTTCAAGGTGATCTGGCTGTCGACGCGCGCCGAATCCGTGCCGAATCCGCGTGCGGCGTGCTGTTCCGTCGTGGTGGGGAGTTTCGGCGGCGCGGCCTGATCCGTCTGCGCGGAAGCGATGCCGGCCGCGGGCATCATGAAGCAGATACGAAGCAGCGCTGCGCAAGCGAAGTGCGTCGCGAGCTCCGTTCCCGTGCGCAAGATCTTTCCAGCTGTCATTCGACCGTGCTCCGAGCTCGCAGCTCAGTCATCGAACAAGGACCCCGCCTCGAGACAGCCGCCGATGCGCCGGCGCGCGCGCAGAGCTTCGAGCTCGTCCCACAGGAGCATGTTCTTGAAGCTCGCCTCGACCATCTGCCACAGCGACTCCGTGCAGGCCTTGTACGCGACGATCTCGAAGCTCGCGCGCGCGCAGCCTTCGGCCGGCCCAGCCAGCTCGCGGCGCAGCATCGAGTTCACGTTGCTCGCCGCGATGCTCCCATTGGCGAGCTCCTGCGCGTCGCCCACGGTCCAGGCTCCAGCCTCGATGACCGCCGTAACTGGGGTCTGCGCGATCCCGATGCGCAGAGGCGGCGTGAAAGCGATCTCGCGCAGATCGATCGACCAGCCATGGGTCGCGAGCCTGGCCTCGCCGCGAAAATTCGCCGCGAGCTCGAAGGGAACCTCGAAGCGGTGCGCGAGGCCGTCCGCCGGCACTTCGAGCGACACCTTGGTCTCTCCCAGGCTGAAATCGATCGTCGCCAGTCGATACGCCCCGTCGTAAGCGCGCCACAGCGGCGGAACCTGCGCGAAGGTGCTGGCGTCGACAGCGAGCTGGACGCGCGCCTGGACGCTCGGCAGGTGGGTGGGATGGATCGCGAGCAGGAGATCGAGAGCCTGCTTCGCCAGATCCGACTCGGCGAAGGCGATCGCCGTCTCCGCCTGGGTGGAATAGTTCTGCCAGTTGCGCGGATCGAAAGCGACCAGCCGCTCGCAGGCTTCCAGGGCGCGCCGCTTCTTGTCCAGCTTGACGTAGCTGCGCGCGAGCACGGTCAAGAGCTTCTCGCGCTCGCGATCGAAGCGGTGCTTGACCGAGCGCGCCGGGAAATCCGCGTCCAGGCGCTCGAGGAAGCTCGCGGCCTCCTCGTAGCGTCCAGCGTCGAAGAGTTTCTGCCCACGCTCGACCCGCGCCGGCCAGCGCGCCTCGTAGGCGTCGACGACGCGCTCGAACCCTCGGTAGCGGATGCCCCACACGAAGCCGATGCCGAGCACCAGGGCCATCGTGCACAGCCAGGCGACGATCAAGCCGCGCTCGTGCTCGCGCACGAAGCGCCGGCAGCGATCCTGCACCGACTCCTGGGTCACACGTTCACGTTCTGCTGGCCGACGATCAACGCGACCTTGCCGCCGCCCGCAGCCTTGCGCAGCTCCTCGAGCAGCTCGCCTTCTTTGACGCCGGGCTTGGCCAGGATCGAATACACCAGCTCGAGCCGCGTGCCGCCCTGGATGGTCTCGATCGAAAGCAGGGAGTTCTCGCTCGTGAACTTGTAGAAGACCTCCGCGAACATCTTCGTGTGGTCGGAGCCTTCAGGCACCTGGGCCTTGAACAGCATCTCCGAGGTCGGCATCGCGCCGATCTGCAGCTTGTGCAGGAAGAGCACCATCGGGATCGCGAACAGGGTGAATCCGACTCCGATCCACCAGTAGCCCGTGCCGCAGGCCATGCCGACCGCCATGGTCATGAACAGGAAAGCGACGTCGCGCGGGTCCTTGATCGCGGTGCGGAAACGGATGATCGACAGGGCCCCGACCAGGCTGAAGGCGCGCGCGATGTTGCTGCCGATGATCATCATGATCACCGTCACCGTGACGGCCATGATGATCATCGCGTGCACGAAGGACACCGAGTAGGACAGCCCGCGGTGCGACTGGCGGTAGATGTAGGCCAGGATCAGCGAGCAGAAGAAGCTCACGCCCAGCGCCATCAGCATGTCCCAGGGATTGTCGACCAGGGCGCCGCCTGCGGGATCTTGGGAGAATTGGATCACGTCGTCTCGTTCCTTTGGGGCGATCAGGTGTGGGCGCCGTCGAAGTGCTCGCGGTCGATGGCTGCGCAATACTTGGAGTAGCGCACGATCGGCAGCTCGTGGTGGGCGACGAGCCGGCAGAGCCAGAGCGGCACGTGGTCGTTGAACTTGATTTCCAGCACCGAGAGTTCCGGGGAGAGCACGTACTTGCCTGTCTCGAAGGGAGCGGCGATGTCGAGCGCGCGCGAATCGTACTGAACCCGCGAGTCGAGCGTGATGCGCAACTCCGCGTCGTAGTTGCCGAACCAGGCCACGCGCCGGTAGAGCACGGCCATCGTCGGGCGCAGGTCGAGGCTGTGGGCCAGGAACAGTGCCTCCTGCCCGACCGGATCGTCGATCTCGT
>DATHET010000100.1:0-17432 GCA_035490315.1 Planctomycetota bacterium
CGGACCTATCTGCATCTGCTGACGCGCGCGAAGGAGCTGGGCGCTCGGGCCGTATTCCTGCACGTTCCGCCGATCGAAGTCGTCGACCTGCAGCGGCAGATCACGTCCGTGAAGGCCCTGGCTCGAGAGCTCTGCGCGTAACGTTTCGATCGTTCGTGACCGAGGCGGGGCTCGAGCTGCCGCCAAGTGCGTAGCAGCGCGGGGACTTGTGCGCAGTGTCCAGGAATCCGCGACCGGCTTGAGCGTCTGCGATCGATGATTCGTGAACGAGCATCTCCATGGCCGTTCCCTCGACATCCCAGGTCTCCTCGCGCGCGGTTGTCGTCGCCGCGCGCCATGTCTCGACGGGCTTCGAGCGCTTCTCTCCGAACAACCCGGTGCGCGCCCTGCTGCCGATGATCGGCCGCACGCCGCTGATCGAGCTCAGGCTGCGCTGGCGCGGAAGATTCCGGCGGATTTTCGCGAAAGCGGAGAGCTTCAATTTCACGGGCAGCATCAAGGACCGCATGGCGGCGTGGGTGCTCGCCGATGGGTGGGAGCGCGGCGCCTGGCGGCCTGGCCACACGATCGTCGAGGCCTCCTCCGGTAACACGGCGATCGCTCTGGCGGCGCTGGGCCGCGCGCTCGGATCGCCCGTGCGCATTTTCATGCCTACGTGGATGAGCGCGGAGCGCGTGCAGATTCTCGCGGGCTTCGGGGCGGAGCTCGTGGGCGTATCGGAGGCCGAGGGAGGCTTCCTCGGCAGCGTCGCGCGCGCGGCGCACTACGGGCTCGAGCGCTCGGATGCATTCCTGCCCGACCAGTTCGCCAACCAGGCCAACCTCGAAGCCCACGCCTGCACGACCGGACCGGAAATCCTGGCGCAGCTCGCTTCGATCGGCTCGGAGCCTGAAATTTTCGTCGCGGGCGTCGGCACGGGAGGCACGGTCATGGGCGTCGGTCGCGCACTGCGCGAATCCTGCCCTCGTGTGCGCATCCATCCGCTGGAGCCCGCGGAGTCGCCGATCCTGACGACCGGGATCCACTGCGGCCACCACCGCATCCAGGGCATCTCGGACGAGTTCATCCCGCAGATCGTCGATCTCGAGGAGCTCGATCGCCCCGTCGCGGTGCACGACGGAGACGCGATCCTCGCCGCACAGCAGCTTGCGCGATGCATGGGTCTCGGCGTGGGCATCTCCAGCGGCGCGAACCTGCTGGGCGCGTTGCAATTGCAGAACGAAGCTGGCGGCGACGCGATTTGCGTCACCGTGTTTCCCGACAGCAACAAGAAGTATCTGAGCACGGACCTCTTCCGCCGCCAGGAACCTGGGAGCGATTGGCTGACGCCGGAGCTCGAGTTCGAGGGCTGGCGAGCCGTGACGGCCGTGATCTGAGCACGGAGACTTCGCGCGCAGGCTCGCGATCTCGCGGCTTCATCATGCCGCCGCCCGCAATCGCCCCAATCTCGACTTTCCTCCGTCTCGCGGATGTCGAGCTTCCGCTCCAGCTCTACGCACAAGGTCGAGTTCAGCTGCGCCCTTCGCCTGAGGCACACGGCGCACTCCGGCCGCTCCAATGCACAGGTGATGCGATTCGCATCCCTCTCCACCCACTACCGGAACCGATCGAGGTGCCCCATGGTCGCAATGAACAACGTCAAGGCCCGTGACATCATGCAAACTCGGGTCGTCACCCTCTCTCCTTCGGCCCCGATCCAATCCGCGATCGAGACTCTGGAGGAGCTGCACATCAGCGGCGCGCCTGTCGTAGATTCCGCAGGGAACATCGTCGGGATGCTCTCGGCACGCGACATCGTCAAGTCCGAGCACATGCAGAACGACGTGATCCAAGCGGGGAAGGGCGAGTACCGGTTGATCGCCGAGGACGAGGACGAGGAGCAGCCTCAGGCCTTCGACGAGGTCCTCTTCTCCTTCAACGATTTCAGCCCGCAGACCATCGGCAGCACCACGGTCAGCGAATGGATGTCCAAGGGCATCGTCTCCGTGGGACCGGATTGCAGCTTGCGCACCGTCTGCAAGCTGATGGTGAAAGAGCACATCCACCGCGTCGCGGTAGTCGAGCACCGCAAGCTCGTGGGCATCATCACCACGCTCGACATCGTGCGCTGCATCGCCGACGGCCCGCCCGTGCGCAAGCATCCGCTGGACGCCGCGGCTGTCGGGATCTCCGCGGGCCGTCAGAAGTAAGCTCTCGCGCTCGGCCCAAGGCGGATGCGGCGACCGGCATGAGGCTGGAGCAGTCTCCGCCCTCAGGCCGAGGCTCTCGGTCTTCGAGGCTCGCCCCTCGCTGAGCGCCAGCCCCAGGCCTCGCCGCTCAGAAGCCGCCGCCGAAGCTGATCGCGAGGGCGTCGAACGAGGTGTCGATCCCGGGGATCGTCACGCCGTTTTCGCGGTCGCTCTCGTCGAAGGACAGGCTGCGATGGAGGAATGACACTCCGGCCGAAAAGTGCGACCAGCGGAACCTGGGACCGATCTCGAAGCCGAAGGCGCCGCCGTCCGTGTCGTAGTCGTCGTCGCCCGAACCGAGCTCCTGGTGGACTTCCGTTCCGCCGCCGGCCAGCGACACTTCGCTGAACAGGCTGAACTCGAAGCCCTCGCCGCGCGCGAGCACGATCTCGGGCTCGACCGCGAGCCGCAGCCCGATGGAAACCCAGGTCAGCGAATCCGAGCTGTGCTGCTCGTCGAGCGTGAGAGCGTGGATCCAGGGACCGACGCGCACCGGCATGCGGAAGCGATCGCCTCCGTGGACGCGGTACAGGAAGAACGGCGAGAACTCGACCGAGGTCGCCTGCGACTCCTTCGCGGCCTGGCCCTCGAACAGGTCGTCCTCGGAATTCATCACCTCGATCGAGACTCCGCCGCCGAATCCCGAGCGGTTGGTCGCCTCCGCCAGGAGCCCGACGAACCCCGCCTCGGTCTCGTCGTCGAACGAGCCATCGGCGTCGTGCTCGTAGTCGCCGCCGGCAAGCGTCATCCGGCCGTCAAACACGACTCCAAGCTGGCGATGGGGTCGCGGGGGGCCGCCCTGGACTCCGGTCACGGCGCAGCCGGCGGTGAGCGATGCAGGGAGCGCGGCAAATAGAAGGAGGCGGTGTTTCATCGGGTTCTCCGTGCGCAGGGCGATGGCGAGCGGGGGTGGGCGGGGCCCCAAGCTACCCGCCGCGCTGCTCGGTGGAGAGGCGTTCCCTGGGCGCTCCGGGCGTTCGAGGGCCCGAATCGACGAAAACGAGCCAGATGAGGCTCCCCGAACACTCCAATGGGAGTGTACACTTTCGGGCCGTCCACCAGGCGGGCAAAGACCTCGCGACCCCTCCTTCCGCCTCCTCCAGCGCCCTTTCTCGAGCCCCGTGCGCGACCCGAAAGTCACCGTCAAGATCCCGCGGCAGCTGTTTCTGAAGATCCAGCATGTCGTCGATGGGTCGGGATTCAACTCCCCGACGGACTTCATCGTGTTCGTGTTGCGCGATCTGATGAACGAAGCCGAAAAGCATCGTGCCAGCCAGACCGCGGCGCCCGAGTACAGCGCCGAGGAGCTCGAAGAGGTCAAGCGCAAGCTGAAAAACCTGGGCTACCTCTAGCCGCCGACAAGCACCACCTCTGATGACCACCTCCACTGCCACGTCCATCTCACCCGTCCACGGCGGCCTGCCGAAACCGATCAACCGCATCGAGCCCAGGGACCGCGCGAATTTCCCCGCCTGGCGGAAATTCCCGGCCGTCGAAGTCACCGACAACGACCGCACCACGCTCTACCGGATCGCGGACGGAACCCTGTCGCCCCTGACCGGGCCGATGGACCACGCGGACTACACCAGCGTGCTCTCGCGCATGGCGATCGAGCGCAACGGCAAGCTCTGGGCCTGGACGATTCCGATCGTGCTGCCCGTCACCGACGCCGAGGCAGCGGCCTGTGTGGTCGGCAAGGAGATCGCGCTGTCCTCGAACGGCGAGCTGTTCGGCAAGCTGCGCGTCAAGGACGTCTACGACTGGGACAAGGCCGCCTTCGTCGCCGCCGTCTACGGCACGCCGCGCACGGACCATCCCGGCGCGAGATTGTGGCTCGCCGACCCGCGCACGAAGTGCGTCAGCGGCGAGATCACGCTCGCTTCGCACGTCGATCCGCGCGGCTTCGCCAAGCGCATCATGGCGCCGGTGCAGACGCGCGCGCTGATCGAGAAGAAGGGCTACGAGCAGACCGTCGCTTTCCAGACGCGCAATCCGCTGCACCGCGCTCACGAATACGCGCTGGTCTACGGCGCGGAGAAAATCCTGCGCGAGACGAAGAAGCGCACGGGAGTGATCCTCAATCCGCTCGTCGGCCAGTTGAAGGGCGACGACGTTCCCGCCGACACGCGCATGCAGACCTACGAAGCGCTGGTCGAAGGCCGATTCCTCGGCGTGGGCGACCTCGACGCGGCGCTGTGGAAGCAGACCAGCCAGGACCTGAACGATCAGCTCGAGCTGATCGGCCTGGACATGCGCATGTACTACGGCGGCCCGCGCGAAGCCGTGATGCACGCGATCTACCGCCAGAATCTGGGCTTCACGCATTTCATCATCGGCCGCAAGCACGCCGATGCGCCTTACGACGACAAGACCGCGATCTGGGGCGACTTCGATGCCCAGGAAATCTTCGGCAAGCTCGGCGGCCAGCTCTCGATCAAGACCGTGAACGTCGGTTTCGCCGCCTACTTCGAAGAAATAGGCCGCGTCGGTCTGGTCGAGGAGAACAAGGGCAAGACCCAGGTGAACATCTCCGGCACCGTGATGCGCGACACGCTCGGCAAGGGCCAGATGCCCGACGAGCGCGTGATGCGGCCCTCGACCGCGAAGGTGCTCGCCGCCTACTACCAGTCGCAAGCCAAGGTTTCGGGCTGACGATGGGCCTGTTCGAGTTCCTCAAGAAGAAGGAACCGCCGAAGCCGGCGGCCGGACCGCGGCCCATGCTGCGGCCGATGGGCGGCGGCCTGCCTCCGCATCCCGAGCCCAAGGCCGAGAACAACTTCATCATCGCGATCCTCGACTCGTGCCGCTTCGATTCGTTCATGACGGCCGCGCCGAAGACGATGATGAAGCTCGGGCCGGTCGAGAAGCGCTACACCTACGCGTCGTGGACCGCGCCGTCGCACTACAACCTCCTGACCGGTCTCTTGCCGCACACTTCGCCGCCGAACGTGTACGCGTCGGAGTACTACAAGGAGGACTTCTTCAACTACAACTCGCGCCTGGGAACCAAGGGCATCGAGTTCGGGAAGATGGTGCCGACCCTGTGGTTCCCGGGGCTCTTGCGCAACACGCTCGGCTACTCGACCCACGCGCGCGTGTCGCTGCCGGTGCTCAATCCGAAGACCGGGATCAACCGCGACTTCGATTCGTTCACGTTGATGGACCACCACAACGACATGCGCGCGATGCTGCCGACGATGAAGTTCGACACGGCGCGACCGTCGTTCTACATGCTGAACATCGGCGAGACGCACTACCCCTACGCGAAGCCCAACGAGGACAGCTCGATGTGGCCGCGCATCTCGGGCGTCAACGGCGTCTTCAAGAAAATGGACGAGGCCGTCGGTCCCGACGGCCAGCTGATCAAGGACCAGACGCAGTTCTTCGATCATGAAAAGCTCGAGCAGCTGCGCGCGCGCCAGATCGACGCGGTGCGCTACCTCGACGACGTCTTCCAGGAACTGTTCGACCTGGTGCCGAAGAACACCCACATCGTGATCACCGCCGACCATGGCGAGTTGTTCGGCGAAATGGGCTACTTCGGCCACGGGCCGATCATGCACGAAAAATGTTTCGAGGTGCCGTACCTCGAGGGCAAGATCCGCTAACGCAAAACGAAAATGACTAATCAAGGTTTCACTCTCTGGTTCACCGGCCTCTCCGGCAGCGGCAAGAGCACGCTCGCCACGTACCTGATGCCGATCCTCAAAGCTCGCGGCAAGAACGTCGAGATCCTCGACGGCGACGAAGTGCGCGAGAATCTCTCGAAGGGCCTCGGCTTCTCGAAAGAAGACCGCGACACGAACATCCGCCGCATCGGGTTCGTCGCCAATCTGCTCGCGCGCAATGGCTGCGTGGCGGTCACCGCCGCGATCTCGCCCTACCGCGAGATCCGCGATGAAGTGCGCAAGAAGACGCAAGCCGGTTTCGTCGAGGTCTACGTCGAGGCGCCGCTCGACATCCTCGAGGAGCGCGACACCAAGGGCCTCTACAAGAAGGCTCGCGCGGGGATCATCAAGAATTTCACGGGCGTCAGCGACCCGTACGAAGCTCCTACGCATGCGGAAGTCGTCGTGCACACGGGCACCGAATCGATCGAGCAGAGCGCGGCGAAGATCCTCGCTTTCCTCGAATCGAAGGGCCTGCTCACGCCCGCGAAGGCTGGCGCCAAGGCCTAAGTACGGAGTCAGGTGACCGTCCGGAGTCGTGATGGACATCCGCGCGCCGCGAAAGCGGCGCGCGGATGTCCATCACGACTCCGGACGGTCACCTGACTCAGCATCGCGAGGAGTTATGAGCACCGACGATGGCGTCACCCTGCGCGCACTGAGTTCGGGGCTGCTGCGCGATCTGCGCATGCGGCTTCCCAACCCCGTGCTCGCTCTGGGTTCAGCGCGCCTGTTCCACGCTCAGGTTCACGGGGAGGGCTTCGAGCTCTTCCTGGCAGGGGAAACCAAGCCCATCCGAGGCTTCTTCACGAGCTGCACGGTCGCCGCCCGCAATCCCCAGGAAGCAGGCGAGCGCGCCCTCGCCCTCATCGAGCGTCGCTGGCAACGGGATGGCCATCGTGAGCAGGCCGGCGCGGCGAGCCTCGAGGTGACCAAGATCCAGGCGCTTTCCGGCCGCTGGCGCTCGCGCACCGGAGGCGGTTACACGTTTTACATGGGTGCGTAGCCACTACGGAGCCAGGTGAATTCGTCCATCACGAAGATGGACGATTCACCTGGCTCCCTACTGAGATCGACCGTTGCATCTGCCGATAACGGCTCGATGGACTTCTCCGCGAACTGGATCATGTCCTCGATGCTCGTGAGCACGATCGGCGGCGGCTTCTTCATCTACGGCAAGAAGCAATCGCGCCTGCCGCAGCTCCTGTGCGGCATCGCTCTGATCGTCGAGTCGATGTTCGTCTCCAGCGTGCTCTGGATGTTCGTGATCGCCGTCGCGGCCATCGTCGGCCTCGCGGCCGTCGTGCGCGCGGGCATGTGATCCGCGTTGCATCCGCGCTCCCGGTAAAACACCGTCATCCTGAACCGGGGCCATACACGCTCCCTGGGTAATCAACGGTGGTGGAATACCGGGTACCGTCCGCGCGCTTCACTCGATGCCCGTCGCATCGATGAATTCGCCGAGCGCGCGTGCCAAGTCGGTCGGATCGCGGACCCACAGTTCCTCGTGGCGCGCGGCTTCGACACGGTGCAGGTGCTTGTGGGCGGCGGCGCATGCCTCGAGCATCGCGGAGGCGGCCGATCCGCCGACTGCGGCATCGTCGGCGCCGACTGCGAGGAACGTGGGCGTGTGGATTCGCTTCAGGCATTCCACGGGCCGCAGTTGACTCGGCGAAGCTCCGATGCGCAGCTCCGCGAACAGGCGCACGGGGAACAGCGAGAAGGCTGGCCAAGGAACGAAAGAGAGGCGATGCTCGAGCGCGCTATTGACGTCGTCGTAGCAGGCGTCCAGCACCAGCAACTCGACCGCGCTCCCGCCATCGACCGCGTACACGGCCGCGGCGGCGCCGAGCGACTGTCCGTGGATCGCGATCGTGCGCACTCCACGCTCGCGCAGGAGTTTTACCCACGCCGCGACGTCGAGGCGCTCGTTCCAGCCGAAAGAAATCGGCCGTGGATCGCTCTCCCCGGTGCCGCGCAGATCGGGCAGCAGCACGGACCAGCCGCGGGCGAGCCAGAATCCCGCGCGGGGGAGCGACGCCCGCCGATCTCCGTGGATGCCCGAGAGCAGGATCGCGCATCGATCGCTGCGCGCGTCCACGAACCAGGCGACGCTGCGAACTTCATCCGCGGCGTGGGCCTCGAGCGCGACGGCAGTCCGACCGTCGATGCGCTGGCGTGCAGGAACTGGACGCGGCGACGGGCGCGTGGCGACGAAGGCGGTCCACGCTCCAAGCCCGAACCAGGCCGCGAGCGCGAGCGCGATGCCGAGCGCGGCCCAGCGCAGGCGTCTGGCCATCGGGCTCGACGCGTCCATGTCAGGGAAGCAGCGCGCCCTGGCGCCAGACGAGCACTCGCGCGACGACTACGGATGCGATCAAGGCAAGCGCGCCCATGCTGACCAGCAATCTGCCAGCCCAGGGTGCGTCGCGCCGCATGCGCTCGAATGCTGGCGAGAACAATCCAACCAGCGGAATGATCCCGGCGCTCGTGAGCAGGATTGCCACGAGCGGCCGGATCTGCATGAGTTGCAGCAGCATGTGGAGGATCGGCAACCCGATCAGGAACGACACCGCGAAGCCGATCGCGAGCGCCCAGCCCGCGACCCGTGGAGTGTTCTCGCGCAAGGTCGCCAGCAATCCGATGCTGGCCAGGACGAGCGGCCATGTAAAGGCGTAGCTCGCTCCGGAGAGCCAACGCAGCGCCGCGAAGGACGCGACGCTCCACAGCAGCGCGATCGCGCAGGCGCGCACCTGGACTGGGCTGGAGTCCGTTCTGTGTCGAAGGAGTTCGAATCCGGCCGCGAGACCGATGATTCCGAGGAACAGCAGGGTGCCGCTGGTCGTGTTGCCCGCGGTGCGCTCCAGCGGCGGTGCCAAGAACCCCACGCCGGCGTCGACGATCCACCAGAGGAGCGCAATCAGCGCCGCCCCCAGGACGAGCTCGGCCGAATGTCGAATGGCGTGGCGGAGCAGCTGCACCGGATGGGCACGTGCGCGCCAGCACGCAAGCAAGACCAGTGCGCAGGCCAGGGCGCAGAGCAGCGGATCCCACGCTCTCGGGTAATGCACCACTCCCCATCCGAGCAGGTCGAGGAACGTGAGATCCGGCGCGCGAAGCGCCTGAAGGTCGGCCTGGGAAAGCTGCTCGGTCAGCGCGAGCGCGCACTCGCCCATGTGCTGGAGGCTTCGAGGGTCGAGATTCTCCGGCGTGTCGTGCGGCGCGTGGTAGGCAGGAGTGCCAGAGGAAATCGCGAAGTTGAAGCCCGGGATCCCACGCTCGAGGAACAGAGTGAGGTCCGTGTCGTTCGGCATGCGCCGATACACCGCGTCGCCGAGGGAGGTGCCGGCGGGAGCATCGACTGCACTCGCAAAGGCGCGGACGCAGGCGCCATTTTCCGCTCCCAGCTGGAACAGCAAGGCCGGCCCGCCGTTCCCGATCGCTTCGAGGTTGATGGCGCAGGCGATCGGCGGCATCTGCTTGTCTGCAAGGAAAAGCCGCGCGCCGCAGAGTCCCTGTTCTTCTCCGTCGGTCAAGAGCAGGATCACCTCGTTCTTCGGTTGCCAGTTTCGCGCGCGCAGCGCACGAAAAGTCTCCAACCAGGATGCCACTCCGATCGAATCGTCCCCGGCGCCCGGACCGCTGACTACCGAGTCGTAGTGCGCAAGGCACACGAGGGTGCCCGTGGGGGCGCTTCCTGGGATGCGCACGATCAGGTTCTCGAGCCAGAGCCCGTCGACGTTCCCACGCCGGGTCGCCGCCGCGAATCCGAGCGAGCGCAGTCGCTCGAGCAGAAAGCTGCGCACTCGCGCCTGGTCTTTCGATCCTGTCGGATGCGGCGCGCGCGCGATTTCCGCCACGACCGCCTGCGCGCGCTCCGCGGAGAACTTCTCGGGCGCTGCCGTGGCCGCGAGCGGCGCGGGCATGTTGCGCCCGGCGATCGAGGCGACGAGGCAACCCAGGAGCGTCACGAAGAGCATCCGCCCGATCGCGCGGCCTGCGTGGGTTTCGAGCGAGCTCATCGGCGGCTGTGCAGCCTACCCGCCGCAACGGAATTCGCCTTCCGCTGAGGAAAGCCAGCTGCTTCATGCTTCGCGGCCGCGCGCTTTCAACAAGGAGAATTGGCACGGACTCGCCGCTTGACGCAAGCGTCGACGAAGACGGCGGACACTGCGAGGCGAGGCTTGTAGTAAATGGTGGTGGAATACCGGGTACCGATTGCGGCCGCGTAGTTTGCAAGGCAATTCCGAGCATTGCGGCAGGATGGCCTGAGCGATCCGCGCGAGCGACTGCTCACAGTCTGCGCCTCATCTGCGCCCATCTGCGCATGTTGGCCCTCACGGCGCATCACTAGCTTGTGGACTGTCGGCACCGGATCGGCGAACGGCTTGCGCCTGCCGCGTCCAACGCTCAACCCCGAACACCTTCGATCCCCATGATCAAAAACATCCTCGTCACCTCGGCACTCTGCGCACTGGCAGCACAGGCCTCGGCTCAGATCAGTTTCAACACGCCTGCCAACTACCCCGCGGGATTCACTCCGGACGCGACGGCGGCCGGAGACTTCAACAACGACGGCGATCTGGACCTCGCCACGGCCAACGACGGCCCCGACAAGGTCACGATCTTCAGCAACAACGGAAGCGGCGTCTTCTCGCTGGCAGCGACCGTGCTGACCGGCTCCAACACTTCGCCGCACACGCCGGTGGCCGGCGACCTCGACGGCGATGGTGACATCGACATCGCGGTCTCGCTGAAGAACATGAATCAGGTCCGCATCCTGGTCAACAACGGCGGCGCGTTCACTCTCGGTCCGGTCCTCAATGTCGGCGCGGAACCGCGCACGATGGCGATCGCGGACATCGACAACGACGGCGACCTCGACCTCGCGGTCGCCAATCGCAGCGGGGATACGGTTTCCGTGCTGCGCAACGCCGGCTCGCTGGCCTTCACCGTGCAGAGCTACGCTGCCGGTCAAGAGCCGCGCTCGATCGCCCTGGGCGACCTCAACGGCGACAACCTGCCCGACCTGGCCATCGCAGCCCACGATTCGGAGAACGTGATCGTGCTGCGGAACATCGGCGGGGGAGCCTTTGCTCCCTTCGCGAACCTCAACCTCGGCGAGAAGCCCGAAGGAGTCGCGATCGCGCACTTCAACGGCGATGCGCTGAATGACATCGCGACGACGTTCAGCAACAACGGCGTCGAATTCGTCGGCGTGCTGCTGAACCAGGGCGGCGGTGCGTTCAGCGGCCCGGCCAGCTTCCAGACCGGCGGCCTCGACTCGGGGTTCATCGCCGCGGCGGACATGGATCTCGACGGCGACATGGACGTGGCGACGGCCAACAACAGCTCCGGCAACGTCTCGGTGATGGCCGGGAATGGTCTGGGAGGCCTCGGCGCGGCGCAACTGATCGCTACCGGCAGCCGAGCGAACCACGTCATGGCCGCGGACCTCGACGGCAACGGATCGCCGGACCTGGTCGCGACCAATGAGATCGCGAACAACATCTCGGTGCTGCTCAATCAAGCCGCGGCGAGCGTGTGCAACGTGGCGGTGTTCTGCCAGGCCAAGCTGACGTCGCTCGGAACATTCCCGAGCATTGGCTCGGCCGGAACACCGAGCGTGTCCGCGCAGAATTTCGCGATCACCCTCGCCAACGCAGTCCCGAACAAGCCGGTGCTCGGCCTGTTCAGCCTCGTGGGCGCCAACAACACGCCCTTCCAAGGCGGCACCCTGTGCGTCGCTCCGCCGGTGAGTCGCCTGAGCGGCCAGATGATCTCGCCCAAGGGCACCGCGAGCCGCGCCATCCCCGTCGATGTGTCGATGGTCGGCACGACGCGCTGGTACCAGTTCTGGTTCCGCGACAACCCGTCGAAATTCGGCATCGGGCTCTCCGACGGTCTGGCCGTAAGTTTCTGCCAGTGATCTCCTGACTCAGAGCCGGAGGGCAATGCGTGCGGTGCGGGGCTCAGACCTCGCACCGCACGCTCGATTTGTGTCGTGCCGTGTGCGTTCGCGTTTACGGAGGGGACGGATAGCATCTGCCCAGCATCGCAGTCCTCACCCCGGACAGAAAATGAAGACACACCCGATCCACTCGACTCTGTCGCGCCGCTCGTTCTTCGCGGCGACCCTGGTCACCAGCTCCGCGCTAGGTTGCAAGAGCACGGGACACGATGAAGCAGGCGAAGAGGAGGAAGTTTCCGCGACCGAGGATTTGATGCGCGAGCACGGAGTTCTCGAGCGCATGCTGCTCGTGTACGAAGAGATCGCGCGGCGCGCGACGCGCGGAGAAAGCTTCGATCCCGCGCTCGTGATCCAGACGGCGCAGACGATCCGTCGCTTCATCGAGGACTACCACGAGAAGCTCGAGGAGCAGCACGTCTTCCCGCGCGTCGAGAAGATCGCCGGGCTGAGCGCCACCGTGGCGATACTCCGCGTGCAGCATGCAGCCGGGCGCGGCGTCACCGACGAGATCGAAAAGCTGGCGCGCGCCGGGGGCCAGGATCATGGGCGTCTGATCGATCGCATCCAGGCCTTCAGCCGCATGTACCGGCCTCATGCAGCGCGCGAGGACACGCTCGTGTTTCCCGCCTTGCGCAAGGCCCTCGGGAAGGCCGAGATCCTGGAGCTCGGCGAGGCCTTCGAGGAGGAGGAGCACCGCCGCTTCGGGGAGGGCGGCTTCGAGGCCATCGTCGCCGAGGTGACCGGTCTCGAAACCAGCCTGGGCCTCGCGGACCTGGCGCTCTTCAATCCGTGATTCCTCCCGGCCGCGGCGCGGAAATCAGGCCGAATCCTGTGCTAGATTGCCCGCTTGCGGTCCTCCCGCGAGCCCGTGGAGCACAGATCCCAGGCGGGCAGGCTTCCTGACTCCAGCCAGGGCAAGATCGGGCCCGATAGTCAGCGCTCAGGCCCCCAGAGCGCACCCCCTCCTTTTTGAAGCACCTTCAGCCCTTCCAGACGGCCCTCGCGACCTCGGGCCTGCGTCTCGTCGCCGCGGCGATCGTCCTGGCCGGCCCCTGGGCTTCCCAGGCCGGCGCGGCGAGCGCTGCAGGCATGCCGGTGGCCTACATCGGTCCGGGCGCGGGCTTTGCCGCCGCAGGCTCCGTGCTGATCGTCGCGGGGACCTTCCTGATGGCCTTCGCCATCGTCCTGGTCTGGCCTTTCAAAGCTGTCATCCGCGTCGCGCAGATGCGCGGCCACGCCAAGCCCAAGGTCAAGCGCATCGTCGTGCTCGGGCTCGACGGATTCGATCCGGGCCTCGCTCAGCGCTTCATGGCCGAAGGCCGGATGCCGAACCTGAAGAAGCTCGCGGAGGAGGGCGTGTTCTCGCCGCTCGAGACGGCCTGCCCTTCGATCTCACCGGTCGCCTGGTCGACCTACGCGACCGGCGTCGACGCGTCGCGCCACAACATCTACGACTTCCTGACGCGCGATCCCTGCTCGTACATGCCGGTGCTGTCGTCGTCGGAGACGCACTCGCTGCCGCGCACGCTCAACCTCGGCTTCGCGAAAGTTCCTTTCGGCCATCGCGCGAGCTGGCGGTCGCTGCAGAAGAGTCAGCCCTTCTGGAAGCTGCTCGGCGCGAACTACGTCTGGTCCTCGATCATCCGCGTGCCGATCACGTTCCCGCCGCAGCCGTTCAAGAACGGAACGCTGCTCTCTGGCATGTGCGTGCCGGACATCCAGGGCACTCAGGGCTCCTTCTCGTTCTATTCGACGAAGCAGCGGCCCGCGGGCAAGCACATCGGCGGCCAGCAATACCAGGTGCGCCGCGTCAACGGAGTCGTCGAGTCGAACTTGACCGGCCCGCCGGACGTCGATCGCACGCCGATGAAGTGTCCCTTCACCGTCGAATTCGACGGGAAGACGCGCCGCGCGACGTTCACGATCGGCAAGGAAAAGGCGACGGTCGGCTTCCGCGAGTACACGCCGTGGATGGTCGTGCCCTTCGGCAAGATCACCGGGATCGCTCGGCTGTACGTGCAGACCTGGGAAGCGGGCGAGACCGGAGACGTCGAGATCTACGTCACGCCGATCAACATCAATCCGGACAGCCCGGTGATGCCGATCAGCCATCCCTTCGTGTACGCGATCTACCTGGCGAAGACCCTGGGCCAGTTCGCGACGCTCGGCCTCGCCGAGGACACCTGGGCGCTCAACGAGCGCGTGATCGACGAGGAAGCCTTCCTCAAGCAATCGTGGCTGATCTGCGAGGAGCGCAAGAAGCAGCTCTGGGAAGTGCTCGACAAGACGCGCCGCGGATTCGTGACCGTCGTGTTCGACACCTCCGATCGCATCAGCCACATGTTCTATCGCTACCTCGATCCGACCCACCCGGCGAACGCGGGCAAGGACACGGAGAAGCACAAGAACGTGATCGCGGAGATGTACGGGAAGATGGACGAGCTGGTCGGCGAGCTGCGCGAGAAACTCGGGCCGGATCCGGACACGGTCCTGATGGTCATCTCCGACCACGGCTTCACCAATTTCCGTCGCGGCGTGAACTTGAACACGTGGCTGCGCGAGAACGGCTACCTGGTGCTCAAGGAAGGCAGCGAGACTTCGCCCGACTGGTTCGCCAAGGTCGACTGGATGAAGACGCGCGCTTTCACGCTCGGCCTCACCGGCGTGTTCCTCAATCGCGTCGGGCGCGAAGCTCAGGGCATCGTGCCGAAATCGGACGTCGAGGCACTCGGGCGCGAGCTCAAGACGAAGCTCGAAGCCCTGCGCGATCCCGTCGACGGCCAGGCGGTGATCAAGGAAGTCTTCCTGACGCGCGAGCTGCACAAAGGGCCCTATGCGGACATGGCTCCGGAGCTCTTGATCGGCTACCACAAGGGCTACCGCCATTCGTGGGATTGCGCGACGGGATCCGTGACGCGCGAAGTGTTCACCGACAACACGAAGTCGTGGTCCGGTGATCACTGCGTCGATCCGCGCCTGGTGCCCGGCGTGTTCTTCTCCAACCGCAAGATCAACACCACTCGGCCGAGCCTGATGGACATCGCGCCGACCGTGCTCGAGCAGTTCAGCGTCGAGGTGCCGGCCTACATGCAGGGCAAGTCGCTGTTCGCTCCCGCCGCCGCGCCCGCTCCGAAAGCACCGCGCAGCCCGGCCGCTCCCCAGGGAGTCGCGCGGTGAATCTTCCGCGCTGGACCGCCTATCCCGCCCTGGCCGCCTTGCTGGGCATGGCCTGGTTCGCGATCCCGCATCCGGTCAAGCACACGCCTCCCAAGCCTCGCACCCCGGCGGCGAATCCGGGCGTCGCGGCACCGGTGCACGAGCGCGTCGTCGTGCTCGGCATCGACGGCCTCGATCCGGAGCTCCTGGCGGAGACGATCCAGCGCTTCCCCGCGCTGATGACCAACTTCAGCCGCCTGATCGACGAGCAGGGGCTGCATTCGCTGAGCACCTCGACTCCGCCGCAGAGCCCGGTCGCCTGGTCGAATTTCATCACGGGACTGAATCCCGGCGGCCACGGAGTCTTCGATTTCATCCACCGCGATCCGATGACGCGCGGGCCGATTCCTTCGACGACGAAGTCGACGAACGTCTCGACACTTTCGTTGTGGGGCGACTGGCAGTTTCCGATCAGCGGCGGCGACAGCGAGTCGAACCGCACCGGCGTGGCCTTCTGGACCGTGCTCGCCAGGCACGGCATCCCCGCCGACGTCTGGCGCATGCCCGCGAATTTTCCGGTCGAGCTCGCGGACGGCCTGTCCTTCTCCGGGATGATGACGCCTGCGATCGACTCGGCGTACGGCGAGTCGACCTTCTATACGGAAGTTGCGTTGACCAGTGAATTCTCGATCGGGAAGAAGATCGAGAGCGTGCGGGTCACGTCCGACGGCAGCGTCTCCACGAGGCTCTACGGTCCCTCGAGCAGTCCGTTCAAGAAACCGGACCGGGAAGGACATGCGCAACCGGTCACGATCCCCTTGAGCGTGCGGATCGACCACGAAGCAGGAGCGGCGGCCCTCGAGGTCGACGGCCAGGTGCTCGTGCTCGAGCCCGGCGAATGGAGCGTTTTCATCCCGGTCGCCTTCCCGCTGATGCCCGCGGGACTGTCGGACGTCCACGGCATCGTGCGCTTCTACCTGCGATCGCTCGAGCCCTTCCAGATGTACGCCTCTCCGGTGAACATCGATCCCGAGAATCCGATCACGCCGGTCAGCGAGCCCGCGAGCGCGAGCGAGGAGCTCGCGTCGCGCGACCACGGAATCGGCCCGTATTACACCCAGGGCATGCCCGAGGACGTCAGCGCGCTCAAGGCCGAGGTGCTGACCGTCCCCGAGTTCATGCGCCAGGCCGATCTCGTGCACCACGAGGGCGAGCGTATGCTCGACTACGCCCTCGATCATTACTTGAAGAAGCCCGAGGGCGGCTTCCTGTTCTTCTACTTCAGCACCGTCGATCTGTGCTCGCACATGATGTGGCGCCACGGCGACGTGAACCACCCGCACCACGATCCGGTGATCGCGGCGCAGAGCTCGGAGGAGTGGACGAAGCGCGCGGGCAGCACCTGGAAGGACTCGATCTTCGATCTGTACATCGAGATGGATCGCGTCGTCGGTCACCTGCGCGATCGCCTGCCGCAGGACGTGACGTTGATCGTCATGAGCGACCACGGATTCGCGCCGTACACGCGCAAGTTCAGCTTGAACACGTGGCTGCTCGACGAGGGCTACCTCGTCTTGAAGCCCGGGCACGAGCGCGAGAAGCTGAGCAGCGATCCGGAGGCCAAGCCGGTCTTCATCAATGTCGTCCCGGACGTGCAGGAAGCGGGCAAGCCGCTCGTAGAAAACGGCGACGTCGACTGGTCGAAGACCCGTGCTTACGGCATCGGTTTCAACGGCCTCTACTTGAATCTAGCGGGCCGCGAGAAGGACGATCCGTCCACGAAGGCCATCGAATCAGGCATCGTCACCGCGGCCGAAGCGCCGGCGCTGCTGGCCGAGATCAAGGCCAAGCTCGAGGCCTACCTCGATAACAATGGCGTGCAGGTCGTGCTGCGCTGCGACCTCGCGAGCACGGTCTACAAGGGCGCGCGCGCCCTCGAAGCCCCCGACATGATCGTCGGATACAATTCAGGCTACGACAATTCGGACGAGGCCACGCAAGGACGCATCCCGCACGACGTGCTGTCGGACAATCTCGGCGGCACGTTCAACGGAAGCCACCTCATGGCCCCGGACGTCGTCATGGGCACCCTGCTCTCCAATCGAAAAATACTCCCCGGCTCGCACGGCCTCGAGGATCTCACGGTCGAGATCCTCGCTCGCTACGGTATTGCGCCGCAGACTGGCATGAGCGGACACCGCGTGCTCGAGCAACGTTGACCGACAACCCCTGACCCTACGAATTCCTATGTTTGGTGGCGCACCCAAGATCAAGTTCGACAAGGACCTCTACGAGCGCGTGAAGAAGATCGCGGAGATGGCGGGCTACGCATCCGCGGACGAGTTCATCGTGCACTGCGTCGAGAAGGAGCTCGCCAACTTCGAGGGCGCGCAGTCCGACGCTGACATC
>DATHET010000101.1:0-5246 GCA_035490315.1 Planctomycetota bacterium
GAGGAGCGAGCCGCACATAGTAGGGTACGGAGTCAGTTGAATTCGTCCGGAGTCGTGATGGCATTCCGTGCGCCGCTTCCGCGGCGCACGGAATGCCATCACGACTCCGGACGAATTCAACTGACTCCGTACCCTACTATGTGCGGCTCGCTCCTCCCCGTTCCCCCGGCCACTCGAACCCACACCCGACGAATATGTTCGCTGCCCTGCTCCTCGCCCTCGTTCCGCAATCGCCGCAGTCGCCGCAGATGGTCACCGACATCCAGGCGCG
Source organism: Planctomycetota bacterium (assembly GCA_035490315.1). Taxonomy (GTDB): domain Bacteria; phylum Planctomycetota; class UBA1135; order UBA1135; genus JADJQU01. The sequence continues at coordinate 272 of DATHET010000101.1, forward strand.
CATTCCGAAGACGTTCTTCGTGGTCTCGCTCGCGCTCACCGATTGGAAGGAGCAAGCGGGAGACCCCATGGGGCTCGGCGACAAGCTGGTGTTCGCGGGAACCCTCGCGCCCGCAGGCTCGATCTTGACCGTGATCGCCGAGCTCAACGAACCGCAGGTCTCGCCGAAGACCTGGCGCGAGCGCCTTGCTCCGCCTGGAAAGCTCTTCGACGTCGAGTTCACACCCTGCGTCGATTCGACTTCGGAGCTCGCGCCCGGAATGGTCCAGTCGGATTACCACGCTTACTTCGCCACGCGCACGCACGCGCTCGACCTGCACATTTCGCGCTTGGGCGACAAGCAGGAAGGCTTTCCGCGCGAAGAGTTCGAACGCATCGTCAAGTCCCTGCGCATCCTGCTGCTGCGCCGCGGCTGGGCGGAGGATTATCCCGAATCGATCCAAGTCCCGATGACGATGGCCTCGATTCTCGGCGTCGATCAGAAGCAGTGGAAAGAGAGCTACCTTCCGAAGCACGCCGAGGAATGGCCGGCGCATTTCGCCAGCGCGGAATTCCTCCACAATCTCGAGTCGCCGTTCGAGGAGCAGCTCGCCGCCTACGACAAGGCGCTGGCGCTGATCGCGAAAGTCGAGCAGCCGGACAAGAAGACCCGCTACGCCACGGCGATCCTCCACGAAGGCCGCAGCTTCGCGTTCTACGACGCCAAGAAATTCGAGGACTCGATTCCGCCGCTGCAGCAGAGCCTCGCGATCCTGACCGAGCTGGGCAGCAAGGATCGCGCGGGCATCGCCTACAACCTCGCCTGCTCCCAGGCTCTCACCAGGCACCGCGACGAGGCGCTCGCGGCGCTGAAGCAGGCGATCGAAGTCGACCCGCGCTACCGCCAGAAAGCGGCGGATGATTCAGATTTCGCTTCGCTGGCGGAGGACGCGGAGTTCAAGAAGCTGATCGCGCAGCCCGCGCCGAAGACGCCGCCCAAGAAGCCCTGAGCGCCTTGCCGCGACGCAGTGCGGCCGCGCTCAACGCAGCTTCGCGCTGCGGCGGTTCTCGAAGACGAGCTGGACGAGGATCGCCAGGCTGACTGCGACCGCGGCGAGGAACCACATGCCGGCGGCGTCGCTGAAGCCCGTTTTCCAGACCCAGAGGGCTCCGAGGACCACCAGTCCAACCGCCGTTCCGGCCAGGCCGTAACCGATCCGCCGCGACCGACCGACGGGCAGCTTGCGCGCAACCAGGAAGGGCAGGCAGACCGCGATCACGCCGAACATCGGCGGCCAGAAGAAAGGACTGCCGATGACCAGCCCGAGCAAGACCGCGCGGCGCATCCCGCGGGCTGGACCCTTCCACCACGACGTCACCGTGTCCTTGATCGCAGCCTTTCCCAGGGAATCGAAGAACACGCGCACCAGGAAAATCGGCACGACGAAGCGCACGACCAGGTAGAGCAGGAACCAGAGGACGCCGGCGTACAGTCCGATACCGATCGGCAGGAGGCCGAGCATGGAGGTCCAATGCTGGTGGGTGATCGCGTTGAGCACCATGACGACCAGGAAATAGACCAGGAAGATCTTCTTCGTGCGCGGCGTGGTGCAGCGCCTGCCGAAGCGCTCGCTGCGGCGCAGGAAGGACGAGAGCCAGCGATACACGACGCTGCGCGCGCGCAGTGCGTCGATCAATCCCAGCTTCGCGCTCTGCAAGGCCGGATCGATGCGCAAGGCCGAGCGGAACGCGTTGCCCGCCGCGGTCGCGTCGTTCTTCGCGAGACTCAGCTCGCCGAAGTGCACGAGCAGCAGCGGATGCTCGGGATGCAGCGCGAGGCCCGCGCGCGCCACCTCGAGCGCCTGGTCCTCGCGCAGCGAAGCGCGCAGCACGCGCACCCGCACTTCGAGGCCGTAAGCGTCCTCCGGATCCAGCTCGAGCGCCGCCTTGCTCGACGCTTCCGCGCCCTTGGGCAGATTGAGCAGCAGGCAGATCGCGGCGTGGTAGCTGTGAAACGCGTCCTGGTTGGGCTCCTTGTCGAGCGCCTGCTCGAGGAACTCGCGCGCGGAGATCAGCTTGCCCGTCGAGCCCGCGATCGCGGCCAGCACGTAGAGCACGTAGGGATTGTTCGGCGCGAGCTCGCGCGCCGCCTCCGCGGCCTGTCGCGCCGGTGCGTGCTCGTCGAGGTCCAGGCGGATCCAGGCCAGCTCGATCAAGGCCTGGACGGACTTCGGATCGTCCTCGAGCTCGCGCTGGATCTGCTCGAGCGCGTCCTTGGGCCTGTGCAGATTGCGCAGGCGCTGTGCCATGTCGATTCGACCCACCACCGCTTTTCGGCGCGAAACGCCTCGCAACCGTACAAGCCGCCTGAGACGAGTCCGCTACGGCATGTGCAGGTCGATGCTCGCGCTGGTGTGCTCGGCGTCGAGCTCGACCCGCACAGCCTCTCCAAGCCTCTGCCAGGTGGCGGGCGCGGTCTCCGAGCGCTTCTCCAACCAGACGTCGTGGCTTCCCCAGGAGAGCCCGCGGAGATCCTGCTTCAAGAGCTGCGAATCCCCGCTTTCGCAGCGCTGCCGGCTCGAATCGCGAGCTGCTCCCGCGGGCGCGACGGCGAAGGCCCAATCGCCATCCTGGATCGCGCTCGAAGTGCGCAGGCTGATCGAGATCGAGCCGCGCCCCCCGACGACGATGCGCGCCGGCGAAAGACCGCTGTCGAGAACCTGCGACAGCGTCTCGGATTCCTCGGGTCCGAAATCGCCGACGACTTGCACGACCACTTCCCCGGCAGCCAGTGAATCCAGCCGGAATCGCCCGTCGTCCAGCCGCTTTGCCCAGCCATTCGGCCCTTCGATTCTGGCGACGCTCAGGCAAGGCGAGCCGTCGGTCCACACGACTTCGATCTCGATGCTGCGCGGCTGGTCGAGCTGGACGTCGATCGTTCCCTCGGGAATGGGCGAGAAGCTGATCCATTTTTCCGCGCATTGCCAGGCGCGCAGCACCAGGGTGCAGCGCTCGCCGAGCAGGGCGGGCAGCGCGATCTCACCATCGGCGTCCGACTGGTAGAGGTTGGTCCCCAGGCCGATCACCTGCGCCGAGACCCTGCGAGGAATCGCGCCGTCGAAGTTCCGCACGCGCAGGCGAAGACGCTTGGGAATGGCGTCGATGATCAGCGAGATCCGGCGCTGCTCCCCCATCGCGAGCGGCGAAATGTCGAGCTCCGCCAGCAGGGCCGCTCCGCCGCGGACGATCGCGTGCAAGGGCTGGTTCGGGACCAGGCCTGCAATTCTCAGCGGGCTCTTCACGGGGAACGCGACCCTGCAATACCTGCCGCCTTCCAGCTTGGAGGAGCTCTGGATGCGGGCTTCCGATTGCTCGAAGTTTTGCGTTTCGAGTCCGTCCAGGTCGGCGACGAAGAGCGGGGACGCGGCCCGCAGCTCGAGCTCGAGACGTCCCTGATCGCCGCGGAACTTCTCGATGTCGAGCTGCAGCACGCAGGACCTGGTCATCGTGACGACGAGCTTCTCCGCCTTCGGGATCGGAAACCGCTCGCTCACCCACCCGAAGGCACTGACGGCCAGCTCGGAATCCTCGGCGCTGATCGGGATCGACACGCGGCCCGTGCCGTCGGTGCTGAACGGCCAGCCGAGCCTGGAGGGAGGCCAGCGATCGACGTTCGCCCCCTGCAGCGAATGGCCTTCGCCGTCCTGGACGCGCACCAGGAGCTCGCGCGACTCGGCCGTCGCCAGATCGCCGAGATCCCAGACTCCGACCAGGTCCTGCGATCGAGCGAACTCGTGGCGGCGCTGGGGAGCGTCGACCTCGGGCGCTACGGTGATCGCGAGCTTGTCGAAGGGCGCCGCCAGCAAGGTGCAGGTGAACCGACCCTCGTTGCTCGGCATGACCGTTCCTGGTTCCGTCTTCGTGCCCTTGGAAGTCGAGCGGATGCGCTCGAGGCTGACCTCCGCCTGCGGCAGCAGAGTCCCGGAGGGATCGACCACGCGGAAGCGCACCTCGATGCCGCCGACGAGACGCAATTCGACGTCGCGTCGAGGCTGGGCGAGCTTCATGCAACGCGAATCGGCTTCGACTTTGGCGTCTTGCAGAAAATAGGGGCCGGTCCAACGGATCACGCCGGGCGTCGCGGGTCGCAAGCCGCGGAACGAGAACCTGCCATCCGCCTGCGTGAGCAGCGCCGGCGCCGAGTGCCATGCGCTCCAGGCCGAAAGGGCGGCCGCGACCGTCTCGGGCAGGCCCGGAGGAACGCGCGGCGCGACCTCGGGAACCCAGAAGAGCTCGAGGGGCGCGTCGGGCGGCGCGCCGCCGATCCGCACGACACCCTCGACGGCCACCGTGCCCGTCACGACCAGCGAGCGCCGGCCTGGCCTGAGATCGACTTCGCCCGTCATCGTCGCCCTGCCCTTCGTCGCGACCACGAAGGCACAGCTGCCCTCGGAGCTCGGGAGGCGCGCGACGCCGTTCGAGTCCGTCGTCGCTTCGCCGAGCACACGGTCCTCGCGGAACAGGACCAGCGTCGCGCCGACCAGCGGTTGCTGCTCGCTGTCGACCAGGTCGATCTCGAGGTCGCTCGCTTCCGCCTCCCTGCGCGACTGCTCGGCTCGCGCGGCCACCGGCAGGCCCGCGGAGTCCTGCGCAGCCGGAGTTTCGATCGCCACGTCCTCGGCTTCCGCGGCAGGCTGCGCGTCGAAAGGAAGCAGCGCGACAGCCAGGGCTCCGCCAGCGGCGAGCAATGCCGCGAGCAGCAACAGCGAGCCACGAGCTGACTTCATCCGCGAGCCCTCCAGCCCAGCATAGATCTCCGCCGCGGCCTGGCTACGACTCGGACCGACCAGGATCGGACAGCCCCGGCGGCTCGATCCCGAGCTTGCGGCAGGTGTTCGCGACGTGCGTCCCCTTCCAGAAGATCGTGGCGCAGGCGGGGCAGCGGAAGAATTCGCGGTGCCTCTCGAGCACGCCCTCGGGGACCCTCGGATCCCCCA
>DATHET010000102.1:0-3078 GCA_035490315.1 Planctomycetota bacterium
CGGCATCGGATTTGCACCAAAGACGAACATACAATACTTTTGTGACGTAATATCGTGTCCCCCGAAGTTGCTGTACCAGAACCCCCGATGAGCCCGCCGGTGATGGAGCCGATCACTGAGGCGCTACACCTGCGCCGTCTCATCGAACAGCAGCCTGCCTGCCTGCTCCGTGCCGGCGTCGACGGGCTCCTGCTTGCCGTCAACGAGGCCGCCCTGAGGCTCCTCGGCGGCGAGCACCTGACGCAGGTGCTCGGCACCAATCTGTCGAAGCTGATCGTGCCGCGCCAGCACGAAGAGTGGCGCGAGTTCGCGGCCCGGGTCCGAGATGGTGCCTCCGCATCGATCGAATGCGACCTGAGCGACCTGTCGGGGACCCGCCGGACCATCCTCCTCCAAGGCGTGCCGTTGCTCGATCATGCGGACGGCGTTCCGTCGATGATCCTGACGGCCCGGGACATTTCAGTGCCCCTTCGGCTCGAGGCGGCGCTGCGCGAGCGCGAGATCACCCGCGAGCTCGACGACCTGCACAAGCAGCTGCAACAGGGAATTTCTGAACCGCCGCAGGACGAGACCGTCTCCGGCGACCATCAAATCAACGACAGCGAATCCATCCAGGCCGCGATGCTCGTCAAGGAGCAAGAGGCACAGCAGCTGCTGGACAGCGTGCGAGCCGAGCTCGAGCAGGCGCGCGCCGAGCAACAGCGACTCACGACGCTGCTGAGCGATCGTGAGATCGGTCACGAGCGCATGGTGGCGGCGCATGCCGCCGAGCGGACACAAGTTCAGCAGACCCTGGCGGACGAGCACCAGCTCGCGCTCCTCCTGAAGGAGCGGGAGGGACGGCAACTGCTGGAGAGCGTGCGAGGCGACCTGGCGCAGGCACGCGCCGAGCAACAACGGCTCACCGCCCTGCACGAGGATAGCGAGCTCCTTCATCAGCGCGCCGTCGCCGCCCACGCCGCCGCGGAGGCGCTGCATGCGGCCTCGGTCGCCCAGCTTCAAAGGACTCTCGAAGAGGAGCACCAGGCTGCCCTCCTTCGCACAGCGCGGGAAGCAAAGGACCTGCTGGACGCGGGGCGAACCGAGCTCGAGCAGGCGCGTGCCGAACAGCAACGACTCGCGGCCTTGCTCGACGCTCGCACACTCGATCATCAGCGCGCGGTGGCCGCGCATGAGGCCGAGCGGGCACGGCTTCAGCAAACGCTCGCCGAGGAACACCAGCTCGCGCTCCTCCTCAAAGAGCGGGACGGACAGCAACTGCTGGACAACGTGCGAACGGAACTCGAGCGGGCCGTTGCGGATCGGCAACATTTCGCCGAGACACTGGACCAGCGCGACGTCGTCATCGCCGATCACGAAGCGAAGCGGACCGAGGCGGCGCGGGCGCTCGCGGACGCCGTGGCACAGAGCACGGCGATCGAGAAGGTCCTCGCAGACCAGGGCGTCGCACTACGGGCCATGGACGAGAATGCGCGGAATCTCGAGCGGCTGGCCGCGACCGGCCGTGTCGCGCTCGAGGTTGGACGCGAGCTGCAGACCATTATCGAGGCCGTCGACGCTCGCACTCAGCACCTCCTGGGCGAGTCCGCGCTCGACGCCGATAACCGTCACGTCTTCGAGGCGCTGCGGGTCGATGCGATCGATGCCGCCTCGCTCGCCCGCCAGATCCTGCAGGCAGAGGCCGGGACCACGATGACCATCGAGTCCAATGATGACGGGGGGAAGCTGTGACGGGCGGTCCAGTCGCCACCGCCGCTCCGGAACCGAACGCACTGGTCGAGGCCAGGAACGCGCCGCGACTCCCCGCGTCCGCCGTGCCGGGCATCAAGGGCGTCCGCCTCTCGCCTCACGGTACCGAGGCAACGCTGCTGAATATCTCGGCAAGCGGTGTCCTGGTGGAATGCACCAGCCGCATCAGGTTGGGGACGGCCGTGACCACGGTCTTCGAGGGAACATTTTCGCCGGCGACGATCGAAGGCCGCGTGGCCCGAAGCTCCGTGGCAAACGTGAGCAAGAAGGGCGTGCTCCAATACCACATCGGCATCGCGTTCAACAGTCGGATCGCGATCGGGGCCCCGCCCGCCGTCGAGCAGCCGCCCGTCGTCGAGCCGGCACTCGCCGCAGCGAAGCCGCAGCCGCAAGCGCCGGAAACAACCGGCGCGACGACGACGCCGCTCGCGCAGAACGCCGCGCCGCTTCCACCCGTCCTCCGCAATCGCTGGTAGGCGCCATCAAGCATGGGTCAATGGGACGCAACAACGGCGGTAGTCGATGACGGTCTGGACCCCGAGATAGGGCTGGTCTTCGAGCCGAATCGGCGCGCCTTCCCGCGGCTGTCGGCTCGCGAGATCACCTGGCTCAGGACCGCGCGCCTCAAATACGGTCCGTCGGTGTCGCTGATCGATCTTTCGGTCCGCGGTGCCCTGTTCGAAACCAAACTCCAACTCCGGCCCGGCTCTGAATCGGCGCTCGAGCTGACGGGACGCGGGGCGCAAACCGTCATGCCGTTCCGCGTCGTGCGGTGCCAGGTGTCGGACCTGACGGGCGGACTCCGGTACCGCGGGGCGTGCGCCTTCAAGCGGCCCCTGGATCTGCTCGACCTTCAGCCTCCCGTCGCCACCAACTCCGACGAAGTCGACTTTCTCAAAGATTCACCGAGCGGCTGGAGCAAGGTCATCGTCCGTTATGCCGATGGCAAGCTCCTCAAGGGGTATACCCAGGATTTTCGTCCGGCACGCATGCACTTCCATCTCTGGCCCTCGATGGCTGCGACGGCAAGCGAGCGAATGATGGTCCCGCTCCCCCTCGTCAAGGCGGTCTTCTTCGTCCGCGACTTCACGGGCAACCCCGCCCACGTCGAAGGTCAAGCCTTCGACAAGCTCCGCCATGGCCGGAGGGTCGAAGTGACCTTCCTCGATCGCGAAGTGATCGTGGGGTCGACGCTGAACTACCAACCCGACGGCGACGGCTTTTTCGTGCTTCCCGCCGACGCGCGCTCGAACAACATGCGGATCTTCGTCGTTTCAGGCTCCGTACGGCACGTTCGCTTTCCCTGAACCAGCCTGGCTTCCTGGATCG
>DATHET010000103.1:0-24806 GCA_035490315.1 Planctomycetota bacterium
GGCCTCTCGCGGGCAAGGAGCTGGCGATCGTCTGGACCAACTCCCCCCCTCCGGCGACTCCACCGCCGGAGTCGCCGGAGTGCGATCGTCTGGACCAACTCCCCCACTCCGGCGACTCCGGCGGTGGTCAACTCGCTGCTGCACGCGGCCTTGTCGCAAGGCATGCACGTGAGCATCGCCCATCCCCAGGGCTTCGAGCTCGACGCGGGCGTGCTCGACGAAGCCGCGACGATCGCCAAGGACAACCGCGGCACGGTGCGCGCGGGATTGTCGATCGTCGAGAGCGTGCGCTCCGCCGCGGTGGTCTACGCGCGCTCGTGGATGAGCCTCGAGGACTACTCGAACCCGACCCTGGCCGCGACGCGCCGTTCGCGCCAGACGGGCTGGATGGTCGACGAGAAGACGCTCGCCTTGGGGAACGACACGAAGCTGATGCACGCGATGCCGGTGCGGCGCAATCTCGAAGTTTCGGACGGCGTGCTCGACGGGCCGCGCTCGCTGGTCTATCAACAAGCGGAGAATCGCCTGCATTCGCAGAAAGCGCTCTTGATGCAGCTCCTGCGCGGTTAGCAGCTTTCGCGCGCGCTCCACGCCCCATGTCGATCCCGGACTTCGTCCACCTCCACGTCCATTCCGAGTACAGCCTGCTCGACGGGGCGAATCGGATCTCGGACCTGATCAGCGCCTGCGTCAGCGACAAGCAGCCGGCGATCGCGCTCACCGACCACGGCAACATGTTCGGGGCGATCGAGCTGTACCAGGCCGCGACCGCGAAGGGCATCAAGCCGATCCTGGGCTGCGAGGTCTACGTCGCCAAGAAGACGCGCCACGAGCCGCACAACCGGACCGACAACGGTTACCACCATTTGACGCTGATGGCGCGCGATCAGGAGGGCTTCGCCAACCTCTTGAAACTGTGCACCGGGGCCTATCTCGAAGGACTGCACACCCGCCCGCGCATCGACAAGCAGCTGCTGTCGCAGCACGCCAAGGGCATCACCTGCCTGTCGGGTTGCCTGGCCGGCGAGATCAACCAGCTTTTCCTGCGCGGCGACGAGGCGCGCGCGGAAGCGGTGACGGCCGAGTTCCGCGACCTGTTCGGCAAGGAGCACTTCTGGCTCGAGCTGCAGCGCAACGGCATCGACATCCAGGACAAGGCCAACGAGGCGATGTGGCGCCTGCACCAGAGGACCGGCGTGCCGCTGGTCGCGACCAACGACATCCACTATCTGCGCCACGAGGACTGCGCGGCGCAGGACGTGCTCCTGTGCATCAACACCGGCGCCAAGCGCGCGGACGAGAAGCGCTTCCGCTTCGACACCGATTCGCTGTTCTTTCGCACGCGCGCGGAGATGGGCGAGGTGTTCCGCGACCTGCCGCAGACGCTCGCTGCGACCATCGACGTCGCCGAGCAGGTGGCCTTGAAGCTCGAGTTCGGCAAGTACCGCGTGCCGCTGTTCAAGACCGACGACGGCGAAGCGCCCGAAGTGCTTTTCGATCGCCTGTGCGAGCAGGGCCTCGCGCGGCTCTACGGATCCGACAACGCCGCGGCGCGCGCTCGCATGCAGCGCGAGCAGGCTGTGATCCGCCAGATGGGCTTCGTCTCCTACTTCCTGATCGTCTGGGACCTGATCCGCTGGTCGCGCGAGAACGGCATCCCGGTCGGCCCCGGCCGAGGCTCGGCGGCGGGAGCGATCGTCGCTTACTTGCTCGGCATCACCAAGGTCGATCCGCTGAAGTACGACCTGCTCTTCGAGCGCTTCCTGAACTCCGGCCGCGCGTCGATGCCCGACATCGACATCGATTTCTGCAAGGAAGGCCGCGAGCGCGTGCTCGAGTACACGCGCACCCGCTACGGCACCGACCACGTGGCCCAGATCGTGACTTTCGGGACCATGGCTTCGCGCACGGTGGTGCGCGACGTGGCGCGCGTGCTCGACCTGCCCTTGTCGGAAGTCGACCGCCTGACCAAGAAGATCCCCGCCGGCCCCAATGCGCCGACCCTGGCGGAAGCTCTCGAGACGGACAAGGAATTGGCCGCGGCGCGCGACGAGAATCCCGCGTACAAGGAGATCTTCGAGCTGTCGACGCGACTCGAAGGCATGGCGCGGCACATCTCGACCCACGCGGCGGGCGTGGTGATCTCCGACCGTCCGATCGTCGAGTACGTGCCCCTGTGCCGGCACGACGACGACATCGTGACCCAGTGGCCGGCGCCGCAGCTCGAGGAGCTCGGCCTGGTCAAGATGGACTACCTCGGCCTGCGCACGCTGACGATTCTCGAGCGCGCGCTGCGCAACATCGCCAAGCTCGCTCGTGCGGTCCCGGACCTCGACCAGCTGCCCGAGAACGATCCGGCGACCTATCGGATGCTGACCGCCGGCGACACGGCCGCGGTGTTCCAGCTCGAATCCGAGGGCATGCGCAAGCTCCTGACGCGCCTGAAGCCCGACGTGTTCGAGGACCTGATCGCCGTGCTCGCCCTGTACCGGCCAGGTCCCCTGGAGTCGGGCATGGTCGACATGTTCACCGACCGCAAGCACGGCAAGGAGAAGATCGAGTACCAGCATCCGCTGCTCGAGCCGATCCTGCGCGACACCTACGGCTGCCTGGTCTACCAGGAGCAGGTCATGTTGATCTCGAGCGCGCTGGCCGGCTTCACGCTCAACGAAGCCGACAACCTGCGCAAGGCGATGGGCAAGAAGAAGCCCGAGATCATGCAGAAGTTCGCCGAGCAGTTCGTGCGCGGCGCGGCGGCCAAGGGCGCCAGCGAGGCGACCGCGCGCGAGATCTGGGACAACATCATCAAGTTCGGCGGCTACGGCTTCAACAAGTCGCACTCGACCGCCTACGCGCTGATCACCTACCAGACGGCTTATCTCAAGGCGAACCACCGCGCGGAATTCCTGGCCGCGAACTTCTCTTGCGAAATGGGCAATTCGGACAAGGTCAAGGAGCTGGTCGATGCCGCGCGCAAATCCGGTGTCAGGCTCCTGCCGCCCGACATGCGCGTCTCGGGCTGGGAGTTCGAGCCCGAGGGCGAAGCGATCCGCTTCGGCCTGGGCGCGATCAAGGGCACCGGGCAGAAGGCAGTGCAGTCGATGCTCGCCGTGCGCGATCGCGTGGCGAAGGCCAATCCGATCTTCGGCCTGCACGAGCTGTGCGCGCAGACCGATCCGCAGGACGTCACCAAGCTCACCTGGGAAGCGCTGATCAAGGCCGGGGCCTTCGAGTACACCGGCCACAATCGCGGCGCGGTGCTCGCCGCTCTCGAAGCGGGCATGAGCGAGTCGCAGCGCGCGGCGGCCGATCGGCGCGCGGGTCAGATCTCGATGTTCGATGCTCCGAGCGGGCCGAAGGCGGGCGCGCGCATGGCGGTCTCCGCGGGCGACGGCATCGACGACGCGCTGGCGTTCAACAAGGCGGAGACGCTGCGCGCCGAGCATGACGCGCTGGGCTTCTATCTTTCGGGCCATCCGCTCGAGGAGCGCGCGGGGCTGTTCGCGCTGCTCTCGAACACGAGGACTTCCGAGCTCGGCCTGCGCAGCGCGGGCTCCGAGGTCATGATCGCGGGCTTGATCGTCGGTCTGGCCCAGACCGTGGTGAAGACCGGGACGTACGCGGGCAAGAAAATGGCCCGCTTCCGCCTCGAGGACCTCGAAGGGAACGTGCAGGTGACTGTTTTCCCGCGCACTTTCGAGCAATTCCGCTATCTGCTCGCGGATGACACGGTGGTGCTGGCGCGCGGGAAGCTCGACGAGCGCGGCGAGGAGCCGGCCCTCATCCTCGAGGAATTGATGACGATCGAGGACGCGCTCAAGCGCTTCGACGGCGGGCTGGTGGTGGCCGTGGGCCCCGACGACGCGCCGCAGCTCGAAGCTTTGCGCAGCACGTTGAAGCGACATCCGGGGAAGCGCCCGCTGTTCCTGCAAGTCACCGGCGACGACGGCAACATGCGCCGCGTGCGCGCGGGCACGCAGCTCTATGTCGACATCAACGCGACGCTGGCCGAGGAAGTCGACCGCCTGCTCGGCAAGAGCCGCGTGCGCCTGGCGCGACTCTAGTTGTCGGTACGAAGCCAGCCTCGATCACGACACTCCTGTCCGCGCCTCCTCGCTGCGCTATCGGTACCCGGTATTCCACCGCCATCCTGAACCTGCGCGATACGTATCGCGCAGGTTCAGGATGGCGGTGGAATACCGGGTACCGAGCGCCAGTGATCGGGCCAGACTCCTACCGACAGACGCGACGGAAGTGGATCCGTACCGACGAACTCGACTCGGCGGACGCGGGACGCGAGTGCGTGGTCGTCTGACTTCGAGCGAAATGGAGATGGCACCCCGCGGGCCGGTGTGCGGCGCGCGGGGTGCCATCTCCATTCCGATCGAAGTCAGATGATGGCTACGCCTCGACCGGCGTCGTCTCGACTTCCTTCGGCGTGCGCTCGACGAACTCGAGGATCGCGCGCGTGCCGTTGTCGCCCAGGCGCGGCTTCGAGAGCTTCAGGATGCGGCAGTAGCCGCCCTTGCGATCCGCGAAGCGCGGGCCGAGGGTGTCGAAGAGCTTCTTCACGGCGTCGTCGCTGCGCAGGCGCGCGAAGGCCATGCGGCGATGGGCGATCGTCCCGTCCTTCGACAGGGTGATCAGCTTCTCGACGAAGGGCTTCACGTTCTTGGCCTTTTGGACCGTCGTGATGATGCGCTCGTGGTCGATCAGGGAGACCGCCATGTTGCGCGCCATGGCTGTGCGGTGGGCGCTGGTGCGTCCCAGGTGATTTCCAGCAAGTCTGTGTCGCATGTTCGTTTCGCTCTCGCGGTGCGAGAGATCCTTGTCAGACGCTCATGCCGAGCGACAGCCCGACTTCGGCGAGCTTGGCCTTGATCTCGGTCAAACTGGTCTTGCCCAGGTTCTTCAGGTTCATCACGTCGTTTTCGGACAGCGTGACCAGGTCCTTCAACGTCTGCACGTTGGCTCCGTCGAGGCAGTTCTTCGCGCGCACGGACAACTCGAGGTCGGCGATCGGGCGGGCGAGCATGCTCGAGAGCTTGTTGGTCTCCGAGCCGCGCTCCATGAACGTCGAAGCCGCCGGATCCTCGGCCTGCGGGCGCTCGTCGCGGCTGGTCTCGTAGAGCACGAAGGGATTCAAGTGCTTGCGGTAGATCTTGGCCGACTCGACCAGCGCGAGCTGCGGAGTGACCGTTCCGTCGGTCCAGATCTCGAGCACCAGGCGGTCGTAGTTCGTGAACTTGCCGACGCGCGTCGCTTCGATCGAGTAGCGCACGCGGTGCACCGGCGAGTAGATCGAGTCGACCGGGATCGTGCCCAGCGGATGGCGCTCGCTGGTGTTGTCCTCGGCGGGCACGTAGCCCCGTCCGCGGTGCAGGTCGAGCTCCATCGTGAATTCGCGGTCGCCGGTGATCGTGGCAAGGGTCAGATCCTTGTTGATCACGCGCCCGTCGCCGGGAACGACCACGTCCGCGCCGGTGACCTTGCCCTTGCCCTTCTTCTGGACCTTGCAGGTGATCGGCTCGTCCCCGTCGTACTGGAAGCGCAAGCGCTTGACGTTGAGGATGATGTCGGTGACGTCCTCGAGCACGCCCTCCAGCGAATCGAATTCGTGGGAGGCGCCCTGGATGCGCACGGCGGTCACCGCGGCACCCTCGATCGAGGACAGCAGCACGCGCCGCAGTCCGTTGCCGATCGTGTTGCCGAAGCCCTGCTCGAAGGGCTCGACGACGAAACGGCCGTACTCGTTGGTCAAGGTGTCCTTGTCCGGGACGACCTTGCTGGGAAGTTCGAAATTGCGCCAACGGATTCGCATGGATCAGCTCTGTGGTGGTGAAAGACGGTCGGGGCTTCGGTCGGGGCGGGCTGTGGATGCCTTGCGCGGCCTACTTGGAGCAGAGTTCGATGATCAGCTGCTCTTGGATCGGGTGCGGCACGTCCTCGCGGCGCGGGATCGACACGACGCGCGTGGAGAGCGTGTCGCGATTGACCTCGAGCCAGTTCGGAACGGGCTGCGATTTGTTGACTTCGATGGCTTCGGCGACGGCCTTGCGGGTCGCTTCGGTCGAGCGCGGAGCGATGATGTCTCCGGGACGGACCTGGAAGGAGCTCACGTCGACCCAGCGGTTGTTGACCGTGAAGTGGCCGTGGTTGACCAGCTGGCGCGCGTGGTTGCGCGACAGGGCGAAGCCCGAAGCCAGCACCACGTTGTCGAGACGGCGCTCGAGCAGCGACAGCAGGGTCTCACCCGTGTTGCCCTTGAGCCGCTCGGCCTCGTGGAAGTACAGCTTGAACTGCCGTTCCATCACGCCGTAGATGCGCTTGAGCTTCTGCTTCTCGCGCACGCGCACACCGTAGTCGGTGATCTTCGTGCGCTTCTGGGCATGCACGCCCGGCGGGTAGTCGCGGCGCGAGATCGCGCACTTGTCGGTGAAGCAACGCTGCCCCTTCAGGAAGAGCTTCATGCCTTCGCGGCGGCACAGCTTGCACTTGTTTCCGGTGTAACGAGCCATAGATCTTGTTCGGTGCTAGGAGACCGTTGAAAAAGGCGCCGTAGCGAGGCACAGCGCGGGAAGGCGAGACGAGGAGCGCGACGGGACGGCGGCGGAGGCGGCCTCCTCGGCCGCTGAGCACGACGGACCTAGCGCGACGATGTATCGCCGAAGCGCGCGAAGCCGAGTAGGTGACTTTTTCATCGGGCTCCTTGGGCTAGACGCGGCGACGCTTGCGCGCGCGGCAACCGTTGTGCGGGAGCGGGGTCACATCCTCGATGGACAGGACGTTCAAACCTGAATTGGCCAGGGCGCGGATCGCGGACTCGCGGCCGGAGCCGGCTCCGCGCACGCGCACTTCGACTTCCTTGAGTCCTTGGCGCATGGCGTTCTGAGCGGCGTGCTCGGCGGCGCGCTGGGCGGCGAAGGGCGTGCTCTTGCGCGTGCCCTTGAAGCCGACGATCCCGGCCGAGCCGGAGCTGATCGCCTCGCCCGCGCCGTTCGTGATCGTGACGTGCGTGTTGTTGAACGACGCCTTGATGTGCACGAAGCCGCGCGCAACGGTCTTCTTGATCTTTTTCTTGACGGCTTTTCCCATAGGACTACTTCATCCCCTTCACGGACTTCTTCCCGGCGACCGTCTTGCGCGGACCCTTGCGAGTGCGCGAGTTGGTGCGCGTGCGCTGACCGCGGACCGGCAGGCCGCGGCGGTGGCGCAGGCCGCGGTAGCAGCCGATCTCGCGCAGGCGGTTGATCGCCGAGGTCACTTGCCGGCGCAACTGGCCCTCGACCGAGAAGTTCTTCTGGACGTAGTTGGCGATCGCGGTGAGCTGATCCTCGTTGAGGTCGCGCGCGCGCAGACCCCGGTCGAGCTTCAGCGCATCGCAGACCTTGAGGGCGGTCGGACGGCCCACGCCATAGACGTAGGTGAGCGCGATTTCGAGTCGCTTGTTGGCAGGAATGTCAACCCCGATGAGACGCGGCATGATCGATGGCTCCGGTGCTGGCTACTTGCCCTGGCGTTGTTTGTGGGTGGGTTCTTTGCAGATGATGCGCACGACGCCGCGGCGGCGCACGATCTTGCAGTTGGCGCACATGCGCCGGACGCTCGAACGAACTTTCATGTCACATTCTCCGTTTGCGTTCGCCGCGGTAGACGATGCGGCCCTTGGTCAGGTCGTATGGCGACATCTCGACCGTGATCTTGTCCCCCGGCAGGATGCGGATGTAGTGCATGCGCATCTTGCCGCTGACGTGAGCGAGGATCTCGTGGCCGGTCGGCAGCTTGGCTCGGAAACGAGCGTTGGGCAGCGATTCGGTCACGACGGCCTCGACGGTGATCGGTTCTTCCTTGGCCATGGAACTTCGTCGCCGGCTAGCGGCAACCCTCCATGACCATGCTCGCGGCGGTCTTGCGCAGGGCGGCGAAGACCTCGTCGGAGGACTTCGAGCCGTCGACGTGGGCGAGACAGCCGCGCTCGGCGTAGAAGGCTTCCAGCGGCTGGGTCTCCTTGCGGTAGACCTCGAGGCGCTTCTGCACGACTTCGGGGCGGTCGTCGGAGCGCTGCACCAGCTTGCCCTGGCACTTGTCGCACTTGTCCGCGACCTTCGGCGGCGAGAACTTCAGGTGCTGGATGTTCCCGCAGGATTCGCAGGTGCGCCGTCCGCTCAACCGCTCGACGATCGCATCGTCGCCCAGGCGCAGGTTGAGCGCCTGGACCTTGGCGTCCGCCGGCAGGGCCTTCTCGAGCGCCAGGGCCTGCGGCAGGGTGCGCGGGAATCCGTCGAGCAGGTAACCGCCGGCGCAATCGGGCTTGGCCACGCGGTCGAAGAGCATCTCGAGCACCAACTCGTCGGTGACCAGCTTGCCGACGTCGAGGAAGGCCTTGGCCTTCGCGCCCAGCGGCGTCATGCGCTTGATATTCTCGCGGAACAGGTCGCCGGTGGAGATGTGCGGCAACGCGAGGTCCTTGCTCAAGCGCACTGCTTGAGTTCCTTTGCCGGCCCCCGGAGGCCCGAGCAGGATCAGGACGCGTCGCATCGGTTCATTGCTCCTTGCGCGCCCAGCCGGCGCCGGAGGACTTCATGAAGCCCTCGTAGTTGCGCATCACGAGCTGCGCGTTGAGCTTGTCGACCAGGTCCATCGCCACGCCGACCACGATCAGCACCGAGGTGCCGCCGAGGAAGTAGGCCATGCGGCCGTGCAGACCCTGACCGGTGGTGATCAGGTTGGGGATCACGGCGATCACGGCCAGGAAGGCGGCGCCAGCGAGGGTGATGCGGGTGAGCACCTGGCCCAGGAATTCCGCGGTGCTCTTGCCCGGGCGGATGCCCGGCACGAAGGAGCCGTGCTCGCGCAGGTTGTTCGCGATGTCCTCGGGCTGGAACATCAGGCGGTTCCAGAAGAAGCAGAACCCGAAGATCAGGCCGACGTACATCGCCACGTGGACGAAGCCGCGCGTGTCCTGGAACACGTCGGAGAGCCAGCTCCAGCCAAAGGCCTTGCTGATCACGCCGGGGATCACGAACAGGATCGAGGCGAAGATGATCGGCATGACGCCGGCCATGTTGATCTTGAGCGGCAGGAAGTGCTTCTGGCCGCCGTACACGCGCCGGCCGCGGGTCAGCCTGGCGTACTGGATCGGGATGCGGCGCGCGCCCTTCGTGATGTAGACGATCACGATCACGGTCAGGATCCAGGCCAGGATCCAGAAGACCAGGACGTTGTAGAAATCGTCCGACTTGCTCATCGCCATCATCGAGGTCGGCAGCTCGGCGATGATGCGCGACATGATGATCAGCGAGGCGCCGTTGCCGACGCCGTATTCGGTGATCAGCTCGCCTAGCCACATGACGATCATCGCGCCGGCAGTCAGCGAGAGCACCACGAGCACCGCCAGGCCGAAGCCCGCCGGGCGCATGCTCTCGGCCACCATGTCGGGCTGCAGCAGGAACACACCGGTGTAGATGAAGATCGACTGGATGATCGCGATCGGCACGGTGGCCAGACGCGTCCACTGGTTGATCTTCTTCTGGCCGGTCGCACCTTCCTTGGCGATGGCTTCGATGCGCGGCGAGACCTTCGCCAGCATCGAGAAGATGATCGACGCCGAGATGTAGGGCATGATGCCCAGGGCGAAGATCGCGGTCTGTCCGATCGCGCCGCCGGAAAAGGCGTTCATGACGCCGAACATCTCGCCGGCCATGCCGGTCGCGGCCTTGGACAGGAAGTCCGGGTTCATGCCCGGCAGCGGAACCTGGAAGCCGAAGCGATACAAAAGCAGGATCCCGAGCGTCAGGAAGATGCGCTTCCTGGTCTCGGGGATCTTGAACAGTTGCAGTGCTTTGTGCTCGGCCACGCGTCTCAGGCTCCCGCGACGATCTCGCGACCGTTCTTGTCGAGCTCGATGACCTGGCCGCCCGCCGCTTCGATCTTGCGGCGCGCGCTGGCGGTGAACTTCTGAGCGCGCACGACGAGCTTCTTGGTCAGCTCACCGTTGCCGAGCACCTTGAACAAGGGCGTGTTCATGCTGACCAGACCCTTGGTGATCACCGCGCCGAGATCGATGGTGTCACCGCTCGAGAAGACCTCGAGGCTGTCGACGTTGATCACGGTGTATTCGGTGGAGAAGGACGCGTTGGTGAATCCGCGCTTGGGCACGCGCCGATAGATCGGCATCTGCCCGCCTTCGTAGCCGGCGCGGCGCGGAGCACCCGAGCGCTGGCCCCAACCCTTGTGGCCGCGACCCGAGGTCTTGCCCAGGCCGGATCCGACTCCTCGCCCGATGCGCTTGCGCGTCGTGAAGATGCCGCCCTTGCTGTTGATCGTCTTCAGATCCATTTCAGAGCTCCACTCCGCGGAGTTCGGCGACGTCCTTCATCGTGCGCAGTTGCCCGAGCGCGAGAAGAGCGGCCTTGACGACATTGACCTGATTCGTGGAACCGTAATTCTTGGTCAGGATGTTCTTGATCCCGGCCATTTCGCACACCGCGCGCACGGCGGCGCCGGCGATGATGCCCGTGCCCGGCGCGGCCGGGACGAGTCGCACGCGCGAAGCGCCGAACTTGGCTTCGACCTCGTGCGGGATCGAGCCGGCTTCGTTGACCGGGACCCGCATCAGGTGCTTGCGCGAGTCGCGCGCGGCCTTCTCGATGGCGCCGGGGACCTGGCGGCCCTTGCCGTAACCAAGGCCGACGACGCCTTCGCGATTGCCGCTGACGGACAGGGCCGAGAAGGAGAAGCGGCGGCCTCCCTTGACGACCACGGCACAACGGTTGATGCGCACGAGCACCTCGCTCATCGTCGAGAGTTGCTCTACTTCAGCGGCGTCGAGGTAGCGGATTTGTTCGATCATGGGCTTCTTGTGACCTCGGCTTTCCTAGAACTTCAGGCCGGCTTCGCGCGCGGCCTCGGCGAGCGCTTTGACGCGCCCGTGATAGCGGCAGGGACCGCGGTCGAAGACCACGGCCTCGATCCCGGCGGCCTTGGCGCGCTTGGCGATCTCGGCTCCGACCAGCGCGGCGCGCTGTGATTTCGTCTTGCCGCCGAGCTCGGCGGACATCGACTTGGCGGTCGTTGTGACCGCGGCCAGCGTGCGCCCGGTTTTGTCGTCGATCACCTGGGCGGAGATGTGCTTGGTCGAGCGGTAGACCGACAGACGCGGCAGGCTCGAGAACTTGCGCAGCGCGGAGCGCGTCGACAAGGTCCGGCGTTTGTGGCGGACGGCTTTGAGTTCTTGTGCGTTCATTTGGACTAGCTACCGAAGCTCTTGCCGGCCTTGAGACGGACGTACTCGCCCTTGTAGCGCACACCCTTGCCCTTGTAGGGCTCGGGCGGACGCGAGGAGCGGATCTTCGCGGCGACCTGACCCACGAGCTGCTTGTCGGCACCCCACAGGTTGATCGTGGTCGGATTCGGTGCGGCGGCGTTGACCGACGAGGGCAGGTCGATGATCACCTGCTTGCAGAAGCCGACGTTGAGCGTGACTTTTCCCGCGCCGACGGTCGCGTTCCAACCGACGCCGACGATCTCCAGGGTCTTCTGATAGCCCTGAGTCACGCCGATCATCATGTTGCTGAGCAGCGCGCGCGTCATGCCGTGGTAGGCACGCGCATCGCGCGTGTCGTCGGCTCGCGAGACGTTGATCACGTCGGAATCGACGGAGATCTCGACCTCGGGCCGCAGCGAGATCGAGAGCTCGCCCTTGGGGCCCTTGACGCGCACTTCGCGCGCGCCCTTCTTCTCGACGGCGACGCCCTTCGGGATCGCGACGGGTAGTTTTCCAATGCGTGACATGGGATCAGCACACCTTGCAGAGGATCTCGCCCCCTGCGTTGTTCTTGCGCGCGGTGCGGTCGGAGACCACTCCGCCCGGCGTGGAAAGCACGTAGATCCCGAGGCCGCGCAGCACCTGCGGGACCTTGCCCACCTTGGCGTACACGCGGCAGCCCGGCTTGGAGATCCGCTCGATCGAGCGCAGCACGCGCTCGCCGTCGGGTCCGAAGCGCAGCTCGACCTTGAGCGTGCTGCGCGGCGTTCCCGGCTCGACGCTGAACGATTGGATGAAGCCTTCCTCTTGAAGGACCTTCAAGACGTTCACTTTCAGGCGCGAGGCGGGCATCTGGATCGACTTCTTGCCCACCGTATTTGCGTTGCGCAAATACGTCAGCAGGTCGGCGACGGGGTCGGTCATCATGGCGTTCTAGTTCCCGAGGATGGGTTGAGCGGAGTTGTTGGCGCGCGCCTTACCAGGAGGCCTTGCGCATGCCGGGGATTTCTCCGAGCAGCGCGTGGTTGCGCAGACAGATGCGGCAGATGCCGAATTTCTTGTAGACGGCGCGTGCGCGACCGCACATGCCGCAGCGCGTGTAGCCCCTGACCTTGAATTTCGGCGGGCGACTGCATTTGACGATCCAGGTTGTCTTGGCCATGGGTGTGGATCCTTACTCGGCCTTGGCCGTGGCTGTCGCAGCGGCGGCAGGAGCGGGGGTTGCGGTGTGGCCGGCGGCGGCGGCGGAGCTCGCGGACTTCTTCTTTTTCTTCTTCTTCTTGGTCTCGTCCTCGGTGCCCGCGGCCTGGAACGGCATGCCCATTTCCTTCAGCAGGAAGCGCGCTTGCTCGTCGTTCGAAGCCGTGGTCACGAAGGTGATGTCCATCCCCTGGGTGAAGTCGATCTTGTCGAGCTCGATCTCGGGGAAGACCGTCTGCTCGTTGAGGCCCAGCGTGTAGTTGCCGCGGCCGTCGAGCTTGTCCTTCACGCCGCGGAAGTCGCGGATACGCGGCAGGACGATCGAGATCAGTCGGTCGGCGAACTCCCACATGCGATCGCGGCGCAGCGTGACCGCGCAGCCGATCGGCATGCCTTCGCGCAGCTTGAAGGCCGAGATCGCGACCCGCGCCTTGCGGATCGTCGGCATCTGGCCGGTGATCATGCCGAGCTCCTTGGCCGCCTGCTCGACGCGCGCCTTGTTCTCGACGGCGCCGTTGACGCCCATGTTGACCACGATCTTGACCAGTCGCGCGCAGGCGTGGTCGTTCTCGATGCCGAAGCGCGCCTTGAGCTTCGGCTTGATGTCACTGATGTATTTCTCTTTGAGACGGGGGGCCATGGCTCAGCTCTTCTTCTTGGCGGCGGTCGGCTTGGCGGCTTTCGCGGTCTTGGCCGCCGGCTTTTCGGCAGCGGGTTTCTTGGCCGGCTTCTCGGGCTTGGCGGCCTTGGCCTTGGCCTTGCCAGACTTCGTCGCCGGCTCGGCGAGCCGGACGTTGCTGGCGTGGATCGGAGCTTCGCGCTGCACGCGCTCGCCCTTGGGGTTCTGCTGGTTGGGCTTCTTGTGGCGCCAACGCATGTTGATGCCTTCGACCACGATGCGTCCGACGCGCGGCAGGGCCTGCTTGATCTCGCCGGTCTTGCCCTTGTCGTTGCCGGACAACACGAGGACCGTGTCGCCCTTCTTCACGTGCAAGCTGCCGACGGGCAGTCGCGATTGGGTGCGGATGTGTGCGCCTGTGGCGCGACGGCTTCTCTTGACTTGCACGGCGGGCTCCTTAGACGACCTCTTGGGCCAGCGAGATGATCTTCATGAAATTCCGCTCGCGCAGCTCGCGCGCGACGGCTCCGAAGATCCGCGTGCCGCGGGGATTGTTCTCGGCGTCGAGCAGCACGACCGCGTTGCGGTCGAAGCGCACGTACGAGCCGTCCTCGCGCCGCGTCTGCTTGCGCGTGCGCACGATCACGCCCTTGACCACGCTCCCGGGCTTGACTTCCGAGCCGGGCAAGGACTTCTTGACCGAGAGCACGATCACGTCGCCGAGACCGGCGACGCGGCGGTGCGTGCCGCCGAGCACCTTGATGCACTGGACGCTCTTCGCGCCGGTGTTGTCGGCCACGTCCAGGTAAGTCTGCATCTGGATCATTCGCCACCTTCCTTCGCTTCAGTCGCCGCCGCGGGGACGAGCGTCTTGCGCGCTCCGGCGCCTGCGGCCTCGGCCGCTGCGCGCGCGATCTGATCGACGTCCAGCCCGCGATCGGGCGCGGCCTCGAGGATCTTCACCAGTCGCCAGCACTTGAGCTTGGAGATCGGACGCGTCGCCGCGATCTCGACCATGTCGCCGTCGCCGGCAAGCTCCTGCTCGTCGTGCGCGTGGTACTTCTTGTGACGCCGGACGTACTTGCCGTACTTGGCGTGCTTGTAAGTGCGCGTCACCAGCACGGTGATGGTCTTCGAGCCTTTGCAGCTCGTCACCACACCCTGCAGGTTGCGTCGTGAATTGCGGGTCTCGTCCATGGTCAGCGCGGCTCCTGACCGCGGATTCGGAGGTCACGCTCGTGCACCATGGTCTTGATGCGCGCGATCTGGCGCCGCAGCGTGCGGATCTGCGACGGGTTGGGAGTGCTCTCCGCCGACGCCTTGAAGCGCAGGCCGAACAGCTCCTTCTTGATGTTGGCCAGATCGAACTCGAGCTCCGAGTTGGTCTTGCCGCGTGTGTCGTCTGTCTTCATCGCTGTGTGCTTGTGAATGGAGCGGATGTGCGCATCAGGTCGTCGCGAGACGGCGGATGAGCTTGACCTTGACGGGCATCTTGTGGGCAGCGCGCTTGAAGGCGAGCTTGGCCTTGTCCTCGGGGATTCCGCCGACTTCGAAGATCACGGAACCCGGCTTGATCACCGCGGCCCAGAACTCGACTTCGCCTTTTCCCTTGCCCATGCGCGTCTCCGCCGGCTTGCCCGAGACGGGCTTGTGCGGGAAGACGCGGATCCAGACCTTGCCCTGGCCGTCGAGCGCGCGGTTGATCGCGACGCGACCGGCTTCGATCTGACGGCCGGAGAGCCAGGCGGCGTCCAGCGACTGGAGACCGAAGTCGCCGAACGAGACCTTGTTGGCACGGCTCGCCCGCCCGCGGATCTTGCCGCGGTGGACTTTCCTGTACTTCGAGCGTGAGGGTTGCATCGCCATGGCGGTTTACCTGTTCCTCAGTTCGCCGCCGGAGCGGTGGGACGCGGGGTGTTGCGGCGCGGGCCGCGCGGGCGCTCGTTGCGCGGCGGCGCGCCCTGCTGAGCCTGCTTGAAGTCGATCTTCTGGCCGGGCTCGAGGTCGCCTTTGTAGATCCAGACCTTGACGCCGATGATGCCCCAGGTGGTCTTGGCTTCAGCGGTCCCGTAGTCGATGTGCGCGCGAAGCGTCGACAGCGGGACGCGGCCTTCGCGCTCCTTCGCCTCGCGCGCCATTTCCGCGCCACCGAGACGTCCGTTGACCTCGACCTTGATGCCCTTGGCGCCGGCCTGCATCGTGGTCTGGATCGCCTTCTTGATCGCGCGACGGAACGCCATGCGCTTCTCGAGCGCCTCGGCGACCATCTCCGCGACCAGGGCCGACTCGAGCTCCGGGCGCTTGATCTCGCGCACGGTCATATGGCAGGTCATGCCGGTGATCTTCTGCAGCTCGGTCTTGAGCTCGTCGACGCGCACGCCCTTGCGACCGACGAGCACGCCGGGCCGCGAGGTGTGGACGATCACGTTGACCGCTTCACCCGTGCGCTCGATCTCGATGCGCGGGATGCCGGCGGCCTTGTATTCCTTGCCGATGTGCTGGCGGATCTTGAAGTCCTGCAGCAGGAGCTTCTTGAAATCCTTCTTGTTCGCGTACCAGCGCGAGCGGTGCGGCTCGACGGTGGCCAGACGGAAGCCGGTCGGATGGACTTTTTGACCCATGGGTTTCTCGGTGGCTCCGTGCTACTTGGCCTTGGCCTTGGCCTTAGCCTTGGCCTTCGCGGCCCGGGGCTTCCCGGTCGCGGACTTGTGGGACGTTTTCTTGGCGCGCTTCTTCTTCGACTTCTTCTCGCCGGTGGACTCGCTGGCCTCGGGCTCGTCGATGTTCTCAGGCGGCGCCGCTTCCTCGGCGACCTTGACCGTCAAGTGCGCGGTGCGCTTGCGGATCGGCATCGAGCGCCCTTGCGGACCCGGGCGATAGCGCAAGCGGCCTTGGACCAGCGGGCCGTCGTCGGCCTTGCACTCGCTGATCAAGAGTCGGTTGACGTTGACGTTCTCGTCCTGCGACGCGTTGGCCATCGCCGAGCGCACGAGCTGCTCGTAGTAGGTCGAGGCGCGCTTGGGCGAGAACTGGAGCAGCTCCAGCGCGCGGTTGACCGTCTTGCCGCGGATCATGTCCGCGACCAGACGTGCCTTGCGCGCCGTGGTGCGCGCGTAGCGATGGCGCGCGGCGTATTGCATGGTTGCTTCGGTCATGATCCTGCCCCTATTCGGGAGCCTTGACGGCTTCCTTCTTGTTGGTGTGGCCGCGGAAGATGCGCGTCGGCGCGAACTCTCCCAGCTTGTGGCCGACCATGTCCTCGGTGATGTGCACGCGCAGGTGAGTGCGGCCGTTGTGGACCATGAACGTGAAGCCCACGAAGTCCGGAGTGACCGTGCAGGAGCGTGCCCAGGTCTTGATCGCGTCCTTCTTGCCGGTCTTCGTCATCGTCGCCACTTTCTTGGCAACGTTGGCGTCGACGTACGGACCCTTCTTGACGGAACGACTCATGAATCGAGCTCCTAGCTCTTGTGACGGCTGCGCACGATGAACTGGTTGGTCGGGTGATTCTTGCGACGACGGCGACCGCCCTTGGCCGGAACGGCCGTGGGTGAAACCGGGTGACGACCGCCCTTGGTGCGACCTTCCCCACCGCCGTGCGGGTGGTCGACGGGGTTCATCGCGGTGCCGCGCACGGAAGGCCGGATGCCGAGGTGGCGCGAGCGGCCTGCTTTGCCGAGCTTGAGGTTCTGGTGGTCGAGGTTGCCGATGCGGCCGATGGTCGCGCGGCAGGTCAGGTGGATCAGGCGGATTTCACCGGACGAGAGCAGGATCGCGGCGTAGCTGCCTTCGCGCGCGGTGAGCTGTGCCGTGTTGCCCGCGGTGCGCACCAGCTGGCCGCCCTTGTTCGGGTGCAGCTCGATGTTGTGGATCTCGAGGCCGACCGGGATGTCCGCGAGCAGCAGCGTGTTGCCCGGCAGCGGCTCGGCGCCGTGACCGGACATGACCTGCTGGCCGACAGTCAAGCCCACCGGCGCGAGCATGTAGCGCTTCTCGCCGTCGATGTAATGCAAGAGCGCGATGTGCGCGGTGCGGTTGGGGTCGTACTCGATCGTGGCGACCTTG
The DNA here is from genome assembly GCA_035490315.1 of Planctomycetota bacterium. Taxonomy (GTDB): domain Bacteria; phylum Planctomycetota; class UBA1135; order UBA1135; genus JADJQU01. Next base: position 17,151 of record DATHET010000103.1, read on the forward strand.
GCCGGGATCCCGTCCTTGTCGCGCTTGAAGTCGATCACGCGGTACATGCGCTTGTTGCCGCCGCCGCGACGGCGCGACGTGATGTGACCGTTGTTGTTGCGGCCGCCGGTGCGGGGCAAGGGGCGCAAGAGCGACTTCTCGGGCGTCGAGCGCGTGATCTCCGCGAAGTCGTGGACGGTGCCGTGGCGGCGTCCGGGCGAAGTCGGCTTGTAGGATTTCAGGGGCATGGTCGGTTGTCCTGGAGGCTCAGAGGATGTCGATCGTGTTGCCCGGCGCGAGCTTCACCATCGCGCGCTTGTACATGGGCGTCGTGCCGAAGGAGTACGCGCGACGGCGGACCTTGGTGTGGGTGCGCGCCGTGTTGACCGAGCGCACTTTCACGTCGAACAACTTCTCGATCGCCTGGCGGATCTCGACCTTGTTGGCGTCGATCGGAACCCTGAAGTGGTAAGCGTTGCGGTTGGCGGTGTCGTCGGTCGCCTTCTCCGAGATCACCGGCTTCTGGATGATGTGGTAGAAGCGATCGAGCAGCTGCAGCGAAGTGTTGGTCGGCGAGGTGGTCATGAGATCTCCTGTTTCGCGGTGGCGACGAGGCCGACGCGCTTGCCGAGGGCTTCGAAAGCAGCCGGCTCGCAGATCACGATCGTCGTGCTGGCGACGTCGAAGGCGCACAGGTCCGAGGCCGGACGGACTTCCACGCCGGGGAAGTTGCGGAACGACTTGTAGACGCGGTCGTTGTGCTCGGCGATCACCACCACGGCGCGGCGCGGCGCGCCGAGATCGGCGAGCACCGCGCGAGCGGACTTCGCCGAGGGCGTCTCCGCGTCGCGGATCGCCGTCAGGTCGGTGAGCACGAACTCGCCGTCCTGCAGCTTGCCGAAGATCGCCGTGCGCAGCGCGACGCGGCGCTCCTGCGCGGGCAGGTCGAAACGGTGCTCGCGCGGGAGCGGACCGAAGACTGTGCCTCCGCCGCGCCAGATCGGCGACATGCGGTCGCCGGCGCGCGCGCGGCCGGTGTGTTTCTGTTTCCAGGGCTTCTTGCCCGAGCCGGCGACTTCGGAGCGGCCCTTCGTCTTGACCGTTCCCTGGCGCGCGTTGGCCTGGTGCGAGAGCACCGAGCTCTTGAGCGTGCGGTAGAGGACCGAATCTCCGAACGGATGCTCGTCGAGATCCTTCTCGGTGACCTTCCCAGCTTTGTAGACCTTGACCTTCATGGAAGTTCTCGTGTTGGAGCCTGGGCTCAGGCCTTGGCCTTGGGCGCGGGCGCTTCAGCCGCCTTCGAGTGGTGCGGAGTGCGCGCAGCCTGGACCTGGACCAGTCCCTGGTTGGGCCCGGCGACCGCGCCGGAGACGTAGAGCAGGCCGCGAGCCTCATCGATCTTGACGACCTTGAGGTTCTTGCTGGTGCAGCGCTCGACGCCGAAGTGACCGGCCATGCGCTTGCCCTTGGGGATCTTGCCGATGCGGCGGCTGGCGATGGAACCGGGCTGGCGCACGTTCATGCAGCCGTGGGTCTCTGGGCCACGGTGGAAACCGTGGCGCTTGATCGTGCCGGCGAAACCGCGGCCCTTGCTGGTGCCGATCACGTCGACGATGTCCCCCACCTTGAAGATGGAAGCGGTGATCGTCTCGCCGACTTTCAGCGCGGCGGGCGCGGCAAGCCGCTCCTCGCGCAGGAAGCGCTTGGGAGCGATGCCGGCCTTCTTGAATTGGCCGAGCTGGGGCTTGCGCGAGCGGGCGTCGGGGATGTCCTCGAAGCCGAGCTGGATGGCGTCATAGCCATCCGTCTCTTGCGTGCGCACCTGGCAGACGGTGCACGGGCCGGCGGCCACCACGGTCACACCTGTGACCGTGCCGTCGTCGGCGAACACCTGCGACATTCCGAGCTTGCGTCCGAGGATCAGCGTCATGAGCCTTTGAACTGTGGGTAAGGCCGGTTCGACCAGGGACCGTCGCCACGCCTGCAAAGTGCAGGAGTGCGGCGGGTCCAACGCCTGGCCACGCGGCAGAAAAATGAAGTGTCAAACGTCTTCCGGGCCGAGCGGAGCCCAGGGACTGCGCGGTCGCCTCGAGGCGCCACGAAGGAATCGGAGGAGAGGAAAATCTGGCGGAAGGCGCGGCGCGCGATCCTTCAGAGTCCGACGCGCGTTGGCCTGCTCGCCAGCGCGCGCTCTTGGCCCGGTGTCAGGCCTTGATGCGGATTTCCACCCCCGCGGGCATGTTCAGACTGCTCAGGGCATCCACCGTCTGGCTGGTGGGTTCCGAGATGTAGATCAGTCGCTTGTGAGTACGGATTTCGAATTGCTCGCGCGACTTCTTGTCGATGAACGGCGAGCGCAACACGGTGTAGCGCTCGATGCGTGTCGGCAAGGGGATCGGCCCGGCGACGCGCGCACCTGTCCGCTTCGCGGTTTCGACGATCTCGAGCCCCGATTGATCGAGGGCCTCGTGATCGTAGGCTTCCATGCGGATCTGGATCTTGTCCTTCATCGAGACGGGAGCGTGGTGCGCGGCGGAGGGGGGACGGAGTGTCGGCGAGGCTGGTCGTGGCAAACAGGATTCGACCGCTTGGCGCACTCTCTGCTGTCACTCGCCACACGCTGGAAGGCGTGCGGGAGCGCAGGGTCGAGGCCCAGCGCGGTTCGAAGGGCCGGACAAGATAGCAGTGACCCCCTGGGTCGTCAACGATCCACCGGGATTGCTCCGCGAGGCTGCGATCTCCAAGAAAACGGCCCGGATTCGAGCATTTCACGCCTTTTCGCGCCGATCGCCGCGCTCGGGGTCAGTCGAAAACCAGGCCGCGCGAGCTCCAGTCGCTCTCCGGAACCACGCGGGTGCCGGCCGGGCGCATCGAGAAACCCGCGCGGCCCTGGGATAAAGACCGCACCGCCGAGGCGTAGCCGAACATGCCGCTGAGCGGGACGCTGCCGCGGATGCGCGTCGAATGGCCCGCCGACTGGACCTCGCTCAGCGCGGCTCCGCGGGATTGGAGATCGCCCAGGACGCCGCCCGAGTACTCCGAGGGTGCGAGGACTTCGAACACCATCAAGGGCTCGTGCAGCTCGACTTCCAAACGCGAGGAAAGCTCGTGCCAGGCCGAGCCGACGGCTTGCAGCACTCCGCCCTCCGAGTCGATCTCACCGGGCCGTTTCTCATCGCGCAGCGTGATCCGGGCCCGGGCCAGGGGATTGCCGCTCTTCGGGCCGACGGCCGCGAGCGAGCTCAGAGTTTCCGCGATCGCCTGGTGGTAGGCCGGCGCGGGCGGAGCCTCGGGATCGAAGGCGATCTCCACGCCGCCGTCGCCGCCCTGCGGCGCGAGCTCGAGGGAAATCGCGCCGACCAGGGTCGCGCTGCCGAAGGAGCGCACGATGCGCGCCGAGGCTCGCGCGGGAGCCTGGACCACTTCGCTGTAGGCGACGCGCGGCGCGGTGCGCACCACGGCGACGCCGCTGTCCGAGCGCAGGTGCTCGAGAGCGATCTCGAGGTGCAGCTCCCCCATCCCGGACAGGATCCACTGCCCGCTGGACTCGTCCTCGCGCAGGGCGAGGCTCGGATCCTCGCGCACGAGCCGCGCAAGACCCGCGCGCAGGGTCTCGCGGTCGGCGGCATGGGCCGGCTCGAGCGCGATCGAGAGCACGGGCTTGGGGATTTCCAGCGATTCGAGGGCGCAAACGGCGCTCGGATCGCAGAGCGTGTCGCCGGTCGCCACGGCTTCGAAGCCTTCCACAGCGACGATGTCGCCGGGCCGCGCGAATTCGATCGACTCGAGACTGTCGGCGTGGGGCCGGTACAGGCCGCGGACGGCGAGGACCGTCCCGTTGCGCGCGACCACGAGCTTCGATTGCAGCGTCAAGACGCCGCGGATCACGCGCACGAAGACCAGATCGCGGCGCGAAACGCGCTGCAGCTTGAAGGCGAAGAGCACCAGCGGCTGATCCGCGCGCGGCACGAGCAGGACTTCCTCCCCCGCCGCACCCGGTGCGACGGACAAGGCGCGCTGCGGCGGCCGATCGGCTGGCGAGGGCAGGAAATCGACCACCATGTCGAGGGCCGCGTCGATGCCGATGACGTGCAGGGCGCTGCCGCAGGCGACCGGCAGGAGCGAGCCGTCGAGCGTCCGCCGCCGCAAGGCCGCGAGCATGAGCTCCGCCGCCGGAGCGCGATCGTTGGACACGGCCTGGAACACGCTCTCGTCTTCCTCGGCCAGCATCTCGGCCAGCTCCGCGCGCAGCACGCCGACTTCCGCGGCGATTTCCTGAGGCAATCCGATGCGCTGCGGCGGATCGCCAGGCTGGCTTGCGATGAAAGCGCACTCGCGCACCACGTCGGCGACCATCGCGAGCTTGCCTTCGCGGTAGCAGGGATAGCCGACCGCGGCGCAGCGCACGCCCAGGCGCTCGGACACCGAGCGCAGAGCTCCCAGGAAATCCGCGCCGGGACGATCGAGCTTGTTGATGAAAGCGACCGCGGCGCAACCATGCTTGCGCATCTGCCGCCACACGGCCTCGGACTGGGCCTGGACGCCAGCCAGGGCGTCGAAGACCACGATCGCGCCGTCGAGCACGCGCAGCGAGCGCTCGACCTCGATCGTGAAATCGACGTGGCCGGGCGTGTCGATCAGGTGAAGCTGATGGCCGCGCCAGGGCAGGCTGGTCGCCGCGGCGGTGATCGAGATGCCGCGCTCGCGCTCCTGGGGCATCCAGTCGAGCACGGCGGTGCCCTCCTCGACTTCGCCGAGGTGCGATTCGATGCCGGTGCGCACGAGCATGCGCTCGCACAGCGTGGTCTTGCCCGCATCGATGTGCGCGACGACGCCGAAATTGCGCACGGTCGCGAGCTCGGGATCGGCGCGGAGCATCGATTTCAGGCGCGGGGCAGGTCCGGATTGGCGGCCAGGAAGTCCGCGGCCCAGTGGTAGCTCGCCAGCAGCTCGGGGCGCGGGCCTTCGAGCAGCGCGACGGCGGCGTAGAGGGCTTCGATGGAAGCGAGGCCGTCCTGCGGATCGACCGCGACTTTGCTGCGGCGCGGGTAGGCGGTAACCAGCGCGGGCAGCCGGCGGCGGACGAGATCGCCGTCGATCACCTTGGAAAGCGTGGGCAATTTGCGCCAGGCGCAGTCGACCAGCAAAAGGTCCAGGCCGCGGTCGGCGTCGGTCAACGGCTCGCCGTCCGGGTGCAGCCAGATCCGCCGTCCCGCATCGACGCGCCGGCCTCCGCGCAAGGAAATGAAGCGCACTCCGTCCATGCCGCGCAGCGGCGTGAGCGAGCACTTCTTCGACGGCTCGCGCGGGTCGCGCACGATCAGGATGTCCACGCGCAGAGAGTAGCGACCGCCGCGGCGCGTTGTCCGGTTTCAGGAGCAGGTCGGAGAGGGCCTTTCCTTAGCACCGAACGGACGGCGCTCCTGAAATGCGAAACGCTCCCCCAGGCGGAGGAGCGTCGGCAGCAAAAGTCCGATCGGACTCTGGAACTCTCAGTGCGCGTAGTGCGAGTAGGCGCGGTTGGCTTCGGCCATCTTGTGGACCGATTCCTTCCAGGCCACCGAAGCGCCCGCGCCGTTGTAGGCGTCGGCCAGCTCTTCCGAGAGGCGCAGGGCCATCGGCTTGCCTTTTTTCTTGCGGGCGTTGTCGACCAGCCAGCGGATCGCGAGCGATTGCTGGCGGTTGCGGCGCACTTCGCGCGGCACCTGGTAGTTCGCGCCGCCGACGCGCTTGGAGCGCACTTCGACCGCCGGGCGGATGTTGTCGATCGCGCGGTTGAAGATGTCGGCCGCGTCGACGACGTCGGGGAACTTCTTGTGCGCCAGGTCGACGGCCTCGTAGAAGATCGCTTGCGCGCAGGACTTCTTCCCGCTGAGCATGACCTTGTTGATGATCTTGGTCGCCAGCATCGAGTTGAAGCGCGGATCGGGCTTCAGCAGGACGGCGGTTGACTTGTAGTTGCGCGGCATGTGGGCGTGTTGGGGCTCTGGTTACTTCTTCGGACGCTTGGTGCCGTACTTCGAGCGCTCGTTCTGACGGCCGTCGACACCCGAGGTGTCGAGGGTGCCGCGGATGATGTGGTAGCGGACGCCGGGCAGGTCGCGGACGCGGCCGCCGCGGATCAGGACCACCGAGTGCTCCTGGAGGTTGTGGCCTTCGCCCGGGATGTAGACCGTGACTTCCTTGCCGTTGGACAGGCGCACGCGGGCGACCTTGCGCAAAGCCGAGTTCGGCTTCTTCGGCGTCATCGTCTTGACTTGCAGGCACACGCCGCGCTTCTGCGGGCAGGCGTCTAGCACGGGCGATTTGGTTCGCCGCTTCTGTTGGACGCGGGGCTTGCGAATCAGCTGGTTGATCGTCGGCATAAGGTGAGTCAGCGCTTCCGTGAGGGCCGGACAGTGTAGGGATTCAAGGCGCGCCGTCAAGCGCGCGTCCGGGTCCCAGAGTCCCCTCCCACCAATGCACCCGCCATGCTTCACCTGCAGACGGGGTCTGCGGGCGGAGCATGGCGGGTGCTTCAGCGGCCTGGGCCGCGGTCAGGATCAGACTTCGTCGTCGGTGGGCTCGCCGGCGTCGAAGGCTTCGTCGTCGTCTTCCTCCGAATCGTCATCCTCGGCGCGGACCACGGGAGCGCCCTCGACGTCGACGAGATCGTCCGTTTCATCGGGCTTGACGACTTCGTCCTCGAGCGGATCCTCGCCGAAAGCCGTCGACACGGCCGCGCGCACGCGCGGGACGTCCGCGACGGCATCCGAGCCCGTCGCGGCCATGGCCATCGCCGGCTCGACCTTCTCCAGTCCGTCGAGTCCGCCGATCAGGGCTTCGAGGTCCGGATCGAGGGCCTTCGGGCTGAAGCTCACGGTGGTGCCGATCTCGCCGAAGTCGATGTTCTTCTTGACGCGCGTGCGGTGGTGGTCGCGGAAGCCCGTGCCCGTCGGAACCATGTGTCCGAGGATCACGTTTTCCTTGAGGCCCACGAGCATGTCGCGCCGTCCGGCGATCGCGGCTTCCGTGAGGACCTTGGTGGTCTCCTGGAAACTTGCGGCCGAGATGAACGACTCCGAGGACAGGGACGCCTTGGTGATGCCGAGCAGCAAGGTCTCGCCGGTCGCGGGCTTCTTGCGGGCCACGCGCAGCTTGTCGTTCTCCTTGCGGAAGCGGAAACGGTCGACGACCGCTCCGGGCAGGAACTCGCTGTCGCCGGGATCCTTGACCTGCACCTTGCGCATCATCTGCGAAACGATGATCTCGATGTGCTTGTCGTCGATCGTCACGCCTTGCGAGCGATAGACGTTCTGGATCTCGCGCAAGAGATAGGCCTGCACGTCTTCTTCCCCGGTGATGTTGAGGATGTCGTGCGGGTCGAGGGGTCCGTCGACCAGGGGCTCGCCGGCGCGCACGTCGTCGCCCTTGTGGACGCGCAAATGCTTGCCCTGCGGCACCGAGTGTTCCTTCTCCTCGATCACCTCGCCCTTGGCGCCCAGCGCGCGCACGATGATCGTGCGCTTGCCGCGTTTCTTCTCACCGAGCTCGACAACGCCTTCGATCTCGGAGATCACGGCCGGTTCCTTGGGACGGCGAGCTTCGAACAGCTCCGCAATCCGGGGGAGACCGCCGGTGATGTCGCGGGTCTTGTACGCCTGCCGCGGCATCTTGGTGACCGAGACGCCCTTGGAC
>DATHET010000104.1:0-50229 GCA_035490315.1 Planctomycetota bacterium
CTGGTAAACTGGGACCTGATCTCCGACGGCGCCGGCGGCTGCGTGCTCGCTTTCACCGACACGCGCGCTGGCAGCGATCTCGACGTCTACGCCTACCGCGTCGGCGCAGCCGGCCAGCAACTCTGGGGAGCGAACGGCGTCGCCCTGTCCAACAACGCGGTCTTCGAAGCGGACCCCGCGATCGCGCGCACCAGCGACGGCTCCTTCGTCTTCGCCTGGGCGAACCTTCCCTCGCCGGGACCTGGCTCGATCCGCTTGCAGAAGCTCGACGGCGGCGGGAATCCGCAATACATCGCCGACGGCTTGCTGATCGCGGGCCCGAACACCGAGAAGCCGGCCTTCTCGAGCATCGTCGCTTCGGACGCCGGCTCGTACATCGTGTCCTGGGTGCGCGACACCTCGAGCTTCGGCAGCGCGCGGCACGTTCGCTCGCAGAAATTCGACGCCGCGGGCAATGCCCTGTGGAACGCCGGCTCACCGGTGCTCGTCTTCGATGCCAGCTCGGTCCCGATCGCGCACCTGCCGCTGCTCGTCTCCGACGGCGCGGGCGGTGCGCTCTACGGCTGGCACCGCGCCACGGGTCCGTCGGGCTTCGACGTCCTCGTGCAGCACGTGAACTCCGCGGGCAGCGAAGTCTTCGCGCACAACGGCGTCTCCGTGTGCAACGACCCCGCGACGATCGAGCTCGATCCCGCCCTGGCCTGGCTGCCGGCGAGCGGCGATCTGATCGTCGCCTTCGACAAGCGCAATTCCGCTCAATCGATGTGGAGCCTTTCTGTCCAGCGCATCTCCGCCGCCGGCGCCCTGTCGTGGGGGAGCAACGCGATCGACCTGATTCCCATCGACAACCGGCAGAAGTCCTTCATCCGCGCCCTGCCTTTCGGCAACGGCGCACTGGTGTTCTGCTTCAATCAGGCCGCGCCCGCATCGCAGAACCTCGAAGTGCTCGGATTTCGCATCGACGGCCTCGGCGCGTCGACCTGGACGCCCGCGCCGCTGCCTGTCTCGTCCGCGCCCTCGCCCAAGGGCCGACTGTCCGCGGCGACCGATGCGAGCGGCATCGCCCGTCTCGTCTGGGGCGACGGCCGCAGCGACATCTCCGACACTTATGCGCAGAACGTGAATCCCGACGCGACGCTGGGCAACTCGGGCACATGCGGGACGTCGACCTACTGCACGGTCACGCCGAATTCGGCGGGACCGGGAGCTCTGATCGGCTCGAACGGCAGCACCAGTGTCGCGCTCAACAACCTCGAGCTCGTCTGCAGCGGTTTGCCCCTGCACGGGCCGGGACTGTTCACCTACTCCGCGGCCACGGCGAATCTTCCGCTCGGCAACGGAACGCGCTGCATCGGCGGAACGATCGTCCGCCTCAATCCGGGCATCGCCTCGAACAATGGCTTCGTGAGCCGCGCCCTCGATCTCACCGCGCCCCCGGCCTCGAGCGGCCCCGGCATGATCACGCCCGGCTCGACCTGGTACTTCCAGTACTGGTACCGCGACATCGCCGCGGGCGGAGCTTTCTTCAACCTCTCGAACGGCCTGAAGGCGAGCTTCTGCCCCTGAGGCAGGACTCGTTCACTCGGACTTCGGCCAGTCGATCCCGCTGAGCACCCAGTTGTCGTCGGGGTCGAGCTTCCAGCGGATCGCGAGGGGTTTCCCTTCGCACAGGAAATTGGCCTCGGCGCGTTGTGGGCTGATCTGATTCGCTCCCTGGAACTCGAGCGGCGGAAAGCCGTCCTGCCAGTTGCGAGCCGCGATTCGCCGCTCCATCGCGCGCTCCATTTTCTCGCGCGAGTCCGCAGAGAAGAGCGCGGCGATTGCGCTGGGTTTCGAGCTCGCCCAGGCCTTGTCGAAGTTGGCCCTGGCTTCATCGAGATTCGGCAGAGGCGGCGCGATCGATTTCAATCGCCACTGAAGATCCGAAAGGACCCATTCGACGACCAGCCGCGGCTCTTCAGGCTCCTCCCCGGCATCCGGTTCGTCAGCCGAGATCGGAGTCGGCAGGGTCACGAGACTGAAACCAACCAGGGTTGATGCGTCCCCGACCGTGCGCTCGCTCTCGAGCAACGGCGGCCAGCCTGCGGTCCAGTGCTGGACTCTGGCGATGTTCGAAAGTCGGCGCTGGATATCCTCGCGCTCGGTGGGCACGGCCATCGACGCGATCGCCTGTGCGTCCTCGTTCTCCCAGGCCTGAAGGAAGCTCGCGACGGAGTCGTCGAGATGCTGCGGCCGGAGCCTCACGCCCATGGCAAACGACATCATGGCCGTGATCGCAAGGAAGAACGCACTCGCGAAGAAAGCCCTCCAGAGCGCGAAGCGACGCTTGTCGGCGCGCATCGAGAGAAGTTTCTCCGACCATTCTTGCGCGGAAAGTTTTGCGGGTTTGCGCGATCTCATCGAGCCGCTGCTCGCGAACGCCGCATACGCATCAGGCTGCTCCCGTGAAATCCGACGCAAGCGCCAACCGACCACCGCCAGGACCACCTGCGCGCCGGCCCACAAGACCAGGACCGCGGAGCCGGCGATCGCTGCTCCCGTGAAGCCCTCTTGGAGAATGCCGACGAGTCCACCCGCGGAGAGGACCACGCCCAGGACGGCCGCGATCATCGACCAGAGGACAGGTTGGTGCAGCCACAGGAAAAGCGCGAAGATCTTCACGACGACAAGGCTCGAGAGGAAAGCGAGCATCAGCCCGCTCCTCAGCAGGGGTTGATCGGGATCCTTGAGCCCCTGCATGCCGACAGCGAGCACCACCAGATCCATCAAGATTGCCGGCAGATAGAGCCAGCGCAGAGCGCTCAGCGTGCCGAGGCGATCGATGAATTCGCGAGACTCATCCTCGCTCTCGATGTCCGCGAGGGGATCCGGCTCCGCGACGGGCAGCGGCGGAGGTCTGCGTTCCGTCACGCGCACCGTGATCGACGCGCCGCAGTCGGGGCAGGGGTGCAGGCCGTCGACTCGCGGAACTCGCGCGAGAGCGGAGCACGTTGGACAGCGCAAGCGAACGAATTCCTCTCCCACCATGCTCTCCTGCGGGATGATAACAGACAGGGACAGAAGGGTGACCGGCAGGCCAACGAGTGCGGATCACTCGCGAGAAACTGGGATGTCGATGACAGCAAGCCTGTTCGGGAACGAGCCACCACCGAAATAGAAAAGCCCCGGGTCACCGACGCGGCTGAAGCCTGGAATCTTCATGTCGAGTCGAAGACTTCCGGCCTCGGCAAAGCGGAGAGTCAAGAATCCCGACCGCGCGTCGTACTCGCGGACCGGGAAGACTTCCTCGCCTCTTGCATGTTCGAAGTAGCGCTCGAACCTAGGCAGCTCCACCCACTCCTTCGCCCAGCGGAGCTCCTTCTTGCCCTCGAAAAGTCTCAAGATCACGAGATTGTCGCGCGTCATCCTGAGGGTCACTGGATTCGTGCCGCTGACGACGTCCACCAACTGCATCTGGCCTGAAAGATCGAGTTTCGTTGGACTGTCTGCAACGAGCCCGAGCGGTCCAATCGGCGCGCGGAATTCGAATCGACCTGGCGCCTTCTCGGAGATGTAGCGCGGATGATTCGAATGAAAAGGCGGTTCCGGCCGCTTGCCGAGCAATTCCAGCCTGGCATCCGCGACGACTGAGCCCTCGTCGTCCACCACGTTCACCACGACCAACCCTGGCGCGGCCACAAGCAGGGTCAATGGCTGCACAGACTCAGGGCCGATCATTGCTTGCGTCTCGAACGCCGCGTCCAGGATCGTGAATCGATACAAGCCCGAGTCGACCGTGACCTTGCATTCGAAAGTGTCTGTGCTCGCACGGACCATCTCGGGGCTCGGAATCCTCACCAACTGCGATCCGGCATGGTCCAAGTTGTCTGACGCTGCTACATCCAACACGAACTCGTCCAAGGCCCATTGCGGATCGAAGATGATCGCGATTCGGAGTTCGACCGGCTGCGCGACTCTTTCACCCTTCGATAGCGCGATTCCAGTCAGCATGCCGGCACGGATGGTGAAGATCCGCGACGCGAGCATCTCTCTGGGACCATAGTGGCCCAGCTCCGCATGCACTCGGTACGTCCCCGTCGGGAGACCGTCGAGTTGGATCGACGCCAACGGGCCTGGCTCGAGCTCGCTCTCTGACCACTCGGCAAGAGACTCCGGCGGCGTGGAATCCATGCGCGCCAGCATCAAGAACAGATTCGGGAATTGCTCCGCTCCCTCCATCGTGACCAGCAGCGAGCCTCCGGGTCCAAGCCGCAGGACGGAATCACCGCGAGTCGATGGATCGATGCGGATCTGCCCCCAAGCATGGTCGCCGTTGAGCGCGAGGTACTTCGTTGCTCGACTCTCGTCAGGTTCGATCGTGATCGGAGAATCCAGGTCGGAGCCGACGCAGTCCGACAATTGCTTCTTCGAAAGCAGGACGATTCCGCTGCTCCCGAGTGAACTCACGCGATACAGGGCAATGTGACGGAGCTCATCTCCACTCGCGTCGTCGAGTACGTGAAGCCGCACGGCCCGCGCGTCAGGAATCGTCGGCGCAGACTCTTCGGTTGGCGAAGTGTCGCGCAGAGGCGAGTCAAGGCTCGTTCGCGTTCGCGTTGAAGAGGGTTGGGAGTCCTCGTCGATCTCCGGCGACGACCTGCCGGCCGGTTGCTCGGAGGGCGGGACCGTTGTCGGTTCACCGCGGAACAGAAGCGGGCACATCGCTACGACTGCGAGCAAGAGGCCAATGCCCAGGATGTGCGACGATTTCAATCAGCGCACTCCAGGTGCATTGACTGGAAGTCCTGCTCGAGATCCCAGGTAGCACCGATCCATCCGGTACCCATCGCGCGCGAGTTCGAGATTACGCGCCACGCCACTCCCACCCGCCGGTCACGGGCCCACGACGTATTCGAGGCCGGCCGTCAGTGAACTTGCCGCATTCCAGGCGAATCCTGGGTCGCGGCTCCACCACTGGCAATCGATCACCAGCCCGATGGTCTTCAGGAACGAGGCCGGGTGACCTCCGAGCACTCCTGCGGCGTAGGTATTGACGTCGATCGAGAAATGACCCGAGCAGTCGAGCGCGGGCCCAGGCGTGCCGCCAGACGAGAGGATCGGAGTCCGCGCCGGAGACGCGACGCACAATGTTCCGCCCTGGAACGGCACGGCTGCGCGGCCGCTGCCGCCGAGCAGCAGGACGCCTCGCTTGTTGTTCAATTCCGCATTCGCTCCCAGCGTGAAGCCCGACGTCGCGGACGCTGAAGATGCACCGAGGGCGAAGATCGTCGGCGTGCAGCCCAGCGAATTCGACTTCGCCGTGCAGTATCCGAAAGCGTTGGAGCACTGGCAGTCGTGAGCATAAATGTCCCTGTGAATGTTCCCGTCCCCAGGATCGAGGACCGCCGTGCTCTCGAAGGCAACGACGCGGCCGTCGTTCGAGATCACGGGGATGAAGGAATCGCCATTGGCAGGGCCGCCCGCCGCAGTCGTGCTCGCGCAGGTGATCGTGTTCGTCCACAAGTCGCGAACGAAGATGTTCATCAGGAAGAGGTTGATCCCGGGAACGAAGTTGCGCGCCTGGCTGGCGAAGGCCACGAATCTTCCGTCGGGAGTGATGCTCGAGACGTTGGAAGGAGCGTTTCCCTCGACGCCTGAGGCATCCACGCTGACGCGGATGGTCGTCCCGTTGACGCAATCGTGCACGAAGGTGTCGTCGAAACCGTTGGTATCCCCGGGAACGAGGTTCGCCGCATTGCTCCAGAACGCGACGAACCGCCCGTCCGCGCTGATCTTGGGATCGCCGGACCAGGAGGACGGCGACGCCTGATTGCCCGCGTCGTCGACGTTGACGCGCGTCGTCGCTCCACTCTGCCGGTCGTGGACGAAGATGTCGGCCCTCTGGTTCGTGTCGCCGGGCACCAGATTGGTGGCAAGAGACATGAAAGCGACGAATCGACCGTCGTCGGAAAGCGCCAGCTCCAACGTGTCGAGGTCGGCCTGAGCGCCGGAGGAACTGACGCTTTCCCGAGTGGTGATGCCGGTCTGGCGGTCATGCACGAAAATGTCGTTCCATCCGTTCGTGTCGCCGGGCACGAGATTGGTCGCGCTGCTGTTGAATGCGACGAAGCGTCCGTTCGCGGAGACTCCTGGCCAGGCTGAGTGGTCGTTGGCTTGCAGGCCACCCGACCCGAGGCTGACGCGCGTGATCACGCTGGTCTGCAGCTCGAGAAGGAACATGTCCGCCCTCGAATTCGTGTCGCCCACCACGATGTCACTGCCCATGCTTCGAAAGACGAGGCAGGTTCCGTCCCTCGAAAACACCGCCTCATCCGAGGTGGAATTCGCGGGTCCGCCCGTGAGGCTCACGCTGACGAGGGACAGCTGATTCGTACGGCGGTCGCGCAGATAGATATCCGACCAGAAGTTGTTGTCCGCGGGGACGAGCAATGCAATGGTCTGGAATGCAACCAGCGAGCCGTCCCCATTCATCGCAGCAAAGGTCGATGGATACCATTCCGTGTAACCAAGGTGATTGCTGCTGATCAGCTGATTGACCTGGGCTTGCGCGCTCGCGCCAAGAGCGCACCAGAAGAAAAACGTCGGCAGAAATGTCGCGCGAATCTGCATGGGAGCCTCTTGGAAGACCAGCCGGCACTTCGAGTCTAGCAGTCTTGTACTTCGCCGGGGCACGAGGGTGCCTTAGGATCCGGAGCATGTGGATTTCCTTGCCCAGGGCAATCGCGTGGCTGGGAATCGTGCTCACTGCAGTGGTCGCGCTCCCCGCGCAGTTGTGTCAGCCGTCGTCCGGCGAAATCGCGATCTCAGCGGACTGCAAGCGCTGCGGCGACGTCGGCGAGCTCGAGTGCACCGTCTGCGCGAAGACAGCCTGCAATTGGAGCGGCGAAGGCAAGACCACGGCGCGTTTCTGCTCGCAGTCGACCGCCTGCGCTGCATGCCTGGGCACGCGGCGCATCGTCTGCCCGGATTGCCGGCGTGGGATGACGGCGAAGACTTCCCGCCTGCGCTCCGACGCGGAGAACTGGATCGCCGAGATGCGCAAGGTCGACGAAGTCGTCGCGAACAAGCCGCTGCACGCCGAGTCGGCGCACTTCACGATCACCTGGAACATCAAGGCGATCGACGTCAAGGGCGGTACGACGATGCACGGCGGGATGCACATCTATCTCGATCGGCTCGAAGCGCTGTACGCCGATTTCCTGAAGGATCTGAATGCAACGGACAACGACTTCCGCGCGAAGACCCACGTGATGCTCTGGCAGCGGGTCGAGGATCAGGAGCGTGCGTCGGCCACGTTCACCAGCCAGGCCTCGTCGACGGAATCCAAGACGATGGGCAAGGCTCCGGTGTTCTCGATCTTCTACGACAAGTCGCATCTCCATGAAGAATACGAGCTGCACCAGGCGGTCACGCACCAGGTCGCGCACTGCCTGCTCTCCAACGTGTTCGACGGTATCTGGCCGGGCAACATCAAGGGCGGCTGGCTCGATTGCGGTCTCGCCCACGCCTACGAGATCCGCTACTTCGGCAACGTGCGGCATTACTGCTACGTCGAGCAGGACACGCTGGGTGATTTCAAGTTCGGCCGCTGGGAGCAGGAAGTGCTTTCAGGCGTGCAGAACGGGAAGGAAATGCGATTTCTCGGCGTGACCGGCAAGAACACCAGCGAGATGACGTTCGAGGAGCACATGTACGCGTGGTCCTACGTCGATTTCCTGCTGCGCGAGCATGCGGCGAAGTTCGGTGCGATCACGATGGCGGTCAAGGGCCGGCAGCCCTATGCCGAAGTGCTGCAGCGCGTGCTCGGGTTGACGCCGGGGCAGTTCCAGGAGAACTGGGCCACCTGGGTCAAGTCGACCTATTCACCGAAGAAGAAGGGACGCTAGTAGCGCGACAGTTTGTCGGTACGGAGCCAGGTTCGATTCCGACACCCCCTCTCCCGCGCGCTACGCACGCGGGAGAGGGGGTGTCGGAATCGAACCTGGCTCCGTACCGACGGACGATTCAGCGCGCGAGCAAGGCTTCGACGCGCGGGAGGAGCTGCTCCGCGACGACCTGCTGTCCCTCCAAGTTGATGTGCAAGTCGTTCCAGTACAGCGGCGCCCTCTCTGCACGGAACACCGGCCGCAGATCGAGCACCTCGACGCCACGCTCGCGCAAAGTCGCGAGCAATTGATCCCCCAGGCGATTCGCAATCTCGTAATCCGCCTCGGAGATCGAGAGCTTCGACGCAGCATGCTCGCGAAGCCCCTTCCATTCTGGAAACGGCAAGTCGAAAGCCGAGGGCAGGTACACGGCGAGCCATTGAATGCCGTTCTCGTCGCACACCCGCTGCATCTCGCTCGTCGCATAAAGCGCGGCCTGCAAAGCGAGATTGGCCTGATCAGGGTTCTCGCGCAGGTACAAGATCTCGGTCAACGCCTGAGCCATCGCCGTGTCCGAGACTTCTGTCCCCTTGGTGATCTCATTCCAGTAATTGCGCGGCCGCGGCGGCGGCACGCTGCCGGCATACACGTGGTGGACCTTGAGCACCTCGTAGTAGTCGTTGCCGGCAAAGAACGTGGAAACAAAGATCTTCGGCTTGCGCGCCAGGAAGCCCTCGAGCGTCCCGAGGTAGTTGTAGAACGAGTACCCGTTCATTCCCGTGTTGTAGACCTCGACCGTCTTGCCGGGATGGCGCTTCGCGAGCTCGCCCTCGAGCAGATTCGAGTAGCTGGCCGCGTTGTCGCACACGCCCTCGGTGTGAGAATCTCCCGCGACGAGCACGAAGATGTCCGGCGCCGGCGAAGGGAAGTCGTGGTCCTCGCGCGCGCCGTCGCTGTTCGTCACGCGAGTCCAATGCCCGCCGGGATAGTCGGCCCACTCGATTTCGGCGCGCACATTCGCGCTGTAGCGGATGAGTCGATGCGGATCGAATTCTCGAAGACCGCCGCGCGGAGTCCCGAGGAGGCGCGTGAGCTCGTCGGCCGTGAGCTCGCGCCGCTTGAACTTTCCGCCGAAACCGGCCTCGCCGCTCGGCGGCGCAAGTCCGCGCGGCAGCATCTGGCGGGAAGTCCATTCGGCCTGCAGGCTCAGCGAGTTGTCGACGAGGGCGACGGCGGCTCCCGGCCCGCGCAGCTTCATCTGGACCAGCCAGATTCCAGCGGCGAGCAGCAATCCGAAGGCGAGCGCGATCATGCGCTGCCTGGTCGAGACGTGGCCTTGCGACATCGTTCGCAGGCTACCGAAGAGCCCACGGCGGTGATATAGGTCTCGCATGCACAGCGAGCACGGAGCCGTAGCCTGCGCGCTCACCCTGCTGCTCATGGCCTGCGCGAAACCAGTCGAGGTCAAGCGCGACGACGGCTCGCTGTGGTATCGCGGCACGCAAGTCGACGGCGTCGCGCGCGGCACCTGGACGCAGTGGTATCCCAGCGGCCAGATCGAATGGAGCGGAAGCTACGGCGACGGCCGGAAGCAGGGCGAATGGACGAGCTTCCACGCGAACGGCAAGCCGCGCGTCGTCTCGCATTGGCGCGACGATCGCGAGGACGGGCCGTGGATCGAATTCGACGAGCGCGGAGTGAAGTGCGTCGAGGGCAACTATTCCGGCGGCAAGCGGATCGGCAAGTGGACCTCCTGGCACGCGGACGGCTCGCTCGCGCTCGAGCTCGAATACAAGGACGGGCTTGCGGAAGGTGAATCGAGCTCGCACGACGCAGCCAGCGGCGTCATCGCTCGAGGTCGTTACGAGCAGGGTCTGCGCGAAGGCAAGTGGACCGAGTCCTACCCCGGCGGCGGAGCGCGCTCGGAATGCACGTATCGAGCGGGGAAAGCCAACGGCATTTCGCGCGCTTGGGCCGAGAACGGAACTTTGACAGCCGAGCTGACGCTCATCGACGACATGCGCGAAGGCGGCTCGCGCCAGTGGTGGCCCAAAGGGAATCCGAAGAACGTGCTGCAGTGGTCGCACGGATTGCTCGAGGGTCACGCGCTCGAGTTCCACGAGAACGGAACGAAATCGGGCGAAGGCGAATACAAGGACGGGCTGAAGCAGGGCGCCTGGCGCATCTGGTTCGCGAGCGGCGGTCTCGAGAGCGAATCGGTGCACGAACGCGGCGAGCTCGAGGGTCCCGCGGCGCGCTACTACGAGACGAGCGATCCTCAGTGGCGCGCGAACTACGTCCACGGCGTGCGCGACGGTGCCTACGCGAGCTGGTATCCAAACGGGAAGCCCGAGTGCGAAGGCACGCTCTACGAGACGCACGAAGAGGGCCCGTGGAAATTCTGGCTCCCAAGCGGCGAGCTCGACGCCAAGCGCAGCGGTCACTACCACGCCGGAGTCCGCACGGGCGAGTCGCGGCTGTCCCGGTAAACCACCGCCATTTTTTACACGGGACGAGCACGCGCTGACGGCGAGTGCCCTTCGAGGATCATGGCGCTTCGAATCACAGCGATCGCAGTGCTGATCGCCGGGGTGACCGCCTGGCTGTGCTTGCGTGCGCCGGAGTCGCCGAAGTCGCTCGTACTGAATCCGACCCCGTGCCTCCTCGGTTCGAAGGAAGCCGCAATCGATGTGACGCTCCTCGATCTCGCGCCGTAGACCTACCGGCTTCGTTGATGCTCACGCAGCGCGGCGTCGTAGCCGCGCATCAGGGCGTCCGCGACGGCGCCTCCGCGGCGGTTGGCGAAGTGCGCGGCGCGCTCGCGCTCGAGCATCCAAGGTCCCGCGATCATCTCGAAGTAGCGCAGGCTCGAGTCGCCAAAGGCATCGTGCATCCGGCGACCCAGACCGATGTAGTAGGCCTCGGCGAGCTGCGCGTCGGTTCCGATCTGGACTTCGCGAGCGAGTCGATCCTCGGTGGCGAGCGAGCCGACTCCGACGCATCCGAGCCCTTCGATCAAGGCGTCGCGGACTTCGGGCGGCAGGTTTTCCACCCCGCGGGCTCGCATCGCGATGTCCCGCGGGAATTTCACACGCAGGAAGGTCCCAAGTCCGAGGTAGAAGCCGCGCAGGTCGTCGATCCCGGCCTCGCGCAGCTCGCGCTCGATCTGGGCGAGCTCGAGATGGCCGTCGCCGTACAGGGCCATCGCGATGCCTTCGTCGAGCAGCGTCATCGGTGCGGCAGGATTCGCGAGCGGCTGCTCGTCGAAACGCCGGAACGTGCGCAACTTGTCTGCAGTCGTGCCCTCGAGGTGCGACGACAGCTTGACCAGGTACTTCGGATAGGCGTAGCCCTTGGTGTGAGCGAGGGTGCCAAGGTTCTGCACGACCGTCGCCACAAGGCCGCTGCCCGACCGTTCGGCGTACAAGGCGACCCTCGATTCGCGCAGCAGATCGATCGCCCCGAGCAAGGCTGCTGCTGCGATCGCGACAGCGGCCAGCCTCTGCTGCCAACGACGCCTCGAGCGCCACAACGCCATCGCGCCGAGGACTCCGAAGAGGATCGCGAGCCACCACAAGGGCGTCAATCGCTTGAGAACGAAGTAGTGGTAGACGCGAGCGATCGTGAAACTGCTCGCGAGGTAGACGAGGACGAAGGCTGCGATGTGGGCGAGGACGATCGCGGCTCCGACGCGCAACCGACGCTCCGTCCCGGCTCGCAGCGCAAAGAAACCGAGCAACGGAAAGGTGCAGAGCGCGACCAGCATCGCGAGATCGAGCGGGCTGCGGTCCGCGAAGATGGACACGAAGAACTCGCGGAGCACTTCGCGTTTCGCAACGGCGCCGGATGCGACGAGGTCGGCTCCGTGGACGTCGAAAACGGCACTGCCCACATGGGCTGCCATCCAGCCCAGGGGCAGAAGTCCGATCGCGAAACCGACGAGTGACCACCACGTGGTTTTCCGCAAGATTTCGCTGCGCAATGCGATCACCAGAGCGCAAGCGACGACAGCGATGGTGACCACGAGCTGGTAGGAGAAGAACAGCCCGAAGCCTGCGCAAAGCCCGAGCTGCAGCCACGAGCTGGCTCGCAGATCGCGCTCGAGAATGATCCGCGCAGCCGTGCCGAGGACCAGCGCGACGAACAGCAGGCCATGGAAGTGGATTCCCAGCGTCAGCAGCGAGAGCTTCTGCACGCTGATCGGCGCGAAGATGCACAGGAGCGCGAAGGCTCGCGCCGCAGCGACTCCGCCGAGGCGCACGCAGAGTGACCAGCCCGCAGCAAGGATCGCCGCGCCCAGCGCCAGGGCGGCCAGCTTCACGGCCAGCAGACTCTCCCCGAACAGGGCAAATGCCAGGGCGTCGAGGTGGCTGACGACGAATCCGCCGCCTTCGTAATAATGGTAAGCGAGCTGGTGGTGAGGGACGCCGAGCCCGTCGAGCATCGCCTTGCCCGCGCAGGCTTTTTCCAGTTCCTCGCCGTAGCCGAAGACGTCGGCGAAGGACACGAGCAGCATTCCGCGCGCCGCGCACCACAAGAGCGCCCACGCCAGCCACTCCCAGCGCAACAGCGTCCGCGGTGCGACTGCCGGTCGATCCTGTGTGGACTGCGAATTCATGCGCGGCCCGGGACTCTATCCGGTGGACTCAGTCGAGCTTTGCTAGCGGGTTGTAGCAAGGCGTGATCGTCGGTCCGTAGATCGAGACGTATCCGAGCGTGCTCGATTCGTTGGCGCCTTCCTGGAAGAAGTCCGTCGAGAGCAGGAAGCGCGTGTAGAAGTCGTCGCCGAGCTCCGAGAACCGACCGACATCGTGGACCTGCGCGCGGTAGTCGCTGACGTATTGACGCGCGACTTCGTCGGGAATCTTCAAGTAGCTGAAAAATGCGAGCAACTTGCGCTCCGGCGTCTGGTGAGCGCGCATCAGCCGACGCCCCAGGGACATAGCGTTTCCGCGCCCCGCCGGCCAGGTGAACCACAGGCCGGCGACCAGCGCAGCACCGAAAGCCGCGAACCAGGCGAGGAATCGACGGCGCGACACGCTCACACCAGTTGCTCCGCTGCGCGCAGCGAAAGCGCGCTCAAGGTCAGCGACGGATTCGCCGGCGGACAGGTCGGAAACGTGCTGCTGCCGAGCACGAGCAGGTTGCGCAGCTTGTGATGGCGCAGATCGCGGTCGACGACGCTGGTCGCGGGATCCGTGCCCATCGGCGTGGTGCACAGGATGTGCGACGAGGTCTTGTTCAGCGCCTTGTTGATCGAAAGCTTCTCGACGGGCAGCACGCCGATGACTTTCGGCGTCAGCTCGCGGATGTGGTCGATGCCGCGCTGGGTGTAGTCCGAATGGCCTTCGAAGCTGACCACGGGCTTGCCATCCGCGGGATCGACGCTGACGCGGTTGCGCTCCTGCGGCAGGTCCTCGAGGATCCAGCCGAAGCGCAATCGCTGCAGCCATTTCCCGCGCTCGAGCCGCAGCGCCGGCATGTTGAGCGTCAACATCAGCGCAGCGGCGTGGTCGCGGCGGTGCTCGCCGTCGTGGTGCATGTAGCCGATGCCGCAGGAGGCGCTGGAGCCCTGGAAATTGTCGACGCCGTCGAGGTTGACGTCGCAGGCGAGCTCGACCTGCTCGACCAGCCCGCGGCCGACGATGCCATCGTCGAGGTCGGAGCGCAGCAGCAGATAGGGATTGAGGATCGCGTTCGCGCCGAGCGCGACCAGCGAGCCGCGCGCCAGTTGATCGATTCCCTCGCGCAGGTAATGGACGCCCTTGGCGATGCCGCCCGAGTGGCCGACCGAAGTCACATTGGCGCCGAAGACCAGGGTCACGCGCTCGTCGCGCTCGAACTGGTCGCGCATCTCGTTGAGCACGGTGAATTTCGAATCGATCGGGCAGGTCGAGCAGATCCCGCTGGCGCAGCAGCGCGGACGCTTCGGCAAGCCGCGCGTCGGTCGCGCCGAGGGCTGGTGGAAGAACGAGGTCGGGTAGCTCGCGGCCAGCAGCTCGTCGACGCGCGAAAAACGGTGCGGCGGCAGGGGATAAGGCCGGCTGCGCACGTGCGGTCCCGACTCGCTGTTGCCCGCGACACCGATCAAGTCCTCGGCGTCGCAGTAGAAGGGCTCCAGCTCGTCGTAGGAAAGCGGCCAGTCGCGGCCCTGGCCCCAGGTCGAGAACAACCGGAAATCCTCGGCCGTCATCCGCGGCGTGGTCCCGAACCAGCAGTTGGAGCCGCCGCCGAACGTCAGCTGAAAGACCCAGGGTTTTTCCGGCGTGCGGTTCTTGATCTGCTTCACCGACGCGGCGGTCAGCGCCGCGCGCTGCGTCATGTGGACCGAGTGCTCGTGCAGCGTTCCGCGCTCGAGGACCAGGACGCGCACGCCCGGCTTGGAGCGCGCGAGGAATCGATGCAGGAAGAACGCGGAAGCGAAGCCCGTCCCGACGAGAATCAGATCGTAGCTATCGTCGTTGGGCATGGGGAACGCGGCGCGATCCTGCCGGCGCGGCCGCTCAAGGTAGGCGCGCGCCGCGCATCCGTCCAGGAAGGCGTGAATCCGCTTCGATCGTCGCGTTGAGCAGCTTGCGTTGACATGCTTCAATCGCAGCGGGTCTGGCGTGCTCATGTTCGAGCGGGCTCCCGACCGATCCACGAGAACCCTTCTCCCGATTTCACCCTCAGAAAACCGAGCCATGGACGCGTTCCTCAAGATGCTGCAGAGCCCGGGCGGCCAGGCCGAGCCGCTCGCCGTGCGCGAGGTCTTGCTGGCCCTGGCGCTGTCGCTCGTCTGCTCGATCGTGCTGTGCTTCGTCTATCGCTTCACGCACAGGAGCGCGAGCTACTCGCAGTCCTACGTCCACGCGCTGGTGGTGATGGGCCTCGTGACCACGCTGATCATGATCGTGATCGGATCGAACATCGCGCGCGCCTTCTCGCTGGTCGGCGCCCTGTCGATCATCCGCTTCCGCAACGCGGTCAAGGAGACCCGCGACGTCGCCTACATTTTCATGATCATGGCGATCGCGATGGCCTGCGGAACACGCTTCTACGGCGTGGCCATCTTGAGCACCGCGATCCTTTCCTCGGTCACGCTGGTGATGCACTTCGTGAACTTCGGATCGAGCAAGAGGCCTCCCGAGCGCCTGCTGCTCGTGCAGCTGCCTCCGGGCCTCAATGCCGAGACCGCGCTCGAGCCGGTCTTGCGGAAACTGTTCGAGTCGTTCAGCTTCGTGTCGATGGAAAGCGTCCGCCAAGGTCTCTACACCGAAGTGCTGCTCTCGGTCGTTCCGAAATCGAACGTGACGGGCAGCCAGGTCCTCGAGCAGGTGGCGCTGGTCAACGGCAACCTCAAAGTGAACTACAACTACTCGGCGCAGAGCGACGACCTCTGAGCCTGGGCGTGCGATGCGGATCCGATTCGGCCTGAAGCAATTCTCGGTCACGAGCGACGGGAGGACGCGGCAGTTCTCCTGGCTGTGGCTGTTGCCGATGGCGGCTGTGCCAGTGATCCTGCTCGTCAGCCTCGCGCTGTTCGACGATCCTCTGGTCAGCCAGACGATCCGGCGCGCGCGCTACCAGCCGAAGGCGCGCGGAGAAGCCATCGATCTGTTCGTCCGCGCGAATCGCACGGCGCTGGAAAACCTCGTCGCCAGCGAGCCGCCGCTCCCGCACAGCGACATCCCGACGCTCGAGCTCGAGGTGCCCAAGAACACGCTCGAGGCGATGCAGACGGCGCTGCGCACGGGCGATCCCATGCTGAGCCATCTGCCCGGCGGCGACCAGCCGTATTTCAACGCGACGCTGAAGGAGGATGACGGCGACCTCCTGGGCGGCGAAGTCTGTCTGCGCGGCTTGAGCGCCTGGCACCACCATCCCGAGAAACCCTCGCTGCGCTTCAAGATCAAGAAGGACGACGTGCGCGGCGACAGGCGTTATGTCGAGCTGTCGCGGCCCGAGGACGTGCTCGCGCTGAAAAACTGGATCCCGGATCAACTGGGATCGGGCCTCGGGCTGCTTTCGGATTTCAGCGACCACGTGCGCGTGTTCGTCAACAACAAATACTTAGGCGTTTACCTGCGTTCGATGCGCGCCGACGAGTCCCTTTCGCTGCGCAACGGACGGATGCCGGGATCGTTCTTCAAGGGCGAATTCCGCGACGACTGGAGTCAGTGGGACAAGGACAAGGCCTTCGCGGATCTGTGGGGGACTTCGCCCGACGGCTGGCGCAGCTCCCTGGAAGAGGAAGAATCCAACTGGCCCCTGTTTCATCGTTTCCTCGACACGCTGCGCGAGGAGCGCGGACCGGAGTCCCTCGCGCGGCTCGAGGGACTGCTCGACATGGAGGTCTACGCGAAGTGGGCGGCTGTAATGGTCGTGACCGGGTCTTCGCACACCGACGGGTTTCACAACCAGGTCTTCTATTTCGACCCGAATCACGGCTCGCTCGAAGCGGTTCCGTGGGATTCGAACGCTTACGGGATGCACTCCGATGCGCGCACGCCGCCGGATCTCGTGCTGCACCCGGTAATGGAATTCGCGATCAGCGATCCGCGCTGGGTCCACCGCCGCAATCAGATCGTGCGCCAGTTGCTCGAGACCACGGCGAGCGCCGCGGAGTTGAATCTCCTGATCGATCGCGCGGTCGACCGCATGCTGCCGGACCTGAAGGCGGACATGCACCTTTCGTCGCTGGAGCTGATGCCCGATCTGATCCCCTGGTCGGTGCTCGACATCGAGCCCAAGCGCCGCGAGATCAAGGAGTGGGCCGCGGAGCGCGGCGAGCTGTTGCGAAAGTACCTGGCCGATGCGCAGGTCTTTATCGAGGAAAGCAGCGAGCGGCCTGGCTGGTCGCGCGTCGACGTTGCCGGCTCGGTCGCGGTGCGCGTGGCGCGCGCCGATGGGGCAGATCCCGAGGCCGACACCTGGGCGGGGGATCCGACGCTCTTGTATCCGGGTCTTTCGGCGCAGCTGTCCGACTACATCTCCACGCCGTTCAAGAAGTCGAGCCACAAGGCCTATGCCCATGCAGTGCCGCTGACGTATTTCGTTCGCGGAGCGCCGGGGGAATTGAGCTTCACCAACGCGATCACCGACTCGCCTGTCGTCCCCCGCTCCGGGCGATTCGATGGCTTGCCCGGTGAAGTGCGAACGATCCATCCTTCGCGATTCGAGGCGCCGAAGACCGGCGACGTCGTGCTCGGCCCCGGCGAGGTTCTAATGGAAGAGGATCTGCACGTCGGCGCGGCTCAGCGCCTGCTGATCCGCGCCGGAACGCGCATCCGATTGAAGGAAGGCGTCGGGATCTATTCGCGCGGGCAGACTCTGGTGCAGGGAACCCCGGATGCACCGGTCGAGCTGCTCGCGGCCGGTGCCGAGCCCTGGGCCTGCTTCGGAGTCAGCGGCCTTGCTTCGCGGGGATCGCGTTTCGAATCGATGATCGCGAGCGGCGGTTCCACGGGAAATGACGCGGCGCGCCAGTTCAAGGGCATGTTCAATGTCTACGAATCGGACGACGTCGTGCTGCGCAATTGCCGCTTCGGCCGCAACGAGATCGGAGACGACACGGTCAACCTGGCTTCGTCCACGATCCTCGTCGAGGACTGCGAATGGAACGACTCGCTGTCCGACGCCCTGGACCTCGACATGTGCCGCGGCCTGATCCGCCGCTGTCACTGGCGCAACAGCGGCAACGACGGCCTGGATCTCATGGCTGGCAGGATCACCGTCCGCGACTGCAGCTTCGAAGGCTCTGGGGACAAGGGCGTCAGCGTCGGCGAGGACACGCAACTCGATCTTCGCGATTGCATCATCCGCCGCTGCCTGGTCGGCATGGAGGTCAAGGATCGCTCCCACGCGCTCGTCACCTGCACCAGCTTTCAGGGCAACAACATCGGCGCGCACGCTTACCAGAAGAAGTGGCTCTTCGGCGTCGGCGGGTCGATTGCGCTGGTCTCCTGCGAGATCGAGGGCAGCCTGCTCGAGGATCTCTCGATCGAGAAGCGCTGCCGCGCCTACCTGGTCGACACGCCCGTCGGCGGTTTCTGCGAAGGCGTCGAGCGCATCGCGACTCTCGGTTTCCTCGCGGACGATTGGAACTCGCTGGCCTCGATCGCGCCATGATGCTCAGCCGGCGATACGAGCTGAAGTTCCCCATGGATGTCGCGGGCATCCAGGTCTTCCTCGCCGAAGCGCGCCGCGGTCTCGAGCAGGACGAGCACGGAAGGGAGGCGGGTTACCGTGTGTCGAGCCAGTACTTCGACACTCCGGATCAGGCGGCGTACCGCGAGAAGCTCGACGGCGAGGCGGTGCGCAGGAAGTTGCGGCTGCGCTACTACTCGATCGATCCGGGCGGCGACGGCAGCGACCCGCGCGTGCGCATGGCTTTCATGGAGATCAAGCACCGCGTCGACAACACGGTCTTCAAGGAGCGCCTGCGCCTGACCGACGAGGGCGCCCAGGCGATCCTCGAGGACAGCCGCGAATTGACGCGCATCGAGCAGCACATCGTGCCTGCGGACCTGAAGCTGCGCGCCACGATCGACACCATCGTGCGCAGCGCGATCGTGCCGGGCTTCCGCTCGGCCAACGTGATCACCTACCTGCGCGAGGCCTGGGAGGGCAGCCAGGATGCGCGTCTTCGGATCACCTTCGACACGAATCTGCGCGTGTACCGCCCTTCGGAGTTCCTCGACGTCGCTTCCGGGACGGGCGGTCTGCTGCTGCCCGAGGACAGGAGCATCCTCGAAGTGAAATTCGACCACGCGATCCCGCGCTGGATCCGCGACGTGATCGTCAGTCAGAAGCTCCAGCTGCGCAGGTTCAGCAAGTACGCCGCGGGCTGCGAGGTGCTGGCCCGAAGCGCGGCGCGTTAACGGGCCTGATGCTCATCCTCGGGCTTGACGCGCGAGCCAGATCCCGACGCACAGATTCCAGATCGCCTGCAACAGCACGACGATGCCCATGCCGTGCACGTCGAGGCGCAACAGGCCGCTGAGCAGACCCGCGATCGGCAACACGCCGATCACCATGCCGAGCCCACCGATGATCCGCGCGGCCTTCCCGCGCCCGATCAGGACCATCGACCAGGCCAGGATCGCGATCGAGATCGCCATGGTCCCGGCCTGGGCCAGGGTCTGGTTGACCTCGTGGCAGGCGACGAACACGGGCTTCAAGGACTCGACCACGTCCTCGGGTTGGCCTGCGTAAGTCGCCGCGAGCCCCGTCGTGACGAAGCCGTTGATCAGCGCTGCTCCGACCAGGCCGAGCGCACCCGCGGCGTAGAACACCGCTCCGAACCGGACGCGCGTCAGCTCCCAACCCAGGTACTGCGCGAAGCCGCAGAGTCCCGCGAAGATCGCGACGATCGTCGCGATCAACCCGCCGTGGACCCAGGCGTTGACCAGCGCCTTCTCGCCGATCTGCGCGATCGCTCCCGACATGGTGTGGCTCTGGATCGAAGGGTGGCGCAGCATCAGGAGCACGGACAGGACCGCGCCTCCGCCGATGATCCAGCCTGTGGAGCGGTGGAGAAGCCTGGGTCGGAGTGCGAGTTCCATGTTTCGTTCCTCTGGTAAGCTGCGCGGGGACATTGATCGGAACATCACGCTCGAGCCATCGCGGAATTCCAGGCTTCGAAAGACGCTGGACGAAGGAGCCCAAGTGTCCGGCGAAAAAGAGACCGACCTGGATCAACGCACGCTGAAGACGCGTCAGGCGCTCCTGGATTCGCTCAAGGGTCTGGTGAATCAGCGCCGCTACGAAGATTTCGCCGTCGCCGACATAATCGACGAAGCTGAGGTCGGCCGCTCGACCTTTTACGATCATTATCGCGGCAAGGACGACATGCTCGTCGAGACGATGGGGCACATGCTCGACGTCATGGCTGGCGTGGTCTCGGAGCACGGCGACCCTCTGGGCCTCGAGGCGGTGCTGCGGCACTTCCACGACAACCGCAAATTCGCGAAGGATTTCTTCGCGGTGAGCCCGGGCTTGCCGGTGATGGGGCGCATCACCCGCGAGCTGGCGCGGCGGATCGAATTGCAGTTGGAAGAACGTCGCAGCCGCGGCGGCGGGCAGCCGACTATCCCGGCGGCGTGGATCGCGCAGCAGCTCGCGGAAGCGCAGTTCGCCTGGATCCGCGCCTGGCTGTCGGACGACGCGGCCTGCACACCACTGGAGCTCGCCCAGGCGATGCGCTCGAGCGCGATCGGATCGATCTCTGGCCTGTGTTGATGCGCGTCGCGCCGCGCGCGGCGATCCAGTCGGCGAGGCCGGGCAAGCACGGAGGGCATGCCCGCCGCGAACCTCGACGGCTCCAGACGCGAGATTGATTCGCGGGAGCGCCCGATTCCTATACTTCCGATCATGAAGCACGCCATCCTCGCGCTGTTCGCGTTCCTCGTCCTGGCCTGCAGCTCCAACGCGCCGCGCGATCCGCTCGAGTTCCACGACGGAACGACGCGCTCCACCGATGGCGTTCCGATCGAATTCACCGCGGGCGGACAGGGCGAGACCGCGCTGGTCTTCGTGCACGGATGGCTGGGCGACCAGTCGGTGTGGTACAGGACCATGCAGCGCTTCGCGCCGCGCTATCGCGTGGTCGCCATGGACCTCGCCGGTCACGGCAAGTCCGGTCGCGATCGTCAGGATTGGAGCGTCGAGCGCTTCGCCGACGACGTGTCCGCGGTCGTCCGCTCGCTCGATCTGCACCACGCCATCCTCGTCGGCCACTCGATGTCGGGACCGATCTCGGTCGCGGCCGCGAACAAGCTGGGGGATCGCGTCGACGCCTTGATTCCCGTCGACACCCTGCTCGACGCCGAGTGGGATCTGCCGCCTGAAGTGTGGAAGCAATTCTTCGACGGGTTGCGCGCTGATTTTCCGGCGAACACCGAGGCCTTTTTCCGCGGGATCCTTGCCGCGCCGACCTCGCCCAAGGCGGTGATCGACGAGATCGTCGCCAAGGCGCGTCTCGCCGACCCTGTGTCCGCCGTGCCGATGCTCGAAAACGGCCGCGACTACGATCTCAAGGCCGGCCTGCGCGCTCTGCGCGTTCCGATCCGCGCGATCAACAGCGACATGAATCCGACCAAGCTCGAGACCAACCGCAAGTACGCGCCGCGCTTCGACGTCGAGATCGTTTCCGGTGTCGGTCACTGGCCGCACCTCGAGGCTCCGGACCGCTTCGGGGATGCGCTCGACAAGGTGCTCGCGGCGCTCGGGCGATGAACCAGGACGAGTCTGTGCGCCTCGAGAAGAGCGTGGTGCACGTGGTCTACGCGTACGACGTCGGCCTGTCGATCGATCTCGAGCGCGCCAAGCAGTCGATCACGGACCTGACCGAGCTCGCCGCGATCAAGCACAAGGGCTACGCGCCGATCTATTTCCAGTTCGACCCGCCGCCCCTGCGCGTGACCCAGACGACCGCGCCCTTGAAATGCACCGGTCACGCCACGCGGCCGGCGGTCGACATCGTGATCTACGATTTCGGCGGCGTCTCGGTGATTTACGAGATCGAATTCTCCGGGTCCTTCGAGGAGCTGATCGCCTTTTCCTGCCAGCTGGTCGGCAGCCAGGTCTTCGGCGAGGACTCGCGAGCGCGCGTCGGCCAATTGGTCGACGTGATCGGACCGGCGGTCACGCGCGCGAACATCGACGAGCTCAGCGAGGACTATCTGGTGTTCCAGCTGCCGCGGATCCCGGGCGGGCAGAGCCTCGAGGAGTTCACCACGCGGCACGCGGGACAGGTCGCGCGGCTATTGCGCTCCGAGCAGGATCCGCTGTCCGACCAGGAGATCGCTGACGCGCTCACGGCGCGGGTGGCTTTCGGACGCAAGGACCTGGCCTTGATCGATTGGAACGCAGCGCTGCTCGTCGACGAGGAGCCCGAGGACGTGCTCAGCGTGCTCGAGTTCGCGAATCTGCAGCTTCTGGAGCTGCGCTTCCTCGACCAGCGACTCGACAAGGCCCTCGATCGTTCCTACGAGGTCCTCAGCGCGGGTCGGAGCTGGACCCGGTTGCGGATGCCAGGCAAGGCGCGCACGGAGTTGCGCCGCGTCGCGCAGCTGCAGGTCGACGCCGCGATCCTCTACGAGCGCGTCAACAACGCCCTGAAGCTGCTCGGCGATCAATACCTCGCGCGCGTCTACCGCGCGAGCGCTCAACGCCTGCGACTCACCGAGTGGAACGCCGGCATCGTGCGCAAGCTCGACACCGTCGAGAGCATCTACGACAAGCTCCACGACCACGCGACCGAGATCCGCATGGAAGCCCTCGAGTGGGTGATCATCATCCTGATCGCCCTCGAGCTCCTGCTCCCCCTTCTTTCTCGCCTCGGCTAGGAGCAAGTGGTGTGTTCCCCCAGCTCACGAAAGGCAACGGATGATAGACAATCGTCGACCCAACTACGGCCTGGACGCGCCGACCGTCGTGCGCAATCTGCTCATCGTCGCGGCGCTGGGCATCATCTCGCTGATCACGAAGCTGCTGGGCATGTGGTCGAAGCAAGACCTCATCGCGGCGATCGCTTTCCCGCTGATCACGGCCGGCCTGAGCTGCGGCGCGATGGGCTTGTGGATGATTTACGACAGCAAGATCGGCAAGGTGCGCGAGCGGGAAGACTATCTCGACAAGCTTGTCTGGCGGGGTGATGAGCGCGTGCTGGACGTGGGATGTGGCCTGGGATTGTTTCTCATCGGCGCGGCCAAGCGTCTCGAGACCGGCCGCGCGGTCGGGATAGACCTGTGGCAGGCCGAGGATCTCAGCGGGAACACGCCGGCCGGAACGCAGGGCAATGCGACGATCGAGGGCGTGGCCGACAAGGTTGAAGTGCTCACGGGTGATGCGCGCAAGTTGCCGTTCGACGACGCGAGCTTCGACGTCGTCCTCTCGAGCATGGCGTTGCACAACATCTACAACGGCGGCGAGCGACAAACCGCCGTGCGCGAGATCGCGCGGGTGCTCAAGCCCGGCGGGCGCGTGCTGATCCTGGACGTGCGCCACACCAACCAATACGCCGCCACCCTGAGCGATGCCGGCCTCGATGCGAGGTGCGTCCAGGGAATCGTCTCCTACCTGCTGACCGTGATCAGTCTTGGATCGATCCGCTGGGGATACGTCATCGGCACCAAGTCCTGACGAAGCCAGGTACCCGGTATTCCACCACCATTTTTTACATGCCGCGTGTAATCGTGGCGTTCTGGATGGTGGTGGAATACCGGGTACCAGTTACGGGCAGATCGAGAACTCGATTGCGTCGGAGAGGGTCCCGTTGTTGGGTGGGGTGAAGCCGTTGTCGCGTCCCCAGAATTGCGCGTTGACGAGGGTGCCTTCGGTCTGGAGGAAGGGGGCGGGGTTTCCGCCGAGCGAGCCGCTCGCGAAGGCGTTCAGGTCGAGGGCGTAGACGCCGGAGCAGTCCGTCGGACCGGCATTTCCGCCGGAGAACAGGGCGATCGAGCGCTCGACCGGCGTGTGGATGCAAAGGGTTCCGCCGCCGAATGGGATCGTGTCGCGGCCGCCGCTGGTGTAGAGCAAGAGGCCGGGCCGATGGTTGAGCACGTTGGCCGCGCTCAGCATGAATCCGCTGCTCGCACTCGCGCTCGCCATTCCGTTGGATGCGATCTGCGGCGTGCACCCCGCGGAATTGATTTTCGCGCTGCAGTAGACCAGCGGCACGCAGGCCGGGCCGATCCGCGCCGCGGTGTACCGTCCGCGAGCCGCGATCTGCACGTAGGTCAGACCGGAGGGTAGCTGCGGCACGTCGCACTGGCCGTGGCTGTCGTTGCCCCAGGCGAGCACCCTGCCATCGCTGCGCCGCGCGACGGTGTGGAATTCCCCCGCGGCGATCTCGACGTAGCTCGAGCCCGTCGGCAGGCTCGGAACGTCGCATTGTCCGTCGCCGTTGTAGCCCCAGGCGACGAGCGATCCGTCGCTGCGCCTCGCGACTCCGTGGTAGTCACCGGCGGCGATCTCGACATACGTGACTCCGGCGGGCAGCGACGGAACATTGCACTGCCCGAGCGCGTTGTTGCCGAAAGCCACCAGCGATCCGTCGCTGCGAAGCGCGAGCGTGAATTGCGCTCCCGAAGCGATGCGGACGTAGGAAAGACCGGTGGGCAAGGCGGGCACGTTGCACTCGCCGGACCCGTTGCTGCCCCAGGCGATGACCGATCCATCGCTGAGCCGCGCGGCCGTGTGCTGGAATCGCGTCGCGATGCCCTCGCAGCTCGCTCCCGGCGGCAGGACCGGCACGTTGCACTGCCCGACCAGGTTGTCGCCCCAGGCGAGGACCTGACCGTCGCTGCGGCGCGCAACGGAGAAGCTCAAGCCAGCCCCGAGCTGGAGATACGAAAGTCCCGCGGGCAACGGAGGCACGGTGGATTCGCCGGAGGCGTCCGAGCCCCAGGCCAGCGCCCTGCCGGCGTTCGTCAGCGCGAGCCTGTGCGTGTTGCCGGCCTCGAGCTCGACATAAGAAAGGAACTCGGCCATCGGCGGGACGTTGAGCTGTCCGGATTCATCGCTGCCCCAGCCGACGCACAGACCGTCGTTGCGCCGGCCGATGTTGAAGCGCTCGCCCACCGCCACCTGCGCGAAGGTCTTTCCCGCCGGCAGGTGCGGGATTTCGCACTGGCCGGAGCTGTTGTCTCCCCAGGCGACGATGCTGCCGTTGCTGCGGCGAGCGACATTGTGGCCAGTGCCCGCGTCCACGTCGACGTAGGTCAGGCCCCCGGGCAGCGGCGGCACATCGCACTGGCCCTTCGCGTTGTAGCCCCATGCGATGATCGATCCGTTGCTGCGGCGCGCGACCGAGTGGACTCCGCCCGCCGCGACCTGGACGTAGGTCAGTCCCGCGGGCAAGGCCGGCACGTCGCACTGACCGTCGGTGTTCAAGCCCCACGCGATCGCGGCGCCGTCGTCGCGCAGCGCGATGCAGTGGTCGTAGCCCGCGCTGACCTGCGTGTATCTCCTGCCCGCGGGCAAGGCCGGGACGTAGTACTCTCCGTGCGAATTGCGGCCCCACACGATGACCGAGCCGTCGCTGCGGCGCGCGATCGAGTGCAGGTGGCCCGAGGCGATCTCGACGTAGGCCAATCCCGCGGGGAGGGCGGGCACATCGCACTGGGTCCAGTTGTTCAGGCCCCAGGCCCGGACCGAGCCGTCGCTGTAGCAGGCGATGGTGTGCCCATATCCCGCGGCGACGTCGATGCAGGTCACTCCCGGGGGCAGGACAGGCAGGTTGCATTGACCCGACGAATTGAGACCCCAAGCGACGATCGTGCCGTCGGCGCGCCGCGCGACCGTGTGCTGGTAACCGGCCTCGACTTGCGCGAAGGGCTGGTCGTTCCAGGCGCTGTCGAAAACAGTTTCCCCCCAGCTCGCGACACGGGATTGCGCGGTCGCGTGGATTCCGGGAATGACAGCAGCGACAACGAGCCAGACGATGCGTTGTACAAACAGCGACGAACAGTTCACACGCTTCCTCCCTCGAACACCTCTTTGCGAGCTGAGAATGGGTATCCGCCGTAGAGCCCCTCTTCCGCTCGGAACTTCGGCCCGGGCTACAAGTCCTGTACCGCCCAACAGGACCGCGGACTTCCGATAGCAAGGGCCGTCGACGCGAATTCAGGTGGGGCAGGGGTGGGAATTCGGACCAGGTCGGTGGCTTGAAAGCGGTCCCGATTTCTCCGATTTGGCGATCGGGGGTTTCAGCTGAGTCGAGGTCCCGTGGCGGCCGAACCAGCCCTCAGCGGGACACCGCGATCGCATCCTCGACGCGCAGCCGATTCTCGCGAGTGACGCGGCGCGGATCGGGCATGTTGACCGCGAGGGCGGCCAGGGCGGAGCTCGCGGCGCGGGTGCTCGAGCCGTTCGCTTCCTCGAGCACGGCGGCCGCCAGCTTGAATTCGTGCACGCTGTCTCCGCTGGCGCGCACGACGCCGAGCATGTCCTGAGCAAGCGCCTTCGCGCCGGTCTGCGATCTGGAAGCGCCGAGCACGCGTCCAGCCGCGAGCCCTCGGAATTCGGCGGGATCGCCGAGCAATTGGGCAATGCGCTCCGCGGCAGTCGGTGCGCTCGCTTCGAAAGTTCCCGGTGCGAGGCTCTCGATGTGCACGCAATCCTTCTCCGTCTTCGAGCCGCGCGCCGTGGCGCGGAACTCGCATAGCCAGGCTCCTGCCTGGAGCAGCGCGAGATCGGCGATGCGCGGATCGCGCGCCCGACGCGCCATGCAGTGCAGCGCATTCGTGGCGGTCAGCGCGTGCAACGGACCGATTCCGGGGCTTTCGAGAGCGACTTCCGAGGCCATCATCACGAAGGCATCCCACAGCGTGGGAACGGAAGCCTTGCCGGCCATGACTTCGGCGAGAGCCTGCGGCACCTCAGCTGATTTTCCCTCGCGCAGGAGCGCGAGCACTTCCCGTTCCACGCCTGCGTCGCTCGCGGTGCCGTCGGATCGACGCTTCAATCCGCGTGCAACCAGCTCGCGGCTCCTGTCGAAAGGCTCGACCGATGTTTTCTCTCCCTCGGGCAGGAAGCTCGCGACGCAGGAACGCAGCACGTCCAGAGCGAGGGGCTCGCTGACCAACGGCAGGCAGCGCACCGCGACCATGGCATAGATCGCCTTGTGTCCGCTGTTCCCGCGCGAGCGCATGCCGTACCCGGTGACGATCTCGCACACGCTCTCGAGCGGCGCGGAGCTGACCATGGCCACCAGCGCGGCATCGGCAGCCTCAGGGTCCCAGCGGTCGAGGGCCGCGATCAGCTCCGCGCGCGCCTCGGCGGCGACCGGCAATTTCGCGGGCGGCGCGGCGAGCTTCCAATCCGCGGCCCTGTCCTGCTCCTGTGAATCCTCGAAGTTGTCGATGCCCCACAGGATCAAGGGCAGCTGCTGCTCGAGCGCGAGGCCAGCGGTCAACTGCTCCAGCGCCGCGACGACGAGAGCCGCGTGGTTGAAGCTCGCGACGTTCGGCCGTATTTCGCGCGCCGCCGCGACCAATGTGCCCCCGAGCAGATCCGCGGGCGGAAGACCGGCGCGCACCTCGCGCATCGCGCGCGCGAGGACGCGATCGCGCGGAGTCGCGATGATCCAAGTGGCGACCTGCTCGACTCCCGCCGCGCCGCGAGCGAGGAGCGAAGGCTGCGCGAAGATCGAACCGGCGCGCGCCGCCAGGCCCGAGGCCGCAGCCCAGCTCAGCAGCGCGCGCCGCTCGATTCCCGATCTCACGTAACTCATCGCCTTGGTGCGGACACTCACTCGGCTTTGGAGCGAGGATCGAGCTCCATGCCGCAAATCGGACAGCTGCCGGTCTCGAGGAAGCCCAGCTTGTCGCAACGGTTGTCGCAAGGACCGCAGATGAAGGGAAACTCAGCCAGGGTCTTGCCCGCGAGCCGCGCGAGGCGCGACGCGGCGGCGTTGTGGATCGATTGCCGGTTCTTTTCCGGCCGAGCCTTTTCCTTCTCGAGCAGAGCAAGGGCTTCGAGTGCGAAGCGCTTGGATTGCTCCTTGTCGCCGGTCACTTCATAGGCCTCCGAAAGACTGTCGCTGGCGTTCGAGGACTCGGGAAATGCGCAGGCGGCCAGGCGGAACAGCGTGATCGCCGGCTCGTGCTTCCCGAGATTCAAGAGCGAGTAACCCATCCTGTTGAGCTCGGCCTCGGTGGGCGCTTTGGGCAGAGCCTTGTACTTCACGAGCGCCGCCTGCGAGTCGAGACCCTGGAAGGACTTCGCGAGCACGGACCCGGGCGCCTCCTCGACGACGCTGCCCGGTTGCTCGTGCAAGCGCGCGATCTCGTCGGGCCGCCAGTCGTACTCCATGTAGCGCGCCGTGGCCCAGGCCGTTTCCTCACCGTGCAGTCGCGCAACCACGTGCAGGGCTCCATCGATCCCCGCGGAGATTCCGGCGGCGGTAATGATGCGCCCGTTGTCGACGTAGCGCCGGTTGGTGAAAACTCTGGCCGTCGGCTCGATCAGCGACAGGCTTTGCAGCGCGCTCTTGTGCGTCGTGACCTCGAGATCCTTGAGCAGTCCCGCGTTGCCGAGCAGCAGGGCGCCGTTGCACACCGACATCACGATCTCGGTGTCCTTCGAGCGATCCTTCACCCAGGCGAGCAAGATCGGGTTGTGCGAAGGAACCTGTCCGCCGGGAATGACGACGATCGCGGGCTTGGGGCAATCGGCGACCGAGTACTGCGGCGTGATCTTGACGAAGCCCTCGCTGGTGACGGGCTCGCGATTCTCCGCGACGGTGAACACGCGAAACGCGTGACCCTGCTTGCCGTCGGTGGCCGCAAAGACTTCTCCAGGGCCCGCGAAGTCGAGCAGCTCGACTCCGGGGTAGACGAGGATCGCCACATTGCGTGAGCCGTCCGTGTTTTCCGCCACGGGAGGGGTCTGGGCGATGGCGGTCGAAGCGAGGGCGAGGCCGACGAGGATCGAGGGGAGTAGGCGCATGGATTTTTTCGTGGGTGGGGGGAGCGTGTCGCTCTCCATCCGAGCCACCCCGGGCTTTTGCCCAGGAAATCCAGCGAATCTTTCAGGCCTCGACGCCCAGGCGCAGCAACACTTCTCGAACGCGCTTCAGGATGCGCGCCTTGGCCTTGTAGACCTGCCGCGAATCGAGCCCCGTGCGCGCGCAGACCTCGGGCACGGACAGGTCGTCGATCAGGAGCAGCTCGAAGACCTCGATCGACCCCGCGCTCTCGCTCTTGCGGGCCACGTCCAAAGCGTGGCGCAGGTGCTCGCGCCGCCAAAGGGCTTCCCAGCGTTCATCGAGCGCATTCTCGCGGTCCTCGATCGCGAGCAGCGTCTCAGTCGGCGCCTGCACCGTCGCCGGCCGGCGCAGCAGGTCGACGACCTTGCCGCGAACCAGGCGGTACAGCCAGGCCTTGAACGAGCCCTTCGCGCGCTCGTACTCAAAGCTCGGCATGCGCCGCGTGATCAGCGCGAGGCATTCGTCGCGCACGTCTTCCGCGTCGCTGGGAGACAGGCCCATCACCCGGGCATAGCCC
Organism: Planctomycetota bacterium; assembly: GCA_035490315.1. Taxonomy (GTDB): domain Bacteria; phylum Planctomycetota; class UBA1135; order UBA1135; genus JADJQU01. The sequence goes on from DATHET010000104.1 coordinate 28,859, forward strand.
TCGAGCAGCGGCGCGTACAACGCGAAAAACTGCTCCCAGGCCTCGTGGTCCGCGTTGTCGCGAACGCGCTGCAGCAGGGTTTTTCGAGTCGTGTCCACCGGCCGGGTCTTCAGTGATCGCTCGAATTCTCGCGGCAGGCCGTCAAGAGACCCGCTGCGCGCAGAGCCTCGGGCGATTGCGACTCTCCCAGGCGTTCATAGGTGGCGACTGATTCTTCGAGATGGGGCAAGGCCTCGCCGCCGCGGCCTTCCGCGAGCAGCTCTTCGCCGAGCAGCTCGATCGTGCGCAGGCGCACCGGACAATCGTCGCCCATGGCGCGGCAATGGATCTCCAGGGCCTCGTGCAACAACGGCTCGATGGCGGTCCCGCGTTTCAAGGCGACCAGCGTCATCGCGATGCCGTTCATCCACTGCGCGAGCTCGAACGAGCCGTTGCCCTCCAGGGCGCGCAGGGCCGCGAAGGCTTCGGCGTAGGGCGGCTCGGCCGCCGGCGAGCCGGGTTCCTCGAGGCGTTTGGCCAGGGCGCGCAGCCTTGGACCTTCCTCGGGTCGACGCGAGCTCCAGCGCACCAGCTCGCGCGCCACCGCCTGGCGCGACATCTGCTCCGCGGTCGAAGCGTCGCCCTGGGCGAAGGCGAGGCGCGCGTAGCGTCGGATCAGGTCGGTCGCGAGGACGTCGCCGTACAGGCGCCGCGCCAGGTCCGAGGAGCGATCGAGCAGGCCGCGCGCCAGCTCGAAGTCTCCGCGCGACTGGGCCCAGGCTGCGCGCGCGTTGAGCGCCTGGATCGTGCGCGGATCGTCGCTGCTCGTCGATTCGAAGGCGCTCAAGGCCTCGTCGAGCAACGCTCCACAGCGCGCCGACTCGCTTTCGGGAAGCGTGCGGACCTGCCACAGCTTCGTCTCGGCGAGGTCGGGATCCCGCTCGCCGTGCGCCGCGCGAAAACCCTCGGCGGCAAGCTCGAGCAGGGCCGTCGCGCGCACGCTGTCGACGTTCTTGAACTGTGAAAGCAGAGCGATCGCCAGGCTGCGGCGGCTCTCGGCGATCAAGACATGATCTTTCGGCAACTCGCGCGAGCGGATCGCGAGGGCCACTTCCTGGACCGGAATCGCCTCAGGATCGTTCAAGTCGCTGAGCGCGAGCCCGAGCAGGTTCGCGCAGCGCGCTAGCTCGAGATCGTGCGGATCGCCGAGGGAACGGAAGCGGTCCATGGCTCGCCGCAGGTGCGGCACGGCTTCGCCGGAGCGCAGGAGCTTGCGGTAGGTGTCGCCGATGGTCAGCTCCATCGCGCCCTGGACGTCCGGCGCGTCGCGCAGCGAGTCCTCGATCGAGCGGCCGGCGAGCTCGAAGACCTCGAGCAGGCGCACGTCGGCGCCCATGCGCTGCGGCGAGGCGGCGCTGAGGATGTCCTGGAACACGCTGCGCACCAGCGCGGCCTGCTCGCGCTGGCGTTCCGCGCGCTGGTGCTCCTCGAACCACGCGCCGAGCAGCGTTCCGCCGATGACGAGGACCAGCGCGGCGACCGCGATCGGCGCGCGATGACGCACGAGCCGCTTCTGGAAACGCTGCCAGGGGCCCTGGGCTCGCGCCTGGATCGGCGTTCCAGCGAGGTAGCTCTCGACGTCGCGCGCCAGGGCCTGCACCGACTGGTAGCGCCGCGCCGGATCCTTTTCGATCGCGGTCAACGCGATCGCGTCGAGATCGAGATCGAGTTCCTCGTTCCAGCGCGACGGTGGCTCGGCGCTCTCGCGCGTGACGCGCGCCACGATGTCCGAGATGCTGCCCGACGTATCGTGGGGCAGGCGGCCAGCGATCAACTCGTAGAGCACCAGTCCCAGCGCGTAGACGTCCGTGCGCGTGTCGATCTCGGATCCGTCGCCGGAGAGCTGCTCGGGCGCGGCGTAGGCAAGTGTTCCGAGGAATTCTCCCGGCGCCGTGACGCGCGGAGAAGGCCGCTGGGCCTCGACGTCGAAGGCCGTGCCGAAATCGAGGATGCGCGGCTTGCCCTCGCCGTCGACCAGGATGTTCGCGGGTTTCAAGTCGCGGTGGATCACGCCGCGGCGGTGCGCGTAGGCGAGGGCCGAGGCGATGCGGCCGAAGAGCTCGAGCCGCTCGCGCAGCGACGCGCCGCTCTCACGCGCCCATTCGTCGAGGCTCTGGCCCTCGACCAGCTCCATCGCGAACCACGGCACGCCGGCCGCGACGCCGCTGTCGTACACGCTGACGATGTAAGGGTGTCGCAGCCGGCAGGCGAGCTCGATCTCGATCTCGAAGCGGCGCCGCTCGCGCGCCGTGCGCACGCCGTCGAGCAGTTTCACGGCGCAGGCGCGGCGGGTCGCCTGCTGGCGCGCGCTGTGCACCACGCCCTGGCCGCCGCGGCGCAATTCGCGCTCGAGCGTGTAGCCGGGAATCAGCGACGGGACTTCGGCGACAGGATCGCGCGGTGCTTTTCCGACAGCTCGAAGCTCGCGCAGCAAGGCCGTGTCGCGCCGCGCGCGCTCGAGTCGCGGCGCGCATCGCGCGCAGGCCGCGACGTGCTCGCGGGTTGCCGTGTCGCAGGCCGCCGCATCGAGGGCCAGCGCTTCGATCTCATCACGGACAGGGCAGGAGTCCACGCACTCGATTCTAGGGGCACTTCGACGCGCCAGCGCTTCCTAACATGGACCGTACGCCGGAGTGATCCGGTGCGAAGACGAGCGAGTCGCCGCGCGCCGATCGTCAGCGCGCCTTCGCGTAGGCCTTCACGGCGGCGACGGACACCAGCTCGTCCAGCTCGGGCGAGTAGGCGCTGAGGCGCCCTCCATAGACGCAGCCTGTGTCGAGACCGAGTGCGACGAGCCGCCCGCCGACGCGCCAGGCGCGGGGCAGGGCCGAGGGCGTGTGACCGAAGAGCACCAGCTCGGGCCCGCGGTAATGCTCGTACCACCAAGGCCGTCCAGGCAGGTCGAGGTGGCGTCGAGAGACGAGTTCCTTGATGGTGCTGTCCTCGAGCGCAGCGCCCAGCGCGCGCGAAGCGTGCACCACGCACCACGCCTGACCTTCGGCCGTCGGCGCGGCGTTCTCGATCGCGGTGTCGCGCAGGAAAAAACCCGAGTGGGTCTGCAGATACTGCAGGATCCTCGCGCGCTCGTGCGGTGCGACGTCGCAGGGCGTTCCGCCGTCGCCGTCGAGGTCCGAGGCGTCGAGCTCGGGGAACTCACTGCGCGGCGGCGGCCGCGCGTGCACGGGATCGACGCGGCTCGATTTCGGCGCCAGGCCGGCGCGTTGCAGCACGGCCAGCTCGTGGTTGCCGAGCACGAAGGGCGCGCGCAGAGCAGACAGCTGCTCCATGACACCGACCGGATCCGGCCCGCGGTGGAAGAGATCGCCTACGCTGACGAAGCGATCCGCGGGACCGAGCTCGAGTCGCGCGAGAAGACGCGAAAGCTCTTCCGCGCAGCCATGGATGTCGCCGACGACCCAGGTAGTCATGCCCGACCATCGACCGGGCGGAGGAGGTCCAGTGAGGGGCGCCGACCCAACGCCCGGCACGCGTTCCAGGCGCGGGACGCGGGCTCAGCGCAGTCCCTTCCAGGCGAAGTATCCCGCGGCGCCGAGGACGGCGATCCCGAGCAGGTAGATCCAGATCCGCGACGGATCGATCATCCCGCCGCGCGAGGAGGCCTGGGGGTTGGAGCTGATGGTCTCGAGCTCGGTGACCAGCTCGCGCGCCGATTGGATGCGCTGGTCGAGCGGCTTCTCCAGGCAGCGGCGCAGCAACTTGGCCAGCGGCGTCGGCGCCTTGACCCCGAGCTTGGCCAGGGTCGGCGGCTCCTCCTCGATGATCGCGGAGAAGGTGTCGGTGATGGTCTCGCGGCTGAAGGCCGGGAAGCCCGTCATCATCTCGTGCAGCACGGAGCCGAAGGAAAAAAGATCGGAACGATGGTCCGCCTGCTTCCCGCGGCTCTGCTCCGGCGACATGTAGGCGACCGTGCCGAGCACCACGCCGATCTCCGTGACGATGGCGGAGCCGCCCCCGAACTCGTTCGCCGATCCGCCCTCCACCAGCTTGGCGAGGCCGAAGTCGAGGATCTTGATTCGGCCGTCGGGGAGCATGAACACGTTCTCCGGCTTCAGGTCGCGGTGCACGATGCCCTTCTCGTGCGCGGCGGCGAGGCCCTTCGCGAGCTGCAGGCCGACGTCGAGCGCGGATTCGATCGGCAGGGCTCCGCGATTCAACCGGTCGCGCAGCGTCTCGCCCTCGAGCAGCTCGGTGACGAGGTAAGGAGACTCCTCGTGCTCGCCGATGTCGAACAGCGAGACGATGTTCGGATGATTCAGCGCCGAAGCGGCGCGGGCCTCGCGCTCGAAGCGCTTCAATCGACCTTGATCGCTGTGGAATTCCGACAGCAAAACCTTGATCGCCACGTCGCGTCCCAGGCGCATGTCCGTGGCGCGATAGACCTCGCCCATGCTGCCCTTGCCGAGCAGCGCGAGGATCTCGTAGCGACCAACTTTTTCCCCGCGAGAGAGCGACATTCTCCGCAGCGTACGAAATTTCGTCGGTACGGAGCCAGGCTCGATTCCGACACCCCCCGCGCGCGCGCTTTGCGCGCGCGCGGGGGGTGTCGGAATCGAGCCTGGCCCCGTACCGACACTAAGACGTGGTCTTCACGACCGCGCCCGTCCAATGGTCCGCGGGCAGCCAGCGGCGGATCATCGAGCCGAGGTCCTGCAGCCGGATCGGCTTGGTGACGTAGTCGTCCATCCCGGCGGAGATGCACAGCTCGCGATCGCCCATCATCGCATTGGCCGTCATGGCGACGATCGGCGTCGGTTTTCCGCCGAGCTGGCGGCGGCGGATTTCGCGCGTCGCGGCGTAGCCGTCCATGTCTGGCATCTGGCAATCCATCAGGATCAGGTCGTAGGTCGTGCGTTCCATCGAGGTCAGCACCTGCTCGCCCGTCCCGGCGACGTCGGCCGAGTAGCCCAGTCGCTCCAGCATGCGCAGAGCGACCTTCTGGTTGACCTCGTTGTCCTCGGCGAGCAGGATCCGCGCCGTCGAGCGCGCCACGGGCTCGAGCGGGGCGCGCGCGGGAAGAGCGCTCTCGGGCGCGTGCGCGGATGAGGAGTGCGGGTTCGGGATGTCCTGGCCGAGGGCAGCGAGCAGGGCGTCGCGCAGATACGACGACTTGACCGGCTTCGTCAAGTAACCGTCGAAGCCGATCGCCTTGCTCTTGCCCGCGCTGCCGAGGTAGCCGACGGAGGTGAGCAGGATCAGGTGCACCGAGTGCAGGATGGGATCCTCCTTGATCAGGCGGCCGAGCTCGAGGCCGTCCATCTCCGGCATCTGGAAGTCGAGCAGGGCCGCGACGAATCCCTGACGCTTCTCCACCGCTTCGCGCATCATCGTCAACGCGATCAGCGGCGAGCTGGCCTCGTCGCAGCGGAAACCCCAGGCGCGCAGATTCGCGATGGCGACGCGGCGGTTGGTGGCGTTGTCGTCGACCACGAGCACGCGCTGGCCGCGCACATGGGTCGCGAGCAGCTCGCGGCGCTCCTCCGAGCCCGCGGGCTGCAGATCCAGCGTCGCCGTGAACCAGAACTTCGAGCCGCGGCCGTCCTCGCTCTCGACGTGGATCTCTCCGCCCATCGCGTCGACGATCTTGCGCGCGATCACCAGGCCGAGGCCGCTGCCGCCGTACTTGCGCGTGGTCGAAGCGTCGACCTGGCTGAAGGACTGGAACAGACGGTTGATGCGCTCCTCGGGAATGCCGATGCCGGTGTCCTGAACTTCGAAGCGCAGGGTGACGCAGGTTTCCTCCAGCTTCTCGCGCGTGACACGCAGCACGACTTCGCCGCGCTCGGTGAACTTGATCGCGTTGTTGACCAGGTTGAGCAGCACCTGGCGCAGGCGGCCGGGATCGCCACAAACCAGACGCGGGATCTCGGGCTCGACGAACGTGATCAGCTCGAGGCCCTTGTCGTCCGCGCGCGACACGACGATGTCGACCGTCTCGTCGACGATCGTGTCGAGGTTGAAGCCGATGGTCTCGAGCTCCAGCTTGTCCGCCTCCATCTTGGAGAAGTCGAGGATGTCGTTGATCAAGGACAGCAGCGATTCCGAGCAGGTGCGCGCCGTCGCCGCGTAGTCGCGCTGCTCCTCGTCCAGGTCGGACTCGATCAGGAGACAGGTCATTCCGATCACGCCGTTGAGCGGCGTGCGGATCTCGTGGCTCATGTTGGCCAGGAATTCCGACTTGACGCGCGCGGCCTCGAAGGCCTGGTCGCGGGCGATGACCAGCTCGGCGGTGCGCTCGATCACCTTGCGTTCGACGCTGGCCGTGGTCGCCTCGAGCTCGGCCTGGCGCTGCGAGATCTGGCGCATTTCGCCGACGCTGCTCCAGCAGGAATAGAGCAGGAAGCAGTCCTCGAAGATCACCCAGCCCGCATGCTCCAGCCAGCGCCAGGAAGTCGAGCTCAGGACGCCGAACACGGACTGCGGGAAGTAGATGCCGCGCAGCATGTGGTCGAGCGCGACGACGACCGTGGCGCTGAGCAAGACACGCCAGTCGCGGTAGAAGGCTAGGAAGGCCAGGGATCCGAAAACGTGGAAATGGGTCTCGATCCGGCCGCCGCTCAAGTGGATCAGCAGAGCGGAGAACAGCGCCTGGCAGACGCCGATCGTGTGCCGCGTCACCGTCTCGCCCGGGTGCCTCCAGGCGAGCCAGATCGGTCCGAGCGCGATCGCCGCGCCGACGTAGATCGCCAGGTAGACGTTGGTGTGGATCGAGCTCTCCGCTCCATCCCAGGTGCGCGGCGAGACCCACAGGGCGGCCGCGATTCCGGCCAGCCACTGCAAGGCCATCAACATGCCGAACAGCCGGTCGGTCTTGCGGAAAAGGGCGTGGTGCTGCTCGAGGTAGAGTTCCTGCGCGCGATCGTTCGTGAGAGCGGGGGAGTCGGACGTGGTCATGGGTTCCGTGATTCGTCGTCGAGGTCGGTTTTGCTGGTCAGGCCGCACCCATAGACGGGCGTCGAGTTGCACGATGGAGTCCGTCCCTGGAGCAGCGCGACGATCGAGTCAGCGCCCTGGTTGTCGCCGGAGTGGCCGCGGCTCGCGGTGATGCCGCCCTGAAATTCCAGCTGGCCGTCAGCGCCGTAAAGCAGCACTTCTCCGGACGTCCTTACGCCGAATTGGCGCGCATAGGCTCCGCCCGTGTCCGCCCTGACTTGGATGCCGGGGATCTTCGCGGCGGAATCCCACAGCTCGCTGTGCGTCCACTCGCGGCCGAGCTCGGGCAGCGAGAGCATCACGACGGTGCCGCGCAGCTTTCCATTGGCGCGAGCGGCGATGCGATCGAGCTCGCCGATCGTCGCGCGCGTGCACGGACACTGCGGGTGCGCGAAGAGCAGGAGTTTCGGCTGACCATCGGCTCGCGCGAGCGAGCATGCGCGAGGCCATTGCGTCGGAGGTTTTGCGGGGGCGCCGCTTTCGCTCTGGTAGCGGATCATTCCCGCGAGGCCGAGGGCGAGAAACACCATCCACAAGACGCCCACGGCGGCGAGCAGCCGCCGCGGCCTGCCTGGCCGCTTCGTAAGTGACGAGATCTCCGCCATGAATGAGGTTTGCCTCACCCTGCTTCGGAGTAATGCGCCGGCATCTTGAGGCGTCATGGCGTCGTCACGCAGCCAGGCACGATTTCGACCCCCCCCGCCATGTACGGAGCCAGGTGAATTCGTCCGCAATGGTGCGGGCATCCCGCGCGCCGCGAGAGCGGCGCGCGGGATGCCCGCACCATTGCGGACGAATTCACCTGGCTCCGTATCGATTCGTCGAGCCCGGTTCCGTGTCGAGACCCGTCCTCTTCCTGGGACTCCCAGCGGGGCTGGCCCAAGGGATCGGCGCCCCGTGCCGAAGAGGCCCGCCCCGCTCCAGGGCTCGAAACGCCCTGCGGGACACCCGTCGCATGCATTCGAACCGGTTTTCCTCCTTGTTGATGCTCCTTTGGCTGGGCGCCGCTGCCTGCAGCACGCCGCCTTTGCCCGAGGAGCACGCGAAGGCTTCGACCCTTTCACCCGACCTGCGCTGGGACGAGCTGACGCTGGGCCCGAACGACATCGTGCGCGTCGGAGTCTTCGGACACCCCGAGCTCTCCACGCCCCTGTCGGGAACCCTGTCCGGCGCCGTGGGATCGCGCGTCGACGGAGCGGGAGGCTTGAGCCTGCCCTTGGTCGGCACGGTCGCGATCGGCGGCATGTCGCTCGAAGAAGCGCGCGAAAAAATCCGCGCGGCCTACGCGGCCTTCGTACAGGAGCCCAAGGTCGACGTGTCGGTCGTCGAGTACGCCGCGCGGCGTTTCTACCTCTACGGCGAAGTCAACCAGCCCGGCGCCTACACTATCGATCGCCCGCTGAATCTCTACCAGGCGCTGACTTACGGCAAAGGCCTCTCGCCTCGCGCCGATCGCAGCGAAGTCGTGCTCTTGCGCGGCAAGCCCGAAGCCCTGGAAGTCCACGTGTTCAACGCGAACTCGCCGACGGCCAAGGGCCTCAACGCCCTGCGGCCCGACGACATGATCTTCGTGCGCCGCTCGGGCGCGGGGAGATTCTCCGACGAATTCCTGCCGATCCTCGTCGGCATTTCCAACGCCCTGGGATCGGTCGCGACCATTTTGTTGATCGACGACCAGCTGGGAAACTAGTCCGTGAAGCACAGCAAGAATTCTTCCGAGGAGCAGGCAGGCGGCCGCGGGCTCTCGCTCGAGACCGCGCTCGAGCTGTGCATCCGCCACACGCGACTTGTGATCGTCGTCTGCGTGGCGACCCTGGGCGCGAGCATGTTCTGGCTGGCCTCGAAGCCGCCGGTCTACCGCGCCAATGCAACGCTGATCCTCGAATCCGGCAGGTCCAAGGGCGGCGTGCTCGGCGAGCTCGCGGCGCTGACCAGCGCACCCGAGGCTTCCAGTGAAATGGAGCTCCTGCGCGCGCGGACCACGGCGGCCGAGACGGTACGGGCCGCGGCCAATGATTCGGCGAACGAAGTCGCGCGGCACCTGGACTTGACCACGGTCGTCGAGGATCTCGGCTATCGACCGTTGCGAGAAATCGCGGCCGGTTGGACTGGCGGAATCCGCTCGATCGACCGCAACGCACGCCTGCACGCGCGCATCGAGCCTGGCGTTCCGATCCGCTCCGAGCGCTGCCTGTCGGTCGAGTTCGACGGCGCGCAGCAGGTCACGATCCAGGAAGTCGGCAGCCTCGGGCGCAGCCTGTCGTTCGGCGCACCCAAGGTCGAAGCGACGCTGGTCGCAGGCAAGGCGATCGCCTACCGCGATCTCCTGCTGCACCTCGAGCCCGAGGGCGATCTCTCGGGCACGTCCTTCCTGATCCACGGACTCTCCGACGCACGCGCCATCGAGCGCGTGCTCGGCGCGACGCGGGTCAGCGAGACCGAGCGCAATTCCGGCGTGATCGAGCTGCTCTTCGACGATTGCGATCCCGAGCGCGCGGCCCAGACGGCCAACGCCCTGTGCCAGAACTACCTCGACCGCAACAAGTCGCGCGGCGAAAAACGCGCGCGTCAGACGGTCGACTTCATCGACGTGCAGCTCGCGGAGCAGACCACGGCCCTCGACGAATCGGAAAGGCAGGTCGCGACCCTGCAGCGCGCCAATCCGCGCGCGATCGACGTCGGCCAGGTCGGCACGCAGTTGATCGAGCAGATGTCCAAGCTCGAGGTCGAGCGCGTGGCGTCGGGCTTGAGCGATCGCTCGCTTGGCGAGGCTCTTGCCGCCCTCGAGAGCGGCGATACCCAGGCTCTTTCGCGCCTCGGACCCGAGGTCGCCGACCCGATCACCGCGGCCTACGTCGAGCAGATCGCCCGCCTCGAAGCTGAATCGTTGCTCCAAGAGCGCAGCGACAGTGGCGCGTATAAAACGCTGCTGCAGCAGAAGAGCCTCGAGCTCGAAAGTCGGCGCGACGCGTTGGCGGTAGAGCTTTCGGCCGCGCGTTCCGCGGCCGACGCCGTTCGCGGCGGATCCTCCGAGGCCGTGTCGCGTCTCGGAGCCGGCGCGCCGCAGATCGGCGATCCGCTCTTGACCGGCTATCTCGCCGAGCTCTCGACCCTCCAGGCCCGGCGCGACTCGCTTGCCGCGGAATTCAAGCCCGAGCACCCCGACCTCGCTTTGTGCGAGCGCCAGTTGACCGCGATGCGCTCGCGCGTCAGCGCGCTGCTCGACAACCGCGTCAGCGGTCTGGAGATCCAGGCTCACGAATTCGACTCGCTGCTCGCGAGCTACGCCGAGCGCGCCGGGTCCCTTCCCGCCGGCGAACGCGCCCGCATCGAAACGGCGCGCCGCGGCCTGGTCGCGCGCACCGCGACGCACCTCGAGAGTCAACGTGCTGGCTTGAAAGCGCGCAGCCAGTCGATCGCGACCGAGCTCGAGCGCATGCAGGCCGACATGGGCTCGCTGCCCGAGGAAGCTCGCGTGCTAGCCGATCCTCTGCGGCGGCTCGCTGCCCACACCGAGATCGTGAAGTTCCTGCTCTCGCGCAAGCAGGAGGCCGAGATCTCCAAGGCGGCCACGGTCGCCAGCGCCGAATTCATCGACCCCGCGGTCGCTCCGCTGCGCCGCCACGGACCGTCGATCGTCGTCCACCTCTGCCTGGGCCTGGTCCTCGGACTCGTCTTCGCCCTCGCTGCCGCGCTCTTGCGCGAATCCCTCTCGCGCCGCGTGTTCACCGCCAGCGAGCTCGAAGAGATCTCCGGTCTGAGCGTGCTCGGCACGATCCCCGACTTCAAGCACGGCCGCTTCCGGATCAAGGGCGCCCACGAGCACTACGTGCCCCTGCTCGACGATCCCGAGAGCGTTCCCGCCGAGGCCTTCCGCTCGCTGCGCGCCAACCTGAAATTCGCGCTCGGCGCGATCGAGGGCGCGAAGACCATCGCTTTCACCTCGTGCACGCAAGGCGAGGGCAAGTCGCTGACCAACGTCAGCGTCGCCCTGGCCTACGCGATCAACGGCAAGCGCGTGCTGCTGGTCGACGCCGACATGCGCCGGCCCAGCGTGCACCACTACCTCGGCATGGAACTGATGCCGGGACTGTCGGAAATCCTTCAAGAGCGCGTCGCCTGGCGTGAGTGCATCCGCCGCGACGTGGCGCGCGGCCTCGACGTGATCACCGCGGGCAAGCAGCCGGCTGCTCCCGGTGATCTCCTGGAAAGCGAAGCCTGCGACAAGCTGCTCGCCGACCTGCGCAACGAATACGACCTGATCGTTTTCGATGTTCCGCCGGCACTCGCCGTCGCGGACATCGACAGCATCGCTTCGCGTCTCGACGCGATGTTCCTGGTGTGCAAGAGCAATCGTGTCCCCGCGCCGGTGATCGCCGCCGCGACATCCCGTCTCCGTCAAGTTGGCGCAAAGCTCGCAGGTGCCGCGCTCAACGCAGTCGGATCTTCCCGAGGTGGTTCCCATGCATACGGATATGGATACGGCTATGGCTCCGAGTACGGACAGCGCTCGGGCGCGACTGTCAGCGAGCGCTCTGCTCGCTGAGGTCGGCGCCCCGCCGCTCGCGCACACCGGAATCCGCAAGCGCGCCCAGGCGGCTGTGCGCCGGCGCGATTTCTCGGTCAACGCCGATCTGAAGATCTGCGTCGTCGGTCTGGGCTACATCGGCTTGCCGACGGCATCGCTGCTCGGAACGAAGGGCGCGCAGGTTTTCGGCGTCGACATTTCCGCGGACGTCGTCGCGACGATCAACCAGGGCCGGATCCACATCGAGGAGCCCGACCTCGATCTGATGGTGAAATCCGCGGTGCAGGCCGGTCGCTTGAGGGCGGGCCTCGCGCCGGTGGAAGCCGACGTGTTCGTGCTCGCCGTGCCGACGCCGATCCTGGCCGACAAGACACCCGACCTCGAAGCCGTGCGCCAGGCTGCGCGCAGCATCGCTCCGGTCGTCAAACCCGGCAATCTCGTGATCCTCGAATCGACCAGCCCCGTTGGCACGACCGATGAAATCGTCGCGGCGATCCTGCGCGAAGCGGGTCACGCGGTCGGCGACAACGTTTTCGTCGCCTACTGCCCCGAGCGCGTGCTGCCGGGCCGCATCCTGACCGAGCTGGTCGAGAACGATCGCGTGGTCGGCGGCATCAATGAAGCTTCCACGGAAGCAGCGGTCGAGTTCTACGCGAGCTTCGTGCGCGGCGAAGTGCTCGCCACCGATTCGCGCACGGCCGAGATGGTCAAGCTGACCGAGAATTCCTTCCGCGACGTCAACATCGCCTTCGCCAACGAGCTCTCGATGATCTGCGACAGCGAGGGCATCAGCGTCTGGGAAGTGATCCGCATGGCGAACCGCCACCCGCGGGTCAAGATCCTGCAGCCCGGACCTGGTGTCGGCGGCCATTGCATCGCCGTCGATCCCTGGTTCATCGTCGCGCGCTCGCCCGAGCACTCGGCGCTGATCCGCTCGGCGCGCGAAGTCAACGACCGCAAGCCGCACTGGGTCGTCGAGCGCGTGATCGCCTGCGCGAGCCAGGTGCGCAAGCCGGTGATCGCCTGTCTGGGCCTGACCTTCAAGGCCGACGTCGACGATCTGCGCGAGTCGCCCGCGGTCGACATCGTGCGCGCTCTGCAGGCGCAGAACGTCGGCGAGCTCCTGGTGGTCGAGCCGCACCTGGAATCCCACCCGGACTTCCAGCTCGTTGCGCTCGAAGAGGCCGTTCGACGCGCGAACATCGTGCTGGTCCTGGTCGACCACAAGCGCTTCAAGCGCCTGCGCCGCGAGCTGCTCAACGAGAAACTCCTGATCGACACGCGCGGAGTGTTCCTGTGACCCGGACGCGCCAACTGCGCGTCGTCAGCGTGATCGGCACGCGCCCCGAAGCGATCAAGATGGCGCCGCTGGTGCGCGCCCTCTCCGCGGACGAGCGTTTCGAGTCGCTCTTGTGCGTCACCGGTCAGCACCGCCATCTGCTCGATCAGGTCCTGCATCTGTTCGAGCTCGAGCCCGACGACGACCTCGAGGTCATGTCGCCCGGACAGGATCTGTTCGACGTGACCTCGCGCGTGCTCACCGGCATGCGCGGTGTGCTCGACGCGCGCCGGCCGGACCTGATCCTGGTCCACGGCGACACGACCACCTGCTTCGCCGCCGCGCTCGCGGCCAACTACCGCGGCATCGGCGTTGCGCACGTCGAAGCCGGCCTGCGCTCGGGCGATCTGACGCGACCCTTCCCCGAGGAATTGAATCGCGTGCTCGTCGATCGGATGAGCAATCTGCTCTTCGCGCCGACGGAGCGCGCGCGCGACGAGCTGCTCTCCGAAGGCTGTGAAGCCTCGCGCATCCACGTCGTCGGCAACACCGTCGTCGACGCCCTGCTCGGCGTGAAAGAAAAAGTGCAAGCCATGCCCGCGTGGACCTGGCGCCACGAGCTCGGCGATGCCCTGTGCACGCGCCTCGCCGCCGGCCGCGATCGCGTCGTGCTCGTCACGGGCCATCGCCGCGAAAACTTCGGCGCGGGTTTTCAGGACCTGTGCAAGGCGATCCGCAGCTGTGCGCAGCGCCACCCCGACTGGCTCTTCGTCTATCCCGTGCACCTCAATCCCAACGTGCAGCAGCCCGTGCGCGAGATCCTCTCCGGCCTCGACAACGTCGCGCTGATCGAGCCCCTGGCCTACGAAGCCTGTGTCTGGCTGATGCTCGCGAGCGACGTGATCCTGACCGACTCGGGCGGCATGCAGGAGGAGGGTCTCGTGCTTGGAAAACCCGTGCTCGTGATGCGCGAAGTCACCGAGCGCCAAGAGGCTGTCGCCGCCGGCATCGTGCGCCTGGTCGGAACCGATCCGCAGCGCATCCAACACGGCCTGGAATCCGTGCTCGGCCAGGTAAAGCTCGACGCCGGCTCGCCGAGCTCCCACAGCCCTTACGGCGACGGTCACGCCTCCGAGTTGATCGTCGAGATCCTGGCCCGTGAAGCGCGCGTCCGCGCGGCGGTCGCCGCGGCCTGAGGCTCGTTGAAGCACGCCTTCCGATTCCTGCGCAGCCTGGGGCACCACACTCCGGCACAGCTCGGCCGCCGCGCCTGGTCGCTGAGCACGCGCCATGCGCTGGTCCTGGTGCAACGCCGCCTGCCGATCGAGCGCTTGATCCACGGCCGCGACGCTCCACCCTTCGCGAAAAGCCTGCCTCTGTCGCTGTTCGAGCCGCGCGTTCCAAGTCCCGTCGACAGCGAGCCGCGACTCGAGCTGCCGATGAACTGGCATCCCGGCTCGCAACAGACTTCGCTGCTCGCGACGATGCAGCTGCACTACATGGAGTGGCTCAAGGACCAGAGCGACGAGCGCGCCCAGGCTTTCATCCGCGACTGGATCCTGAACGTGCGGCCCTACCGGCCGGGCTACTGGCGCGACAGCTGGAATCCCTACTCGATCTCGCTGCGCTGTGTCGTGTGGATGCAGCTCTTCGCACGCCGCGGCGACGCGTGGCCCGATGATTTCAAGCATCTATTGCGCGAATCTCTTTTCGCGCAACTGCGATTCCTCTCCGCCAATGTCGAGCTCGACATCGGCGGCAACCACCTGATCAAGAACATCGTCGCCCTTCTGTGGGCCGGCAGATTGTTCGACGGCCCCAAGGCGCGCCGTTTCACCATCCGCGGCGAGAGGCTGCTCGAGCGCGAGCTCTCGCGCCAGATCCTCGACGGCGGCATGCACTTCGAGCGCAGCCCCGCCTACCACGCGCAAGTCTTCGCGGACCTGTGCGAATGCCTGCAGCTGATCGCTCCCGGAACCCTCCACACGCGCCTCGAAGCCGAGCTCGGCGCGATGGCCAAGGCTCTTGCCGATCTGACTCATCCTGACGGCCAGGTCAGCCTGTTCAACGACGGCGGACTGCACATGGCCCATTCACCAGCCGAATGCCTCGACGCCTTCGAGCGCGCCAGCGGCCATCGTCCGACGCAAGCCAGGGTCTTCCGTTTCGATCAAGCCGGCTTCTTCGGTGTGCGCGACGCGACCTCGCTGGTGCTCGTCGATTGCGGAGCGATCGCCGCCGACCACCTGCCCGCCCACGGCCACGGCGACGCCTTGGCCTTCGAGTGGTCGCTCGACGGCAAGCGTTTCATCGTCGACGCCGGAGTCTCCGAGTACGCGCCCGGTCCTCGCCGCGACTGGTCGCGCTCGACGCGCGCGCACAACACCTTGACGCTCGACAATCAGGACCAGTGCGAGTTCTACAGCTCCTTCCGCATCGGCCGCCGCGCCCGCGTCGCCCTCGAGCGCTTCGAAGTCATCGGCAAGGGTTTCCTCTTGATCGGTTCGCACGACGGATTCGCTCACCTGCCCGGCAAGCCGATCCACCGCCGTGAGATCGCCGCGACTCCCAGGCGGATCCAGGTCGTCGACCGCGTCGAAGGCGGCAGCGGCCAGAGCATGTGCGCCAGACTCCTGCTGCACCCCGACGTGCACTTCGAGCGCCGCGGCCGGACGCTCATCCTCACACGCGATCAGACGATCGTTCAGCTCGACTGCGATCATCCGGTGACCGTCGAGGACTCCTGGTGGTCCCCGGACTTCGGCGTGCGTCTCGCGACGCAGCAACTCGCGATCTGGTACGGCGCGGCGCCTGGCTGCGGCAGCTTCGCTTTGCAATGCGCACCGGCCCTCGCGCAAGCGCCGCAAGAGCTCGTCGCAAATCCCGAGCTGCTCGACACGGCCGCCTAGAGCGCGGTACCCGGTATTCCACCGCCATTTTTTACATTCGCGCGAATGTAAAAAATGGCGGTGGAATACCGGGTACCGCGCTCTGGCTCGGTTACGACGCGATGACTCATCTGGGATTCCTCGATTCCAACGGCATTCTCGTAACGGCGCCTCGATCCCCAGGATCCAAGGCATGGGCTGTTCCGAGCCCGGCGTCGAGTTGGCTCGACGAGCGTGACCCGATTCCTCATCCACGCGAGCTCGCTCGAGCACCGATCCCATGTCCCAGCTCCTCCGCCCTTCACGTTCCCTCTTCACGATCGCCCTGGCCTCGATCCTCGCCGCGGAAGCCTCCGCTCAATCCTTTCAAGGCATCGGCGACCTGACCGGAGGAGCCTTCTCCAGCATCGCCAACAGCGTCAGCGCCGACGGCCGGACCGTGGTCGGCTCGAGCGTCACCGCGGCGGGCACCGAAGCCGTCTACTGGCGCAACGGCGTCCTCACTTCGCTCGGCGATCTCGCGGGCGGCGCGGTCGATGGACTTGCGAGCGGCGCGAACTTCGACGGCTCGGTCATCGTCGGCACGGGCAAGAACGCCTCGGCGCATCGGCCGCTGAAGTGGAGCGGCGCGGGTTTCTCGACCTTGACCCAGCTTCCCCAGGTCGCGGGCTTCTCTGGCGGATCGACCGCAACGGGAATCTCGGCCAATGGACAGACCATCGTCGGCTGGGACACGGACAATCAGACCACTGCGTACAACGCCGTCACCGGATATCGACTCGACAACGGCGTGCTCACCGGCCTCCTGGTTCCCTGCCCCGGCAGTGCTTCGGACAGCGGGGTCTACGCGACGAACGGCGACGGCAGCGTCCTCGTCGGTCGCATCCGGTTAGGCGGGTTCGACTACCGCGGCTGCTATTGGGTCGGCACCACTCTGCACTCTCCTCCTGGCCTGACGGGAGGGTACGCCTACAGTCAGACGCTCTCGGTCTCCTACGACGGCACGGTTCAGGTCGGTACCAGCAGCTCGGCCGCGGCACCGAATAATCTGGTGGGCGAGCCCTGCCGATGGCAGAACGACGTTGCGATGAGCCTTGGCACGGTGCCCGGCGGCAGCGCGGTAGGCGCGGCAACCGGCTGCAACCACGACGGTTCGATCGTCATCGGCGTCACCACCGTCGCGCCCGCGACGAACGGAGCCTTCATCTGGGATGCGGCCCATGGGATGCGCGCGCTCGCGAACGTCTTGACGGCTGACTACGGGCTCAACCTGACGGGCTGGACACTGCAGGCCGCCTACGCGATCACTCCCGACGGATCGGTGATCGTCGGCGTCGGAATCAATCCGGCTGGATTCACCGAGGGTTGGGTCGCCCGGCTTTCGTGCGTGACGATGGCCACGCATTGCACGGCGAAGACCAACGCGCTCGGCTGCGTGCCATCGATCTCGGGAGCGGGCACGCCGAGCGCCACGGCGAACAACGGCTTCGTCGTGAAGTCGGTCAACATGCGCAACAACAAGGCGGGCTTGTTGCTCTACAGCGCGAATGGAGCGGCGAGCACACCGTTCCAGGGCGGGACGTTGTGCGTCGCGTCGCCGGTCCGGCGTTCGACGGGACTCAATTCGGGTGGCTCGCCGACGGGATCGGATTGCACGGGTGTGTATACGATCGATTTCAATGCCTTCGCGCGAGGGCTGCTCGGCGGAACGCCGCTGCCGGCGCTGTCGATTCCCGGAACGGTGGTCGACTGTCAGTTCTGGGGCCGCGATCCGGGCTTCGCGGTGCCGAACAACACGCAGCTTTCGAATGGACTGCGATTCATGATCTGTAATTGACCGCAGTGGATGCGCCGATGTCGCGCAGGAGTTCGGACCCCGGCATCGAATGGGGCCGCTCTGGAGATGCGAGCCGACGCACAGAGGCAGAGTGAGTCGTAGGCTGTGCTTCCGCACTTCGGGCGGCGAGTGCATGGTGCTCGAGTCGACGCCCCTCAGCCGCAGCCGAATTCAAATGCAATGCGGAAGCGGGAACTCATGAAGGAAATCGTGAAGTACCTGGTAGTGATCGAGAAGGGGTCGCGTAGTTGGGGCGCGCATGTTCCGGATCTTCCGGGCTGCATTGCCGCCGCCAAGACGAAGCAGGCCGTAGTGAAGCTGATCAAGGAGGCCATCGAGTTCCATATCGAAGGGCTCAAGGAAGCGAGAGGGAAGGTGCCTCCGACGCACTCGATGGGAATGATCGTGCGCGTCACGGCCGCATGAGCCACCTGTGCAAGCTGATCTGCTCCGGACGATCGCCTCGAAAGCTCCGCTGATTCGTCTCCAAGGCCGCCTTGTTCCGGGCCACATCTCGTCTCCCCGCTAAGATTTCCGGCCAGCAGGGAGCCCGGTTGCAAGTCCTCCATCCAGATCCGTCGCCGGCTGCCTCGTCTTCGCGCCGCCGCTGGTTGCTCTTCGCCCTGTTGGCGCTGCCGCCGCTCGTGGCCCTGCTGTTCATCCGGCAGTACACGACGCGCTTTCCGCTGACCGACGAGTGGGCCTTCGTGCGCTCGGTCGCCGAATTGCAGGACATCGACTGGAGCCAGGACGGAGCCTTCGCCAAGGCGACCAAGGTCGCGACGCTGGTGTTCAGCGGTCACATCGTCGCCGTGCCGTTTTTCCTGTATTGGCTGCTCGCACCCCTGACGAATTTCGACAACCGATTCTTCGCCTGCTTCACCCTCGCGACATTCTTTCTCCAGGTCCTCTTGTACCGGCGCTGGTTCGGGCGCTGGACGATCGCGTTGTTCCCGATCGTGCTGCTGATGTTCTGCCCATCGCACTACATGGAGTTCGAGTGGGGCTTCGAATTCACGCTGGCACTATCAGTCCTGTTTCCGCTGGCGGGACTCTCGGTCGTCGATCGCATCGAAGTCGGTGATCCATGGCGGACCAGGTACCGCAAGCTCGCGGTCGGGCTTGCGCTCGTGATGCTCGGCGCCCTCTCCTCCTTCGGCGGCCTGTTCGGATTCGTGTGTTTGCCGCTGCTGATCCTGCTCGGGCCGCTGGAGCGCAAGTCCAAGCTGGCTCTCATCACACCCGCGGTCCTGATCGCTGCCGTAGTCTGGTTCTGGCTCTACAGCGACGTCCACGCCGAGAAGACCTTCGGCCTGCGCGAGGTCTGGGTCGTGCTGACCGCGCTCGGCGCGACGATCTGGGGCTCGCCGGTCGGCTTGTTCGAGTTCGGATTCGATCATCGCAGCGCGACCGGCGCGCTGATCCTTGCCTGCCTGATAGCGAGCTTCGTGGTCGCGGTCCGCTCGCGCCGCGTGGCGAAGATCGCCTTGCCGCTTTCGTTCGCAGGCTTCGGATTCCTCTGCATCGCTGCGATCGCGGTCGGCCGGCCCTACCTCGGGAACTGGCACTTGCAGTACGCGCTGCCGGCCGTGTGCGGTACTTTCGCTTGCGTGTACGGCATGTGGCGCGAGGAGCCGCGCTTGCCGTCCCGACTCGCGCCGCTGGTCCTGATGTCCGCGATCCTGCTCGCGAGCTTGAGCGGCTGTCTTCGCGGCTTCACGGAATACGGACCGCATTACCGCGCCTATGTCGCCGACCTCGAGCACACGGCTCTGCGCATTCTCGAGCACCCTGCCCTGGCGAAGACGCTCCCGGCTGGACCGGAGCTCGATGCCGACCTGGTGTTGTACTTCGCGGCGCGCGGGCATCCGCTGTTCGCACCGGATCATCCTCCCAGGCTGGATCGCGTGATCGACGAGGCGCGCGTGTTCGCGCGCAAGATCGAGCTCACCGAGCCGCGCTCGATCCTGGGGCCGATCCACAAACGGGTGCGATTCACGGTGCTGCTCGAGCCCTCGGCGACTGCGCGCCGCGTGGTGCTCGAAGTCGGCGGCGTGCAGCTGGCCTTGCGCCGCATCAGCCCAGCCCTGGCGGGCATTCCCAACCTCAAGGGCGAGAAGTGCTTCACGGGTGTGTTGCTCCCCGGCAAATTGGGCGCGGGGCAGCACGCGGTTCGCGCCTGGCTTGCGGATTAGTTCGCGCTCGTGGGTGGAACGAGCTCGATCAAGGCGATCTCGGGCCGCGAGCAGAAGCGCACGCGCAGCGCGGTGCCGCCTTCCATGCCGATGCCGCGGCTGACGTAGAGCGGGAATCCGAAGCCGTCGGCGGTCGGGTAGAGACCGCGCTCGAAGCGCTTGCCGAACTTCGAGAGGGTCAGGATCGCGCCGTAGAAGGGCAGGGCGACCTGTCCGCCGTGCACGTGGCCGGCGCACATCAGGTCGACGCGTGAGGCGAGCAGCGGGGGGACGAGGTCGGGGTAGGGGGTGTGGTTGAGCACGATCGCGAGGCCATCGGCGGGAAGGGCGGATATGGCTTCGCCCATTCGGCGACTGGGCGACTGGTGGGCTAGCCCGACGACGTGCACACGCGCGCCGGCGACGTCGATCGACGCGCTGCTGCCGTCGAGCTCGGCCACGCCGAGGCCGGCGAAGATGTCGATGCCTTGACGCTCTCGCGGATCCCAGTTGCCGCGGACGACGAAGGTCGGAGCGATCTTCGCGAGGTCGGCGAAGAGCTGGCGAAACACGGGCATTCCGCCCTCCGAGTTCGCGCAATCGCCGGTGAAGACGATCAGGTCGGGGTGGAGGTCGGCGATCCGCGTGGGGAGTCGCTCCTCGACCAGCGGCTTGGGGTCGGAGTGGATGTCGCTGAGATGGACGATGCGCACGCCGCGATGGCCGGCGGGGAGGCGGCTCGTCGTCACGCGGGTGTGGGTGGTTTCGAGCCAGCGCGGCTCGACGTAGCGGCCGTACTCGAAGCACAGGCAGCCGATCGCGGCGAGCGCGAGGGCGATGCGCGCCCAGCCGCGGATCGGAGTGCGCTTGCTCGTCAGGTAGCGGCGAGCGAGGACCATGGCGGCGAGAGCGAAGGTGATGGCGATCAGCGCCACGAATGCGGCCACCTGCAGGAGCTCGCCGGTGTAATCCATGGGGGGGAGCATAGTCGCCCCGTACGGAGTCAGGTGAATTCGTCCGGAGTCGTGCGGGGCATCCGCGCGCCGCGAAAGCGGCGCGCGGATGCCCCGCACCACTCCGGACGAATTCACCTGACTCCGTACCCGACGATGGATGTCGGAGTCGAACCTGGCTCGGTTACGACGAACTAGTGATTGCTCTTGCTCGAGCCCGCCATCGACGATCCGGCGTTGCTCGACGAGCGATCCTTCGAAGACGACGAAGAGCGTTCGCTGGACGAGCGCTCGCTCGACGACGATCCGCTCGAGCTCGAACGCTCGCCCGAATTGCCGCCGCGACTGGACTCGTACTTCCGCACGCGCAGGTTGTTCTGGACTTCGCGCACGCCGGAGAGGCTTTCGACGAGGTCCTCGACCATCCGCTTCGTTTCACGATCCGAGACGGTTCCCGTCAGCGTGACTTCGCCTTCGTGGACCTTGACCTCGATTTCGCCGGCGTCGATGTCGTGATCGTCCGTCAAGCGATCGTTGATCTCTTCCTGGATCCGTTCATCGGAGCGCTGGTAGCCCTTGGGCCCGCGTCCGCGGTGGCTCGAGCGCTCCTCGGACTGCATCCGGCCGAAGCTGCTCGAGTTCCAGCTCTGGCCGCCGCCGAAGTTTCCAGCAGAGGATCCGCCCGGTTGGGAGCCCCACGAGCCGCTGTACGAAGACTGCGG
>DATHET010000105.1:0-15337 GCA_035490315.1 Planctomycetota bacterium
AATTTCAGTCCACGGTCGCGGCTGAACTGACTGTCGCCCTCGTTCGTCGCACCCGGCCGAAGGAATACGGCGATGTCGTCGCGGCCGCCAGCCGTGAACATCGACTGGAAGCCCTGCTGGAGAGCGAGCACGCCCGAAATGATCGCAACGGTCGCGCCGATGCCGAGCACGGTCAACAGAGTCGCGCTCTTGCGGACGAACAGGCTGCGCAGGTTGTAGGAGAAAGGGACAAGCATGGTGGGCTTCAGTCCGTGGCTCTCAATGCCTCGACGCATCGCAAGCTGCGGGCTCGCCATGCAGGGATGATTCCGGCGAGCGGTCCGATCGCGAGCGACACCGCAGCCGCCAGAGCGAAGGTCTCGGGCTTGATCGCGTAGCCCGGGAACATGAATTCGATCGTGCGCGCGATCCCACCCTGCGTCGACCACGCGATCAGCATTCCCAGCCCTCCGCCGAGCATGCACAGAAAGGTCGATTGCGCGATGAACAGTTCGAACATGGCGCCGTCCGTGAAGCCCAGCGACTTGAGCACCCCGATCTCGGCAGTCTGCTCGCGCATCGCCATGAGCATCGTGTTCGTGCAGGCGACCAGGATCGCGATCAACACGCCGCCGCCGATCCATGAGAGGAAGAGCGGAATGTTGCCGAACATCGTCAGGAACTGGCGCTGGAACTCCGCCTCGGTCGTGCAGTCGATGCGTCGATCACTGTCGGCGAATGTGTCCTCGACGTCGGCGATGACCTGGTCGACATTCGCGTCGGGCTTGACTCGGATCGAGTAGATGCTGACGTCGGGCGGTATCCCGCCCTGCTTCAGCGTCTCCTCGAAGTAGTCCCACTGGAAGAACAGCGTGCGGTTGTCGAAATTGGGCACGTCGGAGTGGTAGATCCCGACGACCTGGAACTCCCAGGCCTTGTCCTCGGGATGCGGGTGGAGCGCGCCGATGATCGGCACGGTGTCGCCGACCTTCCAGCCGAACTCCTTGGCCAGCGTCCTGCCGATGATGCACGCCCTGCGGTCCGCGCGGAACGCTTCGATCTCGGTCGGGGTGATCTTGCACTCCGGGTACATCGCGAACATCGTTTCGGGATCGACCCCGAACTGAGCGAAGAAGTTCTTCTGGCTGCGGTAATAGCCGCCGAACCATTGGAACTTCGTGGTCATCTCGACGCCGGGGACCTGATCGATCTTGGCCTGGAAGCTGAGCGGCAGCTCGACGAACAAGCCGCTTGCCGACATGACAGCCAAGCGCCTGGGGTTGGCATGCTCGACGCCCGCGCGCATCGTGGTGATGAGCGAGCGCAGCATGCAGATCAGCAGGATCGCGACCGCGAGCGATCCGATCGTCAGCAAGGAGCGCAGCGGCCGGCGCGTCAGATTGCGCCAGATGAGCTTGAAAGGGAGCATGGCGTCAGCGCGCGTCCATCGCGGGAGCGCGGCGGTTGTCCTCGATCCGACCGAGCTGGCCCTTGTCGAGGTGCACGATCGACTGCGCATGCTCCGCCGCGTGCGGGTCGTGGGTCACCATGAGGATCGTCTTCTTGAATTCCCGGTTGAGGCGCCCGAGCAGCTCGAGGACCTGTTCCGCCGACTTGCGGTCGAGGTCGCCGGTCGGCTCGTCGGCGAGGATCACCTTGGGATCGCTGGCGATCGCGCGCGCGATCGCGACGCGCTGCTCCTGACCGCCGGAGAGCTGCTTGGGCCGATGGTGCATGCGATCCGCAAGCCCGACCAACGTCAGCGCATGCTCGGCATGTTGCCGGCGCTCGGCTCCTGAAAGCCTCGTCAGCTTCAGCGGCAGCTCGACGTTCTCGAAGGCCGAGAGCACCGGGATGAGATTGAATCCCTGGAACACGAACCCGACGTTGGCCGCGCGCCAGTGCGAGAGATCGGCGCCCGCCAGATCCGAGAGGTTCTCGCCCGAGACGAACAGGTCGCCCGAGTCCGGCGTGTCCAAGCCGCCGATGAGATTGAGCAGCGTCGTCTTGCCCGAGCCCGAAGGCCCCATCAGGGCATAGAAACGTCCCTCGTCCATCTCCAGGCTCAGGCGATCGAGCACGGTGAGCATCTCGCCGCCGCGGCGGTAGGACTTGCTGACGTTCTGCACACGGATCATCGGCAGTGCCATGGCTGTCATTCCTTGATTCGAATTCGGTCGCCGTCGCCGAGGCTGGTCGGCGGCGAGTTGACGAGGGTTTCTCCGCCGACGAGCCCGGCGATCACCTGGACGCGGCCCGATCGCTCGGCGCCGAGCTTGACTTCGTGCGCGCGCGCGACGTCGCGCTCGAGCACGAAGACATGCGTGACTCCGTTGATCGGCACCACGGCGGTGGTCGGAATCAGGATCGTGGGCTCGGCCGAGACCGAGCCGTCGGCGGCGGGCGCCGGCTCGCTGGAGAACACGACCCGCGCGCCCATCTCGGGCCGCAGGAATTCATCGGGCGTGTCGAAGCCGACGCGCACTTCGACGGTGGCCTTGGTGCGGTTCGCGGTCGGCCAGATGCGCTGCACGTGGCCGGGGTAGCGGCGATCGGGGTAGGCGTCGAGGTAGATGCTCGCGGCCTCGCCGATCTTGGCGGCCGCGAGGCTGGTTTCCTGCAGCTCGACCTGCACTTCGAGCGAGGCCCAGTCGACCATCGTCGCCACCGAGCCGCGCGAGTTGCCGCCCTGAGAGTTCGGGCTGACGACCTCGCCGACTTCCGCGTCCTTGAGCACGACCACGCCGTCGAAGGGCGCGCGCACCTCGAGCTTGTCGAGGGCGGCGAGCGCCTGGGCCCGCTCCGCTTCGACGATCGGGATGCGCGATTCGGCCTCCTTCACGGACGCCGCGAGCACCTTCACCTGGGCTTCGCCCTGGGCAAAGACCGCGTGGGCCTGGGACACGGCCGACTGGGCGCTGACCACGCTTGCCTCGGCGCGCGCGAGCTGCGAGGCAGTCTCTTCCTCCGTGCGCTTGTCGTGGATGTTGTCGGTGGCGAGTTTCTTCCAGCGCGTCAACTCGAGGGCGTACCAGTCGCGCAGGAGCTGCGGCTCGATCACCAGGGCTTCCGCGCGGGCGACTTCGGCTTGCAGGCGCTGCAGATCGGCCGTCGCGGCCTCGAGCTGCGCCCGCGTCCGATCGACGGTGGCCGCCGCGGATTTGAGATCGGCCTCCGTGCGCTGCACGCCGGCGCGGACCTCGTCGGAATACAGACGCGCGACGACCTGACCCTTCTTCACCACCGAGCCTTCGACCACGTTCATCTCGACCACGCGGCCGGGCGTGTCGGCGGAGAGGGCCGCGCGCTTCGCCGCGACGATGTACCCGTTGGCCGCGGTGCCGGAGACGGCGCTGGCCGCGAGGGGATTGGATTTCACGGCCTTGACCACGGAGACCTCGGGCAGGCGCAGGCCGTCGACGGCCTGCTTCAAGGGCTTCCAGAAGATCGCCACGGCGCCGCCGACGAGCAGCAGGAACACGATCCAGCCGATCGGCCAGCCGTGCTTGCGCTTGCGCGAGCTGCCCGGGGCGTCGCGCTCGATCTTCAGTTGGCTGAGGTCCACGCGTTCGGTCGACGGAGGGGGACTGGGGACGGCGGGCGTCGAGATCTCTTGGGGAGGTGACAAAGCCGAGAGATTCTATCCGAGGCGGGGCCTGCGAATGAAGCCGCCGAGCCTCCGGATTCAATCCGGCAAGCCTGCGCGAAGGCTTTCCTCGCGCTCGAAGAATTCGGCGACGCGCTGTTCCGCCCAGAAGCAATCCGAGTCCCGGCCGCGCCCTCCCGCGATGAATCCGCAGTGGCCGCCGTGCAAGGGGCCCAGGAACTCGAAGCGACCGGCCGGCCGCATGCGCTCGTCGCGCCAGGGCGCGAAGGGCACGAAGGGATCGTCCTGGGCGTGGATCACGCACAGGGGGACGGCGATCCTGGGGACCAGCGGACGCGACGCTCCGCGGCGATAGAAATCCGCTGCATCCGCGAAGCCGAATTGCGGCGCGGTCACGCGCTCGTCCCACTCGAGGAAGGAGTCGATGCGCTCGAGCCCGCGGCTGTCGAAGCGTCCGGGGAAGGCTCGCTCCTTGCGCCGGAAAAGAGCCAGCATCTCGCGCAGGAAGAAGCGGCGATAGACCTCGTTGGATCCGACGTCGTCGAGCGCGATCTGCGCCGCTTCGAGATCCATCGCCGGCGAAACCGCCGCGACCGAAGCAAGCCACGGCGGCGCCGCGGGGCCCAGCTCGCCGGCCATTTTCAGGACCATGTTGCCGCCCATCGACCAGCCGCAGACGTGCACGCGCGGCGCCGCGCAGATTTCTCGCGCGCCCTGCGCAGCTGCGAGCACGTCGCCGCTCTGCGCCGTGCAGTAGAACGTCTCGGTCAGGTGCTCGCTGTCGCCGCAATTGCGCATGTTCATGCGCGCGACGCTGAAGCCGCGCGCGAACAATTTCGCGCCGAGGCCGAGGACATAGCGCGACTCGGAGCTGCCCGAGAGTCCATGCAGCAGCAGCGCGAGCGGCTTCGTCGAGGCATCGGGTTGCCGGTGGATCCACACGCGCAATTGCGTCGTCGCATCGACGCGGATCTGCGTGTCTTCGCCGCGCGAGAGCCCGTTCCCTCCGCGAACGCCGAAGAAAGCGCGCGGCAAGAGTCCCGCGAGGGTCATCGCGTGGGCTTCGCGCAGGAAAGGATGGGGCTCGAACGGTGGGTTCGTCACCTCGGCGCGGCGGCTCACTTCAGTTGCGCGCGAGCAGGCTCGCCCGTCCGATCACCGTGTCGAACATCGTTTGCGTCAGTCGCCCCGTGCGCGTGTTGAGCTGGCTGGGGTGGTAGGAGCCGACCATCCAGATCTCGCCGACCTTTTGCACAGCGCCGTGGCCGAAGCGCTCGCGTCGCGGCGGGGGAGCTGGAACGCGTCGAGCAAGGGCCGCGTGGGCCGCGCGCCAGGCGATTTCTCCCAGGCAGAGGATCACGCGCAGCTCGGTCAGCAAGTCGAGCTCGCGATCGAGGAAGGGCGAGCAGCGCGAAGTCTCCGCGGGCGTCGGCTTGTTGCCCGGCGGAACGCAGCGCACGGCGTTGGAGATGCGCACGCCGCGGAGCTCGAGCTCGTCATCGCGCGCGCTGGAGACCGGCCCGCTGGACAGGCCCGCGCGGTGCAGCGCTCCATATAAGAAGGGGCCCGCTCCGTCGCCAGTGAAGGGTCTGCCGGTGCGGTTGGCCCCGTGAGCGCCGGGCGCGAGGCCGAGCAGCAGGATCGGGGCATCCCGCGGCCCGAATGGCAGGACCGGCTTGCCCCAGTAATCCGCGTCACGATGCTCGCGGCGTTTGACCTTGGAAACCTCTTCGCGCCAGCGGACCAGCCTCGGGCAGGCGCGGCACGCTTCCATCTCGCTCTCGAGTTGCTTCCACGCGTGCTTGCGGCCGGCGGTCGACGTGGAAGTGCGCGGCATGTGTTCGCGCATCGTAGGCAGGCTGCTCCTCAATCTCCAGACGAGCGCAGTCCTCTCAGTGAACCGCGCGTGGCCTCAGGGCGGCTGTCAGAGCGCTGCGCACGTCCTCGTGCTCGAACTCGAAGCCTGATTCGACCAACCGCGCCGGCACGACTCGTTGACTCGCGAGCAAGGCTGATGCCGCTTCGCCGAGAATCATGCGAAGCGCGAACTTCGGCGCAGGCAGGATCGTCGGCCGATGCAGTACCTTTCCGAGCGCGCGAGTGAATTTCGCATTGGTCGCGGGCTCGGGGCCCGTCGCGTTGTACGCGCCGTCCATCCGCGAGTCGACGAGCGCACGAACGTAGATCTCGACGAGATCCTCGAGCGCAATCCAGGAAGTGAACTGCGTGCCTGAGCCAAGATTTCCGCCGAGACCCAGTCGAAACAGTTTCTTCAGCGGAGCGAGCGCTCCGCCCTCATTGCCGAGCACGATTCCCGTGCGCAAGCAGACGACGCGCGCTCCATGCTCGTGCGCTTTCTCCGCCGCCAGCTCCCAATCGTCGCAGAGCTTCGCCAGGAAATCCGTTCCCGGAGGCGAAGCTTCGCGCAGGATTTCATCGCCGCGATCGCCGTAGTAGCCGACGGCACTGGCGCTGACGAACACGCGCGGTGGGGGAGTGGCCTTGGCCATCGCGGCGACGAGTCGATTCGCGAGGCCGACCCGGCTGTCGATCAGCGCGCGCTTGCGCTCCGGCGTCCAGCGTTTACCGATCACCGGCTCGCCGGCGAGGTGCACGATCGCGTCGCAGGTGCCAAGTTGTCGCTCCAGATCCTGATTCGAGCAGGCCATGGCCAGCGTCGCGACGCTCGTTCCCAACACATCTGCCGCCCGCTCCGGACTCCTGACCCAGGCCACGACCCGATGCCGATCGCGCTCGAGCCGCGCGATCAACGCGCGGCCAACAAATCCCGTGGCGCCTGAGACGAGGATGCGCATGTCGTGCAAGGGAAGTGAAAGTGTGCGGGCCACCTGCTTGCGATCGGGAGCCTGCGCGTGCATGTTGGGCCGCAACGCCGCGAAACACCACAGCCATGTTCAAGCCCCTCCTGATCAGTCTTGCCCTGTGCTCCTGTGCCACCGTGAAGCCCTCGGGAGTCCACGAAGACTTCGCTGCGAGACCGGCTACGGTGACGACGGACTTCGACAAGCTGTTTACGGGCATGACGCTGCGGTTGGACTTCGAGCACACCAAGGAGCATCCGGATCCGGCATTCGCCGCCACGCTGGGTGTGGGGCAGCAAAGGCCGGATGGGGATTCGATTCGCAATTGGAAACTGCGCGCCGAGCGGGAATGGCCTGGTTCTCGAACCCAGTTGATCGACCCAAGTAACTTCGGCAAGTACTTCGTCGAAGTGCGCGACCACAAGACGCGAACACTCCTGTTCTCTCGTGGGTTCTGCAGCATCTACGGAGAGTGGGAAACTACGGCGGAGGCGAAGACGGCAAGCAATTCCTATGCAGAGTGCGTGCGCTTTCCCGAGCCAAGGAAGCCTTTCGATCTGGACATCTTGAAACGATCCGAGGACGGGGGTTTTCAGTCGATTGCTGCCGGGTATTTCGACGCAACTGCCAACGTGGATCGCCGACCCATTGAAACGCGAGGTGAGATCGTCACCCTCTTCGAAAACGGCGACGCCGCGCACCATGTCGACCTCTTGATCGCGGGTGACGGATACTCGAAGGAACAGCGCGACAAGTTCGTCGGCGACGCGAAGCGACTGGTCGAGGTCCTGTTCGACACCGAGCCCTATCGCCGCCGCAAGTCGGACTTCAACGTCCGCGTGCTGTTCCTCCCGACGCCGATGAACACCTCTGGCATCGGCAACCCTCGCGCCGGAATCAGCCGCGACACGAACTTCGGTCTCTCGTACAACGCCTTCGGCTCCGACCGCTACGTCCTGGCGATGCACGACACCGAGCTGCGCGAGATCTGCGCCCAATCACCCTACGACGCCGTGATCCTCGTCTTCAACGAGCGCAAGTACGGCGGCGGAGGCATCTACAACCTGTGGGCGACCGTCGCCGCCGACACCGAGCCCGCTCCTTACGTCTTCGTCCACGAGTTCGGCCATTCCTTCGCCGGACTCGCCGACGAGTACTACTCTTCGCAAGTCGCCTACGAGGACTTCATCAAGCCCGGCTGCGAGCCCTGGGAGCCGAACGTCACGGCCCTGCTGGATCCCGCGAAGCTCAAGTGGAAGGACCTGGTCGCCGCCGGGACACCCCTCCCGACGCCCTGGGGTCAGAAGGAGTTCGACGAGATCGACCTGGCCTACCAGAAACGGCGCGCCGAGATGCTCGAAGCCAAGGCCAGCGAGGCCGAGGTCGAGGCCCTGTTCCGCGAGGTCAAGTCCACGACCGGCCCGCTGCTCGCCAAGGAGAAGTTCGCCGGCAAGGTCGGCGCCTTCGAGGGCGCCAGCTACCAGGCCAAGGGCCTCTACCGGCCCGAGCCCGACTGCATCATGTTCACGCGCAATCCGACTCGATTCTGCAAGGTCTGCGAGCGCGCGATCGATCGGACGATCGACACTTTCGTCCGCTGATCCACCGGGATTCCGCTCGCCGCGAAATCTGAGTGCTGAATCCGCGCAGCGCGCTGGTCTACACTCCGCCGTGGCGGAACGACGAAGGTGAGCGCACGAGCGATCGATACGCTGCCGCGCAAGGCGGGATGGATCCGGCGCTGGGCCTTTCGGTTCGGCGTCGTTTTGCTCGTCTTGATCCTGGTTCTCGTCGCCGTCTACCTCGGCCGCGAGAAGATCCTCACGCCACTGATCGTCTCGAAGGTCCAGACCGTCGTGCGCGAGGCGACTGGGCTCGAGCTCGAGGTCGATCGCATCGGCGGGAACTGGTGGAGTGAAGTCGAGCTCCAGGGCCTGCGGATCGGCGGGGAGGCGCCGACCAGCGAGCTGAGCTCCTTCTCCGCCGAGCGAATCGCCGCGCAGTTCGACCTCTTCGCGTTGCTCCATGGCGATCCCATGGGCATCACCGCGGTCCAGATCGACAAGGCCACGCTCGTGCTCGATCTGCTCCATCCGCGTCCGATCGAGAAGCCGCCGGATCGGTTCGCGCCGCCGCGGCCTGCCTTTCCCTGGCCGGAGAGCTTTCCGAACGTCGTCGCCCGCGGGTTGGACGTCACTTTGGGGCTCGGTCCGGGCAGCAAGATGGAAACGCGCGGCCTGGACCTCACCACGCTCGGGCCGGGAGCCGGCGGCGCGATCGAATTGGAAGTGCGCGCGGCGCAATTCGGGTACAGCGATCCGCACTTCGGCGATCGCTGGGGACGCATCCACGGCAAAGTCCGCTACCGCTCGGGCGTGTTCGAGATGCCGGTGCTCGAGTACGACGACCGGCCGATCGTGCGCGAGATTTCCTGCGATCTGCGAGGGCTCGCGGACGGAAAACTTTCCTTCGCGGGCATCGCCGATCTGCTCGGCGGCGCTCAGGAATTCCGCGGCTCGATCGGCGAGGACGAGCTGGACATCTGGGTCGAGACCCACGAGCTGCGACTCGGCGATCTGCTGCGCGAATTGAACCTGGCCTCGCCCTGGGATGGCCGCGTCAGCGTCGGCGGCCTGGTTCGCGTGCCGTTCTGGGCTCCCCTGGATTGGAACGCCTACGCCTGGGGTCGCGTCGACCAGCCCGCGTTCGGCGAGCGCCAGTTCGACCTCGCGATTTTCACCGGCAACTTCGACGCCCAGCGCATCGAAGTCCGCGAAGGCTCGGTGGTGCGCGGCGCGAACACGCTGAGCCTCGCGGGCTTCGGAGTGTCGCTCGCGGAGAGCCAGCTCGACGACATGCTGCGCTCCTTCACCGGCTCGGTGGACCTCGAGCTCTTCGAGCCGAGCGCGATCCTCCACGATGCATCGCCCGACGTGCGCAGCGCGGCGGACCGCGTCCGGCTTGCACAGCTCCAGGCGAGTTTCGCGCACCGAGGCATGGAAGTCCGCTCGGGGAGAGTCGACACCGATCTCGGGGGTCTGGTGATCCGCCGCGGCCGCACGACCTGGGGACCGCGCGAATTGCGCTGGTTCGAGGGTCTCGCTCTCGATCTCGACCTTTCGCTCGCCTTCGAGAACATCGCGCCCCTCGCGGCTGTCCTGAATCAAGGCGAGGCGAGCGGCTCGCTCGACGGCACGGTCGAGTTGCGCGGCGCGGCGGTGCGGCCTTCGGGAAAATTCTTGGTCACGGGCAAGGGCTTGCACGTGCGCGGCCTCGATCTCGGTCAGGTCGCGATCGAGGCGCGCGCCGACAAGCAGCAACTCGAAGTGGCGCGGCTCGAGATCGACGGAGCGCTCGGTCAGGCCAGCGCCAGCGGAGCCTTCGACTACACGACCGGCGTGATCTCGAACGCGCGCCTTAGCGCTCGCACGCCGGCCCTGGACATCCTCACGGCCAAGCGCGCCTCCGCCGCCCTGGTCGTGGTCGACGCGACCGTGCAGGGAAACTGGCGCGAGCCCGGCGTGTGGGCCGCTGTCCGCGCCTGGAATCTCGAAGTCGGCGAGCGCTCGATCGAGGAGATCGACCTCGAAGGCTTCTACGGCGAGCGCTGCGCCCACATCCTGCGCCTCGAGGCCAGCGTCGATCGTGTCCTCGTCGACGCCGCGGGCAGCGTGTGCCGCGACAAGACGAGCGGAGCCTGGAGCGTCGCACTCGATCGCGCGCGGCTGGAGCGCGACGAGCTCGATCTCGCGCTGGAAGCGCCGCTGGAAGTCGCCCTCTCGCCCGAAAAGCTCGTCGTGCGCGACCTGTGCCTCGGCGGCAGCGCCGGACGCGCCGTCGCGAATCTTTCCTGGGCTCCGGACGAGCAGGACGTCAGCATCGACGCGAGCGAGCTGTACCCGATGCAGCTCCTGCGGCCCTTCCTGCCTGACGGCGTCGTGATCGAGGGCGTGCAGGGCTCGCTCTCGCTGCACCGCACGCCGCAGAGTCTTCAAGGCGAAGCTTCGTTGCGCGTCGACGACCTGCGGCCCTTCCCCGATTCGCCACCGGCGTCGCTCGCTTTCCGCGGACAGCTTGGGCCGAGCGAGCTCAGGATCCAGCAGCTCGCCCTGTCCGCGCCGGGCCATTTCGGACTGAACGTCAGCGGCCGTGTGCCAACGAATCCGCTCGAGCGCGAATGGCTCAGCGACGGCCCGCTCGAGCTGATCGGCGACGGCAGCGTGTCCGACCTCGCCAGCCTGCCCTGGAATCGCTGGGACAGCGAGTCGACCTGGACCGGCGAGGTGCGCGCGGCCTTCCGCCTCAGCGGCACGAGCTCCGACGTGCGCGGCGTGCTCGACGCCAACCTCAACGTGATGCGCGCGAACGCCGACTCGATCCTCGAGCGCGCGCAGCTCAACGAATTCCAGTTCGCGGGCCGCGCTTACCTGGGGCGCGGGATCGCGCTCGACAGTGCGCGCTTCGCCATGCCCGGCCGGGCGAGCGCGATCATCGACGGCCATCTCGACCTGGCGGTCTCGCCGCGGAAATGGCTGGCAGACCAGTCGATTCCGTGGCGCGAAGCGCCGATCGACATCATCGCCAGCGTCTCCGCTCAGGACCTGGGCTTCATCGCGAGCCTCTCGCCCACGCTGCGGCGCAACGGGGGATCGCTCGACGGCGATCTGTGCCTGGGCGGGACGCTCGGGACACCCTTGATCAACGGCGAGCTCAACCTCACCAACGGCGAGGTGCGGCTCGCCAATGCCCTCGCGGCCTTCGAGAACCTGGCTGCGCACGTCGAGTTCGAAGGCCGCAGCCTGCATCTGGTTTCCTTGAGCGGCGATTACGGCGCTGCGCCGTTCAACGCCAGCGGCACGATCGAGTTCGCCGGCCTGGAACCGACGCTGGACTTGATCGTCGCCGGCAAGGGTCTGCTCGTCGCTCGCGAGGAAGGCTTGCGGCTGCGCGCCGACGCGGATTTCAAGCTCCAGGGCGCGCTGAGCTCGCTCTCGTTGTCGGGCAAGGTGGTGCTGGTCGAAGGTCGCTTCTCGAAGGAATTTGCGCTGATCAGCCTGCCGGGCAGCAACTCCAACCGCCGAACTCGCGAGCTCGAGCTGCCCTTCCTGCGCCGCGAGCCCTGGGCCAACATCCAGTTCGACGTCGCGGTCACCGCCCTGAAGCCGATGCGCATCGACACCAACGTCGCGCGCGGAACGGTCGACCCGCAGTTGCAGCTCGGCGGCAGCGGCGCCGCGCCGCGCTTGAGCGGCAAGATCCTGATCGGCTCGACGCGCGTGAAACTGCCGGCCGCGACCCTGGAAGTGACGTCCGGAGTGATGACGTTCCGTGGCGAGAGCAGCCTGGCACCCGACCTCGACATCACCGCGACCACGCGCGTGCGCGGCTTCGACATCACGGCCCAGGTTGGCGGGACCTCGGTCGACCCCGAGTTGCTGTTCACTTCCTCGCCGCCGCTCTCGAGCGAAGAGCTCGCCGTGCTCGTGCTGACCGGCCAATTGCCCGAGAGCGCGCTGAGCGCCCAGGGCGGCGGCGCCGCGGCCCAGACCGTCGCGGTCTACCTCGGCCGCGACCTCCTGACGCGCTGGCTCGGCGTCGAAGAAGGCAACGAAGACCCGATCTCCGAGCGGCTCGAGTTCTATCGCGGCGCCGAGGTGAGCCAGACCGGCATCGAGTCGACGGAATTCATTTTCCGCCTGACTCCCAATCCCAAAGGCAAGTCGAAGATCCTTTTCCTGCGCGCGGAAAAGGACATCTACGAACGCGTCAATTTCGGCGTCAAGCTCCTGTTCCGCTTCCAATGAAGCGCCGCTTTCTGGCCGTCCTCCTGGGAGTCCTCGCGCTTGTCTCGAGCGCCTGCTCGAGCTTGAGCAAGGAGGCCAAGGAATTGCCGCCGATGAGCTTCGCGGGCGATCACACCTTCAGCACGCTGGACCTGCGCGAAGTCGTCGCCGCCGAAGTCGGCGAGGCCGTCAAGGGCAAGTGGGAACGCTCGGCGGTCGACGACGGCGCCTTCGCGATCGAGCGATTCTACGCAAAGCAAGGTTTTGGCTTCGCGCGGGTCGCGTACGAGCTCGTCCACGTGGAGAACAAGCCCGACCGCGCCGTGTTCACCATCGAGGAAGGACCGCGCGTGGCTTTCGAGGATCTTGAATTCATCGGCGCGACCTCGATTTCGCGCAAGACGATGGAGGCCTTCTTCCCCAAGCCCTCGCGCTCGGTCGCTCACCCCGTGTGGTGGGTCGAATCGCAGATCGCGAGCGCGGCCAGGGATCTCGAGGATTATTTCTACAAGAACGGCTACCTCGACGCGCGCGTGTCCGAGCCGGTGACCAGCTTCGACGCCAAGCAGCGCCACGCACGCGTGAAGGTCGACGTCGTCGAAGGCGTGCTGTCGAGGATCACGAAGATCGAGCTCGAGGGTGCACCGGAGGACATCCAGGCGCCGCTGCAGCGCGCCGCGGACGCCTTCACCGGGCGGCCCTATTCGCCGCTGGTCGCCGGCGCGGTGCGCAGCCAATTGGAGGAAGTGCTCGCGGCGCGCGGCTACGCGGATGGCAAGGCCAGCGCGAAATTACCCGAGCGCGGCGCCGACGGCTCGACCACGGTGACTTTCAAGATCGAGCCCGGCCCGCGCGTGCGCATCGCCTCGGTCGAGATCCGCGGCGTGAAGCGCACGCAGCGTGACACCGTGCTCGAGCTATTGACGCTCAATCGCGGCGACTTCTATTCGATCGACAAGGAGCGCGAGAGCTTCCGCGCCCTGTACCAGAGCGGCCTGTTCTCCAGCGTGCGCGTCAGCCTCGCGCCGGGCAGCGAGGAGGAGCGCGTGCTGATCGTCGAGCTGAACGAGGCCAACGCGGTCGAGCTCTACGTCGAGCCCGGCTACGGCTCCTACGAGCGCTTTCGCGTCGGCCTCGGCGGGCGATTGAAAAACCTGTTCGGCACGGGACGCTCGCTCGAAATCGACGGCTCGCTGGCCGAGCTCGCCCAGCGCGGCCGCGTCAGCTTGATCACGCCGCGCGTGTTCGGCACGGACATCCGCTCGACCTTCTCCGTGTTCTCCAACCGCCGCGAGGAGCCCTCCTTCACCAGCCGCGAAAACGGTCTCGCCTGGAACTTCGCCCGCCGCCTCAGCCGCCGCCTCTCCGCGACCCTCGGCTACGAATTCCGCTCGACCTCCGTGTCCAACGTCGACGTGATCGGCCCGCAAGTACAAGCCCTGATCGACGCCGTCGAGATCAGCTCGGTCGCCTTGACTCCCGTGTTCGACACGCGCGACTCCGTGTTCGTGCCGTCGAAAGGCGGCCTCACCAAGCTCACCTTCCAGGTCGCCGACGGAACGATCGGCTCGGAGCTCGACTTCCTGCGCCTGCGCTTCGCTCATTCGACCTACCTGCCGGTCTGGGACGACGGCGTGCTCGCCGTTTCCTGGCGCACCGGTCTGATCGTCCCCACGCACAACTCCGACTCGATCCCGCTGCAGGAGCGCTTCTTCAACGGCGGCGAAAACACGGTGCGCTCCTTCCGCGAGGACGAGCTCGGGCCGACCGACTCCCAGAACAATCCGCTCGGCGGCGAGGTCTACCACGTGTTCTCGATCGAGCTGCGCCAGAAGCTCACCGGCAACCTCGACGCCGGCCTGTTCTTCGACACGGGCAACGTGCAGCTCGACCACGACGATTACTTCGAGAGCACCGGCTTCCGGGACGCGATCGGCGTCGGCCTGCGCTACGTCCTGCCGATCGGCCCGATCCGCCTCGACCTGGGGGTCAATCCCGATCCCGACAACGGAGAAGACCGCTCGGTCCTGCACTTCACGGTCGGCATGGCTTTCTGAGCGCCGCCGCGATCGCCACAATGCCGCGATGAACGCACGCCAGGTCATGGGCTGGGTCATCGTCGTCCTGCTGGTCGTCTTCGTGGCGCTCAACCGCCGCCAGGCCGAGGTCTGGTGCTTCGGGATCACGGTCCAAATGCCGATAGCCCTGGTGGTGATCTTCTCGGCCGCGATGGGGGCCGGGGCCGCGATCCTGTTCGCCCACTTGCGCAAGCGCCAGGCCCGCTAGAGGAGTCCGTTGAAGAAGGCGCCGTAGCGAGGCACAGCGCGGGAAGGCGAGACGAGGAGCGCGACGGAACGGCGGCAAGGGTTCCCGCGTTAGAGCGCGAAGCGCTCGTAGCGGAGGCTCCTGCGGAGCCTTCGCAGCGGGAGGCAGCCTTCCTGGCCGCTGAGCACGACGTTCCTAGCGCGACGACGTATCGCCGAAGCGCGCGAAGCCGAGTAGGCGACTTTTTCAACGGGCTCTACGGCTCCTTGGCAGTCCCGGGAAGGGGCGGCGGACCCTGCCTCAAGAACGGGGCCGATCGTGCCGACCATGGACGAATGAAACCTCTTTATGTGGTCGGACTCGTCGTGGCTTCCGTGGCTGGCGTCGTGGCACTCAGCGGCGTGACGAAGCAGACCGGCGAGACTCCGCGCGTCGCGGCAAAAGCGGAAACGCTCGCGAGCGCCGTCGAGGCCCCGCCCTTCCCGCCGCTCGAAGGCGAGATCTGGAACCTGCCGAGCATCGACGCGCGACTTCTCATTCCCAAGGGCTGGAGCATCGGCCGCATGGGCAGCGACGAGCGCCTGCTGCGCAACGTCAACGATCCGCTCGACGGCAACATGAACCTCGTCCTGCTGCCGAACGCATTCGGGTTCACGGTCGACGAACTGCTCGCGGAAAACGTCGACGAGCTCTCGGTCAATCCCGACCTGCACCTCGAGGACCGCCGCGAGATCTACGTGATGGGCCGCAAGGTCCTGCGCTTCGACTACAACGGGACGCCGCGCACGGGCGGAGAGCCGGTGCGATTCGTCGCGGTCGTCTGGCCGCGCGGAAGATTCCAGATTGCACTGACCACGACGGTGAGCGCGAAACTGTGGAGC